>DAIPMC010000084.1:0-11702 GCA_036768895.1 Prevotella sp. | reverse complement strand
ATGGCTCACATTTGTAAAAAAGGTCAACTGTGCCTTTGCCATTGCTTCTTTTTTCTCATTCATGCGAATACGAGTAAGGTGTATACGATAAACGCTCAACAAACTAACAAGAAGCAATATAACAAGAATAACACATAAGAAGATAATTATTTTCTGATTATTATAACTTTTCAGATATGAACTTACTTTATGATGCAGCAAATCTATGTTTTGTCCTTGCCGTTCCAATTCCTGATTCTGTATCATTACCATATCAGCATTGTCTTTGGTAACGACAAACGATTTGAGAAGATTTTCTCGATGGTATGGCTTATGCTCCAGAATTTTCTTGGCCAAGTTCATCACCTCCGTTCCACGGGTAGGATAAATGTAAGTGCCGGTGAAGATCCCTTTTTGAACACATTCGATACCACCACCCCTGGTAGGCAAACCATCTACCCCCATAAACATGATTTTCTTAGCCAATCCCTGTTCTTTTGCTGCACGATAAGCACCAAAAGCCTGACGATCATTATGCCCGAAAACACAATTGATATGTGGATTCTTTCGCAGAAATCTCTTCATGAGATCATAAGCATTATTTTCCTTCCAGTTTCCCTGCAAAGAAATGACATGAATTCCAGGATAATTACTTACAGCCTCAATAAATCCTTTATGCCGATCTGCAGCTGGCGAAGAACCTTTTAGTCCTATAATCTCAACCACTATTCCATTGCCGTTTAATTTTCCGGCAATATATTTCCCCATAGACCTGCCTACCTCTACATTATCAGCTCCAATGAATGCCGTATACTTATCCGTATTCGTTTTACGGTCAAACATAATCACAGGAATCCCTGCTCGATAAGCTTTATCAATAGCAGAGGAAATAGATGACAACTGATTAGGGGCTACAATAAGTAAATCAACCTTTTTCCGAATAAAATCATTGATTTGCTCTATCTGCTTCTTGCTATTATCATTAGCAGATTGAATATCTATATCTACATTATTGTTGATGTAATTAGTCATCAACATTTCCTTATTCAATTTATCCCTCCAAATGTCTTCACTACATTGCGAAACACCTATATGATAATGTCTGACATCATTTCTACAAGCAACAGATAACAAAGCTATGAATAAAATTAGAGCCAAATGAAATCGCTTTCTCATGATACTGATTGTTTTTTGCAAAAATAACAATAACTGAAATCTTTTTAAAATATTAATAAAATCCATTGACAGAACACTTTATCCTGTACAAGTCTCAACCTCTACAAATACTAAGTAGACCCGTTGGTTGGATTAATATAATCCAGTCATAGTCAGCCTGACTATGGAGGATGACCATAATGCACCATTTTGCTATACCATAATGCACCATTTCGCTACCCCATAATGCACCATTTCGGTATACCATAATGCACCATTTTGGTCACAATGGACTATTTCGCATTGAACCAGTTTTGTTGTACGGAGAAAATCGATTCTGCCATTCGCTGATACAAAAGTAGAATCTTTTTCTGATAATACAAACATCCGATGACATTTTCTCCATAATTGGTTTATTTTATCATAAACCATCAACTATTCTATTTCCGCATTGATTCACACCGATCACATACAGTTCATTAAAATAATCTATTTTTACAGAGAAATAAGAAATATTAAAGTAATTATGGCTACCTTTGTCAGCACAACAGCTATATCACTCTCTATGCAACAGGATATAAGAAAGAGATAGCTGAAAAGACTATCCGCGAAGACCAACTCCGCAGATAATCAGAAATACACATAAGTTGCATTTGATGATAAAGATATGAGCAAGCTGCTGATCATAGATGACGAGCCAATCATACGCAAGTTGTTGGTAAAGATGATGGAACTTGAAGGCTATGAAGTATTTCAAGCCGAGGATTTCCATACCGGCATGTCCCAACTGAAAAAGAATTATCCACAAG
The DNA here is from genome assembly GCA_036768895.1 of Prevotella sp. Classification (GTDB taxonomy): domain Bacteria; phylum Bacteroidota; class Bacteroidia; order Bacteroidales; family Bacteroidaceae; genus Prevotella. The sequence goes on along the minus strand of DAIPMC010000084.1, from coordinate 9,759 downwards.
TTGTACTTTGTGATGTATTCCTTCCAGACGGTAATGGTGTTGAGTTGATTCCGAAGATGAAGGAATGTGCTCCTGACAGCGAGATTGTCATGCTCACCGCTCATGGAAACATAGAAGACGGAGTAAAAGCCATCAAAAACGGCGCTTTTGACTATATCACCAAAGGAGATGATAATAATAAGATTATACCGATCATCAGCAGAGCCATGGACAAGGCTGGGGACCATCAAACTCTGAAAAAGAAAACTACTAATTACACTTTTGATTCTATCATCGGCAGTTCACCCGGTATCCAGTCCTCCATTCAACTGGCCAGAAAAGTAGCAGTTACAGATGTTTCGGTACTTCTGACCGGAGAGACCGGCACAGGAAAAGAGGTCTTTGCACAGGCAATCCACAGTGGCAGCAACCGTCGGGTACATCCATTTGTGGCTCTCAACTGCTCCGCTTTCAGCAGAGATTTGCTGGAGAGTGAACTATTCGGATACAAAGCCGGAGCCTTTACAGGGGCAATGAAAGAAAAGAAGGGACTTTTTGAAATAGCCAACCATGGGACGCTCTTTCTTGATGAAATCGGTGAAATGTCTTACGACTTGCAGGCTAAACTCCTGCGTGTACTCGAAACCGGCGAATATTTCATGATCGGAGCTACAATTCCTACAGAGGTGGATGTCAGAATTATCTCAGCCACTAATGAGGACTTGCCGAAAGAGATAGAAAAAGGCCATTTCAGAGAAGATTTATTCTACCGTCTGTCCGTTTTTCAAATTCATTTGTCACCCTTACGGGAAAGGCGGGAAGACATTATTCCACTGGCCAAACTATTCCTGACACGTTATTCAAAGAAATTGAATAAGGAGATAGATGGCATTACCCCATCTTTTATCCATACACTGAAAAGAGCCGAATGGAAAGGAAATGTACGGGAGTTGAAAAATGTTATCGAACGTTCATGTATAGTTTGTGACGGCAAACTGACAGCAGAAGACCTGCCTTTAGAATTGCAGACTTATCAGGAAAATGGCGGTCCCCAATCTGATACGATGGATTTAGCTGCCGTTGAGCGCCGGCATATTGCCAGAGTTCTTGCCTACGTCAAAGGCAATAAGACCAAAGCTGCACGATTACTGAAGATTGGTCTCACCACTTTATATCGTAAGATAGAAGAATATCATATTGACGATTCTTTTTCAAATTAGCATAGTAACCCTTCCAAAATGGAAGGGTTTTTATTTTCTCCAGATTCTCTACTTAATTTTTAATTGATTGATATAATTGCAGTTACAGCGATAGTCTGCCATGTGGCACAGTCGTTGCAACCTCATCTGTATATATTAATCATTAAAAACGAAAGAACATGGTTCATTTTACAATCGGTTTCACAGTTTGCATCTTGAGTGGCCTCTTATGCTTTCTGCTATTCTACAAATTGATTAAGTGGTTTGATGAAATGTAAAAAGGAGGAAAATATGTACACATTCTTGTTTATTATAGGTTGTATCATGTTCATCTATATGATGTATGTGATTATCCGACCTGAAAAATTTTAATTTGCACAGATCATGAATAGTGAAATTTATGGCATCATCTTACAGATCGTACTGATGCTGGCAATCAGTTTTCCATTGGGAAAATACATTGCCAAGGTATACAAAGAACAAAAGACTCTGCTAGACTTCATGAAGCCAGTGGAACGAATGATATTCAAGTTGTCCGGGATCAATCCTGATGAAGAGATGAACTGGAAGCAGTTTCTCAGAGCCCTTCTAACAGTCAACCTGTTCTGGTTTCTATGGGGCATGCTGCTATTAGTTTCACAAGGTTTTCTTCCACTCAATCCCGACGGAAATATCGGGCAAAATATCCACCAGGCATTCAATACCTGCATCAGTTTTATGGTAAACTGTAATCTTCAACACTATAGTGGCGAAAGCGGAATGACTTATTTCACCCAACTATTTGTAGTCATGCTGTTCCAGTTTGTCACCGCTGCTACCGGTATGGCAGCCATGGCGGGTATCATGAAAGCTTTAGCAGCAAAGACTTCCAAAACCATCGGCAACTTCTGGAAATATCTCGTGCTCAGTTGCACACGCATACTGTTACCTTTATCCTTGATCGTCGGGTTCATCCTGATTCTGGATGGAACACCTATGACTTTCAAAGGCAAGGAGAACATTACGACAATGGAAGGCAGGACACAGCAAATATCACAGGGTCCTGTAGCCGCAATCGTTCCCATCAAACAACTGGGGACGAACGGAGGGGGCTACTTTGGAGCCAACTCTTCTCATCCGCTGGAAAATCCAAACTATCTCAGCAACATCATTGAATGTACCTCCATTCTCATCATACCGATGGCACTGGTATTTGCCTTCGGCTTCTACATCAAAAAAAGGAAGTTGGGATACAGCATCTTCGGTGTTATGTTCATTGCTTTTCTCATTGGGGTATGTGTTAATGTCAACCAGGAAACTAGCGGAAATCCACGTATCAGTGCATTAGGCATCACTCAGGACAACGGTTCTATGGAAGGTAAGGAAGTCAGATTCGGTTCAGCGGCAACAGCCTTATGGAGCATAGCTACGACAACGACCTCTAACGGCTCTGTAAACGGCATGCACGATTCCATGATGCCCCTTTCTGGAATGGTAGAGATGCTGAATATGCAGATTAATACCTGGTTCGGAGGTGTCGGCGTAGGCTGGATGAACTATTTTACATTTATGATTATTGCTGTGTTTATCAGTGGACTGATGGTCGGTCGAACACCTGAGTTTCTATGTAAGAAAGTTGAAGCGAAAGAAATGAAAGTAGCCTCTCTTGTAGCCTTGCTCCATCCGTTCCTGATCCTGACAGGTACGGCTCTCGCCGCTTACATTTTCGTTCATGCCCCGCAGTTTGTCGCCGGAGAGGGCGGTTGGGTCAACAATCCTGGCTACCATGGACTGAGTGAGATGCTGTACGAATTCACATCATCGGCAGCCAACAACGGTTCCGGATTTGAAGGTCTGGGCGACAACACCTGGTTCTGGGACATAGCCTGTGGTTTCGTACTGATTTTAGGGAGATTTATTCCGATCATCGGACAAGTAGCCATAGCTGGATCACTTGCCGGCAAGAAATATATTCCGGAAAGCAATGGCACATTGCGCATTGACACTGTTACCTTTGGTGTCATGACCTTCACTGTCATTATCATCATAGCTGCTTTGTCCTTCTTCCCCGTGCAGGCATTAAGTACAATAGCAGAACATTTAACTTTATAAAGTCATGGACAATAATAGAAAACCGTCGCTGTTCCGAAAAGAACAAGCCAAAGAAAGCATAAAACAGTCGTTTGTCAAACTTAATCCACGGCTGTTAATCAAGAACCCTATCATGTTTACCGTTGAGGTATGCACATTCATCATGTTCTTCGTTATGCTCTATTCCATTGCAAACAGCAGCCAGGGCTCTTTTGCTTACAATGCAGTAGTATTCATAGTGCTGCTCATTACACTGCTGTTTGCTAATTTTGCCGAAGCAATCGCCGAGGCACGAGGAAAAGCACAGACAGACAGTCTCAGAAAGACCAGAGAGGAGACTCCTGCCAAACTACTTATAGATGGTAATATTAAAGTAGTAAGCAGTTCCCAACTGAAAAAGGGTGACATTTTCTTCTGTGAATCCGGCGATATAATACCGGCAGACGGTGAGATTATAGAAGGTCTGGCATCCATTGACGAAAGTGCCATCACCGGAGAATCTGCTCCTGTCATCAGAGAAGCAGGCGGTGACAAAAGTTCTGTAACCGGTGGAACGAAAGTTCTTTCTGATCAAATCTCTGTAAAGGTCACCACCCAACTGGGGGAAAGTTTTCTTGATAAAATGATCGCCCTGGTAGAAGGTGCATCTCGCAAGAAAACTCCCAATGAAATTGCCCTGACCATATTACTTGCTATGTTCACCTTAGTTTTCATCATCGTATGCATCACCTTAAAGCCATTTGCTGACTACTCTGGTACAGTCATCACAATTGCCGCATTCCTATCCTTATTCGTATGTCTGATACCTACGACCATAGGCGGACTACTCTCTGCCATAGGCATCGCCGGTATGGACAGGGCACTGGGTGCCAATGTAATCACGAAATCCGGAAAAGCCGTGGAGACTGCAGGAGATATAGATACTCTGTTACTTGACAAGACTGGTACCATAACCATAGGCAACCGTAAGGCCACTGCCTTCTATCCCGCTGACGGCATCAGCGAGGAGGACTTTATCAGGACTTGCATGCTTTCATCTGTGGCTGATGATACTCCGGAAGGAAAGTCCATCATAGAACTTGGCAGGACCACAGGACAGCGTATGCATAATTTGAATACGACAGGAGGCAGAATGATCAAGTTTTCTGCAGAGACAAAATGCTCTGGCATTGACCTGAAAGACGGTACAGAAATACGAAAGGGCGCCTTTGATGCCATCAGGACAATCGTGACTCATGCTGGTAATCCTTTCCCGGAAAAGATAGAACAGATTATCAAGGTGATTACCAGTAACGGAGGAACACCACTGATAGTAAGTATCAATAAGAATGTGATGGGAGTCATCGAACTCCAGGATATCATCAAGCCAGGTATCAATGAACGTTTCCAGCGCCTACGGAAAATGGGAGTAAAGACAGTTATGGTGACCGGTGACAATCCCCTGACAGCAAAATATATCGCACAGAAAGCCGGAGTAGACGACTTCATTGCCGAGGCTAAACCGGAAGACAAGATGGAATATATCAAGAAAGAACAATCTTCCGGAAAGATGGTTGCCATGATGGGTGACGGTACGAACGATGCACCAGCCCTGGCTCAGGCAGATGTGGGCGTAGCAATGAACAGCGGCACACAGGCTGCCAAGGAAGCCGGCAACATGGTAGACCTGGACAATGATCCTACCAAATTGATAGAGATTGTCGAGATCGGTAAGCAACTGTTAATGACACGTGGTACATTGACCACATTCTCGATAGCCAATGATGTTGCTAAATATTTCGCTATCGTCCCAGCCCTCTTCATGCTATCTATCCCGGAATTGTCAGCCATCAACATCATGGGACTCCACAGCCCTGAGAGTGCCATCCTTTCAGCTGTGATATTCAATGCAATCATCATACCCATACTGATACCTCTGGCACTGAAGGGGGTAAAATACAGGCCAATAGGTGCATCTGCCCTACTTCGCCGCAATCTGCTCATTTATGGTCTCGGCGGTATTATCGCCCCATTCGTGGGAATCAAGATCATAGATTTATTCATCGGACTATTCTTTTAAATAAAAGTATAAAAGACATGAAGAATTTTATGAAATCAATAAGAATTACCATCGTATTATGCGCATTTTTTTGCGTGTTCTATATGTTATTGCTATGGGCATTCGCAAAAGTTGCGAGCCCGAATCATGGTGATGTCAAGATGCTGACTCTCAACGGCAAGGTAGTCGGCGCAGCAAATATAGGACAGTTGTTTACCAGCGACCTGTATTTCTGGGGGCGCCCCTCATGTGCCGGTGACAAAGGATACGATGCAACCCGTTCAGGCGGGAGCAACAAGGGTGTGACAAACAAGCAATATCTTGCCGGAGTAAATAACCGCATCAACTTTTTCATGAAACACCACCCCTATCTCAGGCGCAAGGATGTCCCTGCAGAGATGGTCACAGCAAGTGGTTCCGGACTGGATCCGGACATCACGATCCAGTCTGCCTACATACAAATCAGACGTGTGGCTAAGGCCCGCGGTTTGAAGCAGGCAAAAGTAAAGGCTATCGTAGACAGTGTCATAGAAAGGCCTTTACTCGGACTCTTCGGACCGTCGAAGATTAATGTCCTCAAACTGAATATTGCATTGGATAAAGACAGCAAGCATGAATGAGAAAGAAGACAACGTAAGACATTTTCTAGACCTCATACAACGATCCAGAAGAGGTAAGTTCAAACTCTACATCGGTATGATTGCCGGTGTAGGCAAAACTTACCGTATGCTCCAAGATGCACATGATATACAGAAAAGCGGTATTGATGTCCAGATCGGATATGTGGAAACCCACGGCAGGCAGGATACAGAGAAATTATTGAGAGGGCTGCCCATAATCCCAAGAAGAAAACTATTTTATAAGGGTAAGGAGATAGAAGAGATGGACGTTGATTCCATCCTCTTGATACATCCGGAACTCGTCATCGTAGACGAACTCGCCCATAGTAATGTGAGTGGCAGCCGTAATACCAAACGGTGGCAGGATGTAGAAGAACTGCTCGATGCTGGCATCAACGTCCTATCGGCCGTGAACATTCAGCATATAGAAAGCCTGAAAGAAGAAATCAGAAAGATCACTGGTATTGACGTCCAGGAACGAATACCAGACAAGGTCATCCAGGAAGCAGACGAAGTAGTGAACATTGATCTTACCTCTGATGAACTCATCAATCGTCTGAAAGCGGGGAAAATATATACCATAAATAAAATACAGACTGCTTTGGATCATTTTTTCAGGGCTGATCATATCTTACAACTGAGAGAACTTGCGCTAAAGGAGGTTGCATTGAGCGTTGAGAATCAAGTGGCCAACGTGTCATCGGAGACATACGGTATAAAAGGTAAAAAGATATTAGCCTGCATCAGCAGCAATAATGGTACGCCAAGGCATATCATCCGAAAAGCATACCGTCTGGCAAGGCATAATAACACCTCTTTTGTTGCATTATATGTGCAGACTCGAAAGGAAAAACCCGAAAAGATAGACCTTGCCTCCCAAAGGCATCTGATCCATCACTTTGAACTTGTGGAAGAACTTGGAGGAAAGGTCGAGAGAATCACTTCAAACAATATAACCGATGCTATCATCCAGATCTGCAAAAAATATGATATTACAAATGTGTGTATGGGGCAACCTGCATTCAAACTGCCTGATTCGTTGTGGAATATCATAAAATATCGTAAATTTCTACATTATTTATCTCAGAATAAAATCGATTTAGTTATTATTGCATAATTTAAAACGAACTTTATGAACATAAAGACAAAGTTAACATTATCTATAGGTACACTGGTGTCCATGATCATATTGCTGGTGTCGCTTTCTGTCGTTTATCTTCAGATACTTACAGCTGCAGAGCCGAATAGCCCCAATGCCAATATCGGGCTTGACCGTGCATTATTATGGGTGTTGGTCATCGGTGGAATATGTATTGCTATCGGATTGTTCCTGCTTTTCAAGACACCTAATTCCATCAATGCACCTATCAAACAAATCATCAATGCCATCCAACAGATCGCTGACAAAAATTATGATGTGACTCTGAATCTACAGGGCAGCCACGAACTTCAGGAAGCATCGGTTAATTTCAATATCATGGCCAAGCGTCTTTCGGAGTACTATCACAGCACACTGACTGACCTTATGGCATCAAAACGCTACCTTGAAACGGTAATCAACTCCATGAAAGAACCCATCATTGGACTTGACAATAGCATGAAGATACTTTTCATCAACGACGAGGCTTTAAAGACGCTTAATCTGAAAGGCAATACTCTTATCGGGAAATCTGCAGAAGACATCTCTATAAGCAATGACTTACTGAGGAAACTTATACGTGGTGTCCTAAATGAAAATGAAAAAGGAGACCTTCTCTCAGCCAAAAAGTCACCTTTAAGCATATACTCGAACGACAAGGAAAATTATTTTAAAGTAGAATACCTGCATATTGAACTGCCACAGGATAAGAACCAGAATACCCGAATGGGATATGTCATCCTGCTACAGAATGTAACAGAATATCAGGAACTCAATGCCGCCAAGACTACGTTCATTTCTACCATCTCTCATGAACTGAAAACTCCTATCTCAGCTATTATGATGAGTCTGCAACTATTGGAAGATGAACGAGTAGGAAAACTTTCGAACGAGCAGAAGGAACTTGCAGAAAGTATCAAAGATAATAGTGAACGATTGCTGAATATCACCGGCGAGTTGCTGAATATCACTAAGGTGGAAAGTGGAAAACTGCAACTGAAACCTAAAATAACGAAGCCGATAGAACTGATCGAATACGCCATAAAAGCCAACAGGGTACAAGCCGAAAGATTCGGAATACATATAGAAGTAGAATACCCGGATAATGGAAAAATCGGAAAATTGTTCGTCGATAGTGAGAAAATTGCTTGGGTACTGACTAATCTGGTCAGTAACGCTATTCATTATTCTTACGAGAACGGTCGTGTTATCATCGGAGCACGACAATCAGATCACAGTCACATTGAAATGTATGTGAGAGATTTCGGAAAGGGGATAGATAAACGGTATCATGAAAGTATCTTTGACCATTATTTCCGTGTCCCGGGGACAAAAGTACAAGGTAGCGGGCTCGGTCTTGCTATATCACGTGATTTTGTTGAAGCACATGGAGGGACTATCCATGTAGAAAGCGAAATGGATAAAGGAAGTTGCTTCATCATTTCCCTGGCGATGGCATAGGCACATCCCATAGATTTGTTGAAACAAAGAAAATTCAGGGAGTCCACTCCACTTCCACTGATAATCCTTCTATATGACCTTTATCAAATCTGCAAGTTGAAGAAAATAGGCATTTGACCACATATCAAGATCTTTTGGATTCTTAATAAAAGGCAGCACATCCTCTTTTACCTTCTTGACATCAGTCAATGCCAATCTCTCCTTCAAAAGGGACTTAAATTCCTCCTGACTCATATCTTCCCCATTAAACTGGCGTATTCTTTCGTGCAGGTGTGTCCAATCCAATGATACATTATGGCGTACATACCATTCAAAATCATACCAGTCCCTTCCTCTTACCCTATTCTTCCAAGTCCTGAATACAAGTGCATGCATCTTTCCGGCGAAAAGATCCGGGAGTGTGAAGCATCTGGTCATAAATGATACAGGCTGAAGCAACAGCTTCTGTTCAGTATTAAATTTCAAAGGAGGTTGAGTATCCACTTCTATCTTAATGCGAATAGACTTCTCCGTTCTGAATTTTACATCATACACATCTGTATTGTCTTTTAGAAATGCAGGCTCTACTCTTCCAGAGTTCCTTTTCTTCTTCTTCGTTATATCAACCTTCCTTCCCAGATAATTGAATTGTTCAATGATCGGTTGAAAAAATTTAGTGAAGTCAAAATTCTTATTAGGGGATATCAATGAGAAATCCATATCCTCACTAAAACGCTGTAATCCATGAAAAAGCCTGAGACAAGTACCTCCATAAAATGCAGCATGTTCAAAAAAACCACCTTGGTACAACCCAGCCAGGATTACCTGTTGGCTCACTTCAAATTCTGCATTACGTCTGTTTTGATCTGTAGAGACATCATAGACTGAAAGCATATTCTGATAAATTTCGTTCATTGCTTCAATAATAATTTTAATACCGTTTGTATAGACCGTGCCTTTTTACCAACTTGAATATAGGCTTCAAATACCTCCTTGTGCATTTTTTGGAAGGCATCCATATCCATTCGAATATCTTCCTCAAGATATTCACGAGCCTCTTTTATATATCTCAAAGTCAGTTGTGGAGTATTGGCAATCAGATCGCAAAGTGCTTTTTCAGGTGAAGCCATAATATAGACATCATCGCCTTCTTGTATCTGACACAGGCCTACAGAAAAAGCCTCTTCGTCAATGTGAGTATATTCAAATCGTCCGACTTTATTCTCAAACAAGGCAGAATGTTTTATGGTCATTGACTGAACAGCATATACCGTT
>DAIPMC010000083.1:0-11731 GCA_036768895.1 Prevotella sp. | reverse complement strand
GCCACATAGCCAAAGCCTCCTGGAAGTGTGACACGATTATTCCCGATACCTAAATTCAAAATGCCTAAATCCTTAACATTATATTTATCCTGCAATGTTTCTGACAAGATATCCGGCCAACGGTCCTGCCCATTGGTAGTAGAACACTTGCCGTCAGTAATCGAATTGCCGATAATTGCCAGGCTTCGGGCACTGTCATTCCAGACATCGATGCCTGCAATATTAAACCAGTGGTCTTCTCTGAATGAACTTGCAAAGTCTGTATGGGCATCTGTTACACCCTGCATAATATAAGAGGTTGTACGGGAGCCCATGTGAACCGTAGGCCTTTTGGGAGCCTTGGTATAATTGATCGTAATGGTCAAACGTGACAGAGGCCTTAAATCGAAAGGCAAACCGTCACTCCAGACCGCCTGCCCGGCAGGAACAGTAACGGTATAGTTTTTATTGAATTTGAAATATTTCGCCGATTTTGTATAGATGGCAAAGTCATCTGTTGTGTAAGCTACATAAACAGAACGAATATCAAGAGGTTGAGAACTCAGTTCATTGGAAATCTTCAAGCGGATGATATTCCCTCCGATGGAAACTTTTACAACCTGACGCACTGACCGATTAGTCAGATTGTTATTATAAGGCATAAATTCTTTCACCGGAATCTGCTGGGCAGTAGCCCATGTACCCACCCAATGATCAGTTATCAAAGGTTTTGTCGGTTGTTTAGACTGTGCCTGGAGATTTACGGACAAGCAACCTAAGAACATTAGAAATAACAGATATTTTTTCATCTTTAAACCCCCTATTGACATAAAAAACTCTCAAATGCGTGATATGAGTTAAATTGCTATCCAGAAAAAGGAGAGTGATCAGCATCTTTAATATCCAAAAGTCTCCTGCCTCCAAAATGGTAACTTTTGCGATGATAACAGGTAATTCCATATTTCAAGATTGCGTCACAATGCTTCTGGGTAGGATAACCCTTATTGTCTTTCCAGTCATATTCAGGATAGAAGCCGTCCAGACGGTCCATCTCATCATCACGGTATGTCTTTGCCAGTATGCTGGCTGCTGCTATTGACTGATAGGTCCCATCTCCCTTGACAATCGTTTTAAAAGGTAAAGCTACGGCACTCCGGTCTCCTTCTTTCTCTAAAGGATAATAGGGATCGAAATGATTCCCGTCGACAATCAAGACCTGTGGCAATACATCCAACTGGTCGATGGCTTTGTGCATGGCCAGAAAACTCGCATGGAGGATATTAATCTGATCGATCTCCCCCGGAGAGACGATACCCACGGCCCAGGCTACGGCATCTTTCTGAATCTGTTCTCTCAGCTCATAACGTTTTCCGGGAGAGAGTTTTTTACTGTCATCCAATTCTGAATTATCATAATCTGCTGGCAGTATGACGGCAGCTGCATACACGCTTCCTGCCAGACATCCCCTACCGGCCTCATCACAACCGCACTCAATCCTACTTTGATAAAGATGAGGAATTAAACCGTGTATCATCTAAAAGATTTTTAATCGTTCAGTCTTACTGTTCAATACAGCAAATAATACCACACTTGCAAACAGATAAACATGATGAAGTTTCCTTACCTGATAATAATAAGGCGAAAAGATTTTCACCTTATTAAATAGGTAAATACAGACTTCACCAACTAAAACATTTTCCGGACTCGCTCTATTCCGTCAGTCAACACGTCGATTTCCTCACGGGTATTGTAAAGTGCAAAACTGGCGCGGACTGTGCCGAGTATTCCCAGACGGTCCATCAGTGGCTGAGCACAGTGATGGCCTGTACGAACGGCAATGCCGAGACGGTCAAGTAATGTTCCCATATCCATGTGATGGATATTGCCTACCAGAAAACTCACGACGGCATCCTTATGTTCGGATTGACCGAAAATACGCATCCCTTCTATTGCACCCAACTTGTGCATGGCATATTGGGTCAGATCCTTCTCATGGGCTTCTATATTATCCATTCCCAACTTGTTTACATAATCAATGGCTGTAGCCAGACCATGAGACGCGATATAGTCAGGCGTACCTGCTTCAAACTTCAACGGTGGCTTTTCAAAAGTAGTACCTTCAAAACTCACATGGTCAATCATCTCACCACCACCTTGATAAGGTGGCAACTTCTCCAGCCATTGCTCTTTGCCATAGAGCACGCCGATACCTGTAGGACCGTAAATCTTATGTCCGCTGAATACGAAGAAATCACAATCCAGATCCTGCACATCTACTTTGAAATGAGGTGTGCTCTGAGCACCGTCTACTAATATAGGCACACCATGCTCATGAGCGATTTTGATTATTTCTTTCACCGGATTGATGGTCCCCAGGACATTGCTGACATGGGTAATACTGACAAACTTAGTTTTGTCTGTGAATAACTTTTTGTATTCATCAATCATCAGATCGCCTTTGTCCGTCATCGGAATGACCTTTAACCGGAGACCTTTCTTTTTGGCCTGCAACTGCCATGGAACAATATTCGAATGATGCTCCATCACAGAAACGATAACCTCATCACCCTCATTCAGAAATTCATCACTGAAGGTAGACGCTACCAGATTAACACCTTCTGTAGTCCCTCTGGTGAATACGATTTCCGAAGTTGAACCGGCATTGATAAATTTTCGTATCGTTTCGCGGGCAGCCTCATGCAACTCGGTAGCCTGCTGACTCATCCAGTGTACGCCACGATGTACATTGGCATTCACATTCAGATATTCCTCACGCATTGCATCAAGCACACACAGAGGCTTCTGAGTGGTAGCGGCATTATCCAGATATACCAGAGGTCTGCCATATATCTTCCTCTCTAAGATAGGGAAGTCTTTTCTGACCTTATTTACATCATACATATCTTGTATCCTTTCTCTAAACAGAAAGAAAAGTTATTTCTTCTCTCTGAACGATCTGAACGACACGCAAACGATCTTATTTGCATAACCTGCAACCGGCACATTTACTCAGAGTGCCGTCGAAACGTCTCTCTACCAGATAGCGCAGACGGTCACGAAGCGGTATCAGATCTATCTTATCGATCACTTCATTGATAAAGGCTCGCTCCAGAAGAGCACGGGCAGTCTTACGGGAGACACCACGCTGTTCCATATAGAACATTGCCTCATCATTCAATTGCCCCACGGTAGAACCATGAGAGCATTTTACATCATCTGCGTAGATCTCCAGCATAGGCTGAGAGTACATCTGAGCTTCCTTCGTGCCTACCAGATTACGGTTTGTCTCCTGTGCAGTAGTCTTTTCTGATCCATGCCGTACCAGTACACGGCCTGCAAAAGCGCCCTTGGCCTTATCATCAAGGACATACTTATAAAGTTCGTTACTAGTACAGTGGCCTACCTGGTGGTCGATCAGTGTATTATTGTCAACATGCTGGCTCTTATCCGCCAGAACACATCCATTACAGAAACATTCAGCCCCCTCACCCTTGAAAACCAGATCGAGTTTGTTACGTGTAATTCCATTATGGAGAGTGATCACGTTATGGGTGACATGGCTGTCTGCCTGCTGCTGAATGTATACATTGCTGACCCGGGTATTCTTGACGTGAGTTTTCTCAAGACAGTTCAACTTCAGACTGGCATTATTCCCGACATACGCTTCAATGATCTGCGTAGTCAGGAAGGAAATATCATCCACGGAATCATCACAGAACAGAAGATTTGCTTCTGCCCCTTCTTCCAGGATGACCAGTACCCGGCGGTTGACCATCATCGGACGATCCGAATGAAGTAAATTTACGATCTGGATAGGTCGTGGAATCTTTGTGTTCTTCGGGACATAAATCAGTGTTCCGTCCTGGACCAGCATCGTATTAAGTGCCGTCACTGCATCCTCTTCAGAATCAGCTATCTTCGAATAATAGTCTGAAACCAAGTCGGGATACTTTCCAGCAGCATGACTCAGGGAATCAACAATCACCCCTTCCGGCAAATGAGCCTGCGGTAAAGTCTTTGTGTAAAATCCATCATTGACGACAAAATAGAGTGAAGTACTCAAGTTCTGGACCTCACACTTGAAAACATCGTATGGGTTTACAGGAATCTCAAAACGAGTCAGGTTCAAGCCATAATCGGGTGCAAAAAGTTTTTGCATATCCGTATATTTGTACCTTTCCACTTTACGTGAAGGAAATCCCTGTTTACAGAAAGCCTTGAAAGCCTTGTCTCTTACCGCATTCAACGGTGCGGTAGAATGACCATCTATTGTCTTACGATTCTCCTGAAAGAGATCGATATATTGTTGTTCACTATTCATGATTCACCACCTTTCGTTCAAAGACAGACACTTCTAAGGTCAAGCCTTATCGATTTCTTTAGCTTCTTCTGCATCTGCTTCTTCCTTAATCCAATCAAAACCACGCTCCTCAATTTCATTGGCCAATTCTGGTCCTGCCGTTTTCACGATACGCCCCTTGTAAAGGACATGAACGGAATGCGGTTTGATAATATCAAGCAAACTGGCATAATGGGTGATAATGATGAAGGCATTCTCCTGCGTATGAAGCTTCTTCACTCCATTGGCAACGATACGCATGGCGTCTACATCCAGGCCGGAATCGGTTTCGTCAAGGATAGACAACTTCGGTTCGAGCATAGCCATCTGGAAGATCTCATTCCGCTTTTTCTCACCACCGGAAAAGCCCTCGTTGACATTACGATGCCACAGTTTTGAATCAAGCTCCACCAGTTGGCGGCGCTCCCGGATCAATTTCAGAAATTCAGCAGCACCCAGCGGCTTCAGTCCCTGGTGTTCACGTTTGGCATTCACAGCCGCTTTCATGAAATTATTCATAGACACTCCGGGGATTTCAACCGGATACTGAAAAGACAGGAACAACCCCTCCCAAGCACGCTCTTCCGGCTTCATCTTCAGAAGATCCTTTCCGTTAAAGATTGCCTCACCTTCTGTAACGGTATAAAGAGGATTACCTGTCAGAATAGCGCTCAGCGTAGACTTTCCGGATCCATTCGGCCCCATAATAGCTGTAATCTCTCCGTCTTTGACCGTGAGATTGATTCCTCGCAATATTTCTTTTCCTGCAACAGATGCATGCAGGTTTTTTACTTCAAGCATGATAATCAGAAATTAAATGTTATATTTAAATCAACACGAAAGTTGAATTTATTCAATAGATCTATTTGTCATCATTAGAAACGCCAGATTAACCTACTGTTCCCTCCAACGACACAGAAAGGAGTTTCTGAGCCTCAACGGCAAATTCCATCGGGAGCTTATTGAGTACCTCCTTCGAATATCCATTGACGATCAGCGCCACAGCCTGTTCCATGGGGATACCTCTCTGGTTGCAATAGAAGAGTTGGTCATCAGAGATTTTTGAAGTCGTAGCCTCATGCTCCACGACTGCTGTTTCATTATGAATATCCAGATAGGGAAAGGTGTGTGCTCCACAATTTGATCCCAGTAGTAATGAATCACAACTGCTATAGTTACGGGCATTATCAGCATTACTTGTAGCACGGACCAAACCGCGGTAAGAGTTCTGACTATGCCCCGCGGAGATTCCTTTAGAAATAATCGTACTCTTGGTATTCTTTCCGATATGAATCATTTTCGTCCCGGTATCTGCTTCCTGATAATTATTTGTCAGGGCGACACTGTAAAATTCAGCCTGAGAACGATCGCCATGAAGGATACACGAAGGATATTTCCAGGTAATAGCCGAACCCGTCTCAACCTGCGTCCAAGACAATTTCGAATCGGCGCCTCTCAGGTCTCCTCGTTTCGTAACAAGATTAAACACGCCACCTTTTCCGTTCTTATCACCTGGATACCAGTTTTGTACGGTGGAGTATTTCACCTCTGCATGATTATTGACGACGATCTCAACAACAGCTGCATGCAACTGATTTTCGTCACGCATCGGGGCGGTGCATCCTTCCAGATAACTCACGTATGCATCATCATCAGCTACGATCAGTGTCCGTTCAAACTGTCCGGTCTGCCGGGCATTGATTCTGAAATAACTGCTCAACTCCATCGGACAATGGACGCCTTTTGGAATATAGACAAAAGAACCGTCACTGAATACTGCACTGTTCAACGAAGCAAAAAAATTGTCCCGATAAGGAACGACCGTACCGAGATATTGCTTGACCAGATCCGAATGATTCCGGATAGCTTCGCCCATACTACAGAAAATAATCCCCTTTTCACGCAACTTATCCTTGAAAGTAGTCTTTACAGAAACAGAATCCATAATGGCATCCACGGCTGTACCACTCAGTGCCAGTCGCTCTTCCAGAGGAATACCCAGTTTGTCGAATGTCTTCTCCAGTTCTGGGTCTATCTTTTTATCCTTACGCACTTTTACCGTCGGATCGGCGTAATAAGAGATATTCTGATAATCAATCTCAGGAACATGTACATGCCCCCAAGTAGGTTGCTTCAGCGTTTTCCAGTAGGTATAGGCTTTGAGTCGGAAGTCAAGCATCCACTGGGGCTCGCCTTTCTTCTGCGAGATCAGTCTGATGACGTCCTCATTCAATCCTTTTTTAATGATATCGGTTTGTACGTCAGTAGAAAAGCCATATTCATACTTTTCGTTAGCTACCTCCTTAACAAACTCGTTATCAGTTTTCATTTGTGCCATAAACTTACTCTTAAAATATAAATAACCTTTCCGTTTTCCTGCCAGGGAAACTGGTCAGGACTCCTGTCCTCTTCAGTCTATTTCGACCGATTCAGACACCTGATCTGATAACTATTATATAAATGTAACAAATATCATACCCAAAAAGCGATACCCTAGCCTGTCAGTGACAGGTAGGCAGTATCGCTTTATCTTATCTTCAACTGGAATAGAAGGTTATCACCTGATCCAGGCTGATCCATGATTGGGATTATAATTTCTGATCTACTTCGACCTCCGTAAAGGTTTCTATTTCGTCTCCCACCAGGATATCATTGAAATTAACCAGACTCAAGCCACATTCCATTCCCATAGGCACTTCCTTGACATCATCCTTGAAGCGTTTCAACTCATTGATTGATGCAGTCTTGACCACGATACCGTTACGTACTACACGCGCCCTATCCTTGGCGTGAATCTTACCGTCTGTTACCAGACCACCGGCAATTGTTCCAACCTTGGAAATCTTAAAGACTTGTTTCACCTCTATCTGGCCGGTAACTACTTCTTTCTTCACTTTATCCAGCATTCCAACCATAGCTGACTTAATATCATCTATTGCATTGTAAATCACTGAATAAGTATTAATTTCCACTCCCTCACGATCAGCCAGTTTTCTAGCGACAACAGAAGGACGGACCTGGAAGCCGACGATAATGGCATCAGAAGCACTGGCCATCATGACATCATTCTCCGTAATCTGCCCCACGCCTTTTTCTATGACATTAACCTGAACCTTCGGTGTGGAAAGTTTGATAAAGGAATCCGATAAAGCTTCAATAGAACCATCTGTATCACCTTTGACGATGATATTCAACTCATGGAATTCACCACGGGCGATACGACGGGAAATATCTCCAAGGGTCAGACGCTTTTGTGTACGCAGACCCTGTTCACGCTGGAGTTGTTCGCGCTTATTGGCAATTACACGTGCTTCCTGTTCAGAGTCGATCACATGAAACTGATCACCTGCTGCA
The DNA here is from genome assembly GCA_036768895.1 of Prevotella sp. Classification (GTDB taxonomy): domain Bacteria; phylum Bacteroidota; class Bacteroidia; order Bacteroidales; family Bacteroidaceae; genus Prevotella. The sequence continues at coordinate 4,059 of DAIPMC010000083.1, read as the reverse complement.
GGTGCACCGTCAAGTCCAAGAACAGTGGTAGGGATAGCCGGTCCGGCAGTCTCCATCACCTGATTACGTTCATTGAACATTGCCTTGACACGACCCCAGTCCGTTCCGGCCAGTATGACATCACCCACTTTCAAAGTGCCGTTAGACACTAAGACAGTAGCTACATAGCCACGTCCCTTATCAAGGGCTGACTCAATAACAGTACCTGTAGCCTTCCGGTTAGGATTTGCCTTGAGGTCTCTCATGTCAGCTTCCAGAAGGACCTTATCGAGCAGTTCATCTACTCCGACACCTTTCTTGGCGCTGATTTCCTGACATTGGTATTTACCACCCCAATCCTCTACAAGCAGATTCATATTAGACAGATCTGTTCGGATCTTATCAGGATTAGCTCCCGGTTTATCAATCTTATTGATGGCAAAGACCATCGGAACTCCTGCTGCCTGACAGTGTGCGATAGCCTCACGCGTAGTAGGCATCACAGAATCATCAGCAGCTATGATGATGATGGCGACATCGGTCACCTGTGTACCACGGGCACGCATAGCCGTAAAAGCTTCATGTCCCGGAGTATCCAGGAAAGTAATATGTCGTCCGTTTCTCAATTTAACATCATACGCACTGATATGCTGGGTAATTCCACCGGCTTCACCGGCAATCACATTCGACTTACGGATATAATCCAACAGAGAAGTTTTACCATGATCGACATGTCCCATCACCGTAACAATAGGCTGACGAGGCTGGAGGTCATCAGCCTCATCGGCTTTCTCCGTAACAGCTTCCTGAACAGAAGCACTGATATATTCAGTTTTGAATCCGAATTCCTCAGCGACCATGTTAATGGTTTCTGCATCAAGACGTTCGTTAATGGAAACCATCATTCCTACGCTCATCAAGGTAGAAATGACCTTTGTTACAGGAGCATCCATCATGGAAGCCAATTCACTGACGGTTACAAACTCCGTAAGTTTTAATACCTTACTGTCTTTCTTCTCGTCAGATGCGACCTTTTCCAGTTTCTCCTGAACGGCTACACGCTTCTCCTTACGATATCTCGCACCCTTCTTATTCTGGTTTTGCTTATTTGTCAAACGGGCAAGTGTCTCTTTTACCTGACGTGCCACATCTACCTCATTCACTTCCAGAGGTTTCTGGTTGCGTCTATGATTATTGTTGCGATTGTGCCTCTTCTTATTATTGTTAGTACTATTGCTATTGCTTTGTTGCTGCTGTTGCTGCCGAGCCTCAGCATTAATATCCACGCGCTCTTTATTGATCCGTACGCGCTTCTTGCGTTCACCGTTACCGTGATTCAATTTACTCTCACGCTCCTTGCGCTTCTCTTCCTTAGATTTACGCTTAGGACGGGTACTTTGGTTCAAGGTTGACAAATCAATCTTGCCTAGCACCTTCGGCTCGTTGAGACTCAACTTGCGTTCACTCTTCAAGGTAAAGACCTCCGGCTGCTGATGCGATGGCGTCTCAGGCTGCTTCTGAACGGAAGTGGTCTGAGAAGCAGGTTGCACCCTCTTCTGCTGTACAGTATTCTGAGGATGTCGCTCAGGTTGGACAGGGGCGTGATTCTGACTTTGTTGATATTCTGGCCTTCTCATCTGTTGATGAGTGGTTTTATCAGCTATTACCGGTCGAGCTACACGAGTAGGCTCTGAGGTTTTCTGACGCGGCTGATTCACAGATTTTGTTTCTGCTACAGGATTCTTCTTTACCGGAGTTGCGTCTTCCGGTTTCGTCTTAGGCATGGGTTTTACAGGTTGTTGACTAGCGGCAGTATCTTCTTTTCTTTTTTGACGTGAAGCATCTTTTTGCTCCGGAGCAACAGACGGCACCACAGGCTTCTGATCGGTATCATTCAAGTTGATCTTTCCTAATGGGGTATACTTCTGATGACCGGATTCCTCCAGCACATCTGCTATACGGGAGACATGAGATTCTTTCTTCGTCTCCTGCATACGCTTTTTCTCCTTTGGCTTCTTTTGAAAGAGCTTTTCGGCCTGACTCCTTACTTCTGCGTCCTGACGGAACTGGCTCTCAAGAGCCTTGTACTGTGCGTCATTGAGTTTAAAGCTTAAGTCTTCCTTAACCTCTCCCAATTCTTTCTTGGATTTCAGGAAATCAACTGCCGTTTGAAGTCCTATATTCAATTCACGTAGTGCTTTATTTAATCTGATGCTCATTAATGAATGATCTGTTATTTACTCTGGTCTTATTATAATATGTACATATTGCCTTCATGCGTTCTGCAAAGGTAATGATCAACTATCTACTGCTTTGCGAACTCGGCTTTCAAGACATTGATGACATGATCCACGGTTTCTTCCTCAAGGTCAGCTTTATCTACCAGCATCTCACGCGGTGCATTGAGCACCTGACGGGCAGTTTCCAAGCCGATACCCTTGATTGCATCAATAACCCATTGATCGATTTCATCAGAGAACTCCTCCAGATAGATATCGTCTTCTGCCTCACTATCTGCAATTTCGCGAAAGACATCTATCGTATACTCTGTCAGCATAGAGGCCAACTTGATATTCAATCCGCCTCGTCCGATAGCCAGACTGACTTCTTCCGGTTGAAGATAGACTTCTGCCTTTTTATTTTCTTCATCTATATTAATAGAAGATATCTTTGCCGGACTCAAGGCACGCTGGATAAACAATTTGATATTATCGGTATAGTTGATGACATCAATATTCTCATTATCAAGTTCACGGACAATACCATGAACGCGGCTCCCCCTTACGCCAACACAGGCTCCTACCGGATCAATACGGTCATCATAACTCTCCACAGCTATTTTAGCCCTCTCCCCCGGAATACGGGCCACTCGCTTGATAGCTATCAATCCATCAGCGATTTCAGGTACTTCCCCTTCAAGCAAACGCTCGAGGAATACAGGACTTGTACGGCTCAGGATAATCTTGGGATTATTATTTTCATTATCCACATGATCAATGATAGCTCTCACCGTTTCGCCCTTGTGATACTGGTCAGCCGGAATCTGTTCAGATTTAGGCAAAATCAGTTCGTTATTTTCATCATCTACGATAAGTACCTCACGCTTCCAGATCTGATAGACCTCTCCGGCGATAATCTGTCCTACCCGATCCTTATATTTATTATACAAAGCATCATGCTCCAGTTCCAAAATCTTGGAAGACAAGGTTTGCCGAAGGTTCAAGACAGCACGACGGCCAAACTTTGTAAAGTTTACCGATTCACTCACATCTTCACCTACTTCATAGTCAGGCTCAATCTTACGGGCATCCGTAAGGCTGACTTCCTTGTTTTCATCCTTTACCTCACCGTCGGCAACGACCTTACGATTACGGTAGATTTCAAAGTCTCCCTTGTCCGGGTTGACAATTACATCAAAATTCTCGTCACTCCCGAAAATCCTGGCAAGAACAGTGCGGAAACTTTCCTCCAGCACGCTCACCAACGTTGTACGGTCAATATTCTTGGTCTCTTTAAATTCCTTGAAGGAATCGATCATACTCTGAGTTTCTTCTTTCTTTGTCTTTGCTGCCATAGCTTATTTGAAACTGATTAAGTATTTTGTATATTTTACTTTATCCATTTGATAAGTGTGATCTACGTCCATCTTCACAGGACGTTTCTTGCCTTCCACCTTTACCTTCTCATTGACTGCGACCACGAAGTCATTGTTGCCTACACTTTTGAGAATACCTCTGAATTTCTTACCTTCCAAGTCTTCTACCTCAACCGGCTTTCCGATATAGTTTTCATATTGCTGAGGCACTTTAAAAGGCTGGCCTAATCCGGCAGACCCCACTTCGAGTTCATAATCCTCCTCATCACGGCTTAGTTTGCTTTCAATGTATTTACTAAGCTCCACACAATCATCAATCCAAACGCCATCAGCATGATCGATCTCTACTATAATATGATCATCATTACTGATCTGAATGTCAACCAAGAAATACTCTTTATCTCTCAGCCAGTCTTCTACAATATTCTTTACGACGTTTTTGTCAATCATCCTTTAACTTATGCTTATTAAAAAAATGAGGAGCT
>DAIPMC010000082.1:2124-11811 GCA_036768895.1 Prevotella sp. | reverse complement strand
CTGCGGTTTTCCTGCATAGTGTAATTTCAGCTATGTGTCTATGTGATGGAGAAAAACCTGCTATGACTGCTGGACATTCACTGGGGGAATTTTCAGCCCTTGTTTATTCCAAAGCGCTTTCTTTTGAAGACGGTCTTCGGCTTGTTGCTGCTCGTGCTAATGCAATGCAAAAGGCTTGTGATGCTAACCCTGGTACAATGGCTGCAATCATAGCTCTTCCTGATGAGAAGATAGAGGAAATTTGTAAGAAAGTATCTGGCAATGGGAATGTAGTAGTGCCTGCTAATTATAATTGTCCTGGCCAACTTGTAATCTCTGGCAATCTGGATGCGGTTGGAATGGCTTGTGATGAACTGAAGGCTGCTGGTGCTAAGCGCGCTTTGGTTCTCAAAGTTGGTGGTGCTTTCCATTCTCCATTGATGCAACAGGCAAAAGATGAACTTCAAGCTGCTATTGAGAAAACGCATTTTACCGTTCCTGAATGTCCTGTATATCAGAATGTTGATGCTCAACCTCATACTGATCCCAAAGAGATAGAAGCTAATCTTATCGCCCAATTGACAAGTCCTGTTCGTTGGACATCAAGTGTACAGAATATGATAGCTGCAGGAGCTGATGAATTTGTAGAATGTGGGCCTGGGAAAGCTCTCCGTGGTATGATTGGACGAATCAATCGAAATGTAAATGCCCACGGAATTGAGGCCTAAATGAGTAAAATAGTCCTTTATCAAGTTTTTCCGAGACTCTTTGATAATCATAATACGACTAGGAAAGTATCTGGTACCTTAAGGGAGAATGGCTGTGGCAAATTCAGTTCTTTTTCTGATGAGGTACTGGAACGTATCCATCGTATGGGATTTACCCATATTTGGTATATGGGGGTTATTCGTCACGCAACGACTACAGATTATTCTGCTTATGGTATTCCCAACCAGCATCCTGAAATCGTAAAAGGTAAAGCCGGTTCACCGTATGCCATTGTAGACTATTATGATGTTGATCCTGACCTTGCAGATAATCCGGATAAACGGATGGAGGAGTGGAAAGCTCTTATCAAGCGTACACACCGTGTGGGAATGAAAGTGATTATGGATTTTGTTCCTAATCATGTCGCACGAGAATACCATTCTATCTGCAAACCTGTCGGTGTGAGAGACTTGGGTGAGGATGATGATACTTCAAAAAATTTTTCTCAACATAACAATTTCTATTATTGCTGGGGACAGCCGTTGGATCTCAGCCAAGTTCTGAGCACTTATCCTGTTGACTCTTCTGCTACACCCTATATTGAAATCCCGGCAAAAGCAACGGGGAACAATTGTTTTACTGCCTGTCCTTCAGAGAAGGATTGGTATGAGACCATAAAACTTAATTATGGTATTGACTATTGTAACCCTGCTGGACGCAGTACCCATTTTAATCCTATTCCTGATACTTGGGAGAAGATGACCCGGATATTACTCTTCTGGGCAAATACGGGTATCGATGGTTTCCGATGTGATATGGCTGAAATGGTTCCTGATTCTTTTTGGTCTTATACTACCAAGATTGTAAAAAACCGCTATCCCCAACTTATCTTTATCGGAGAGGTTTATGATCCTAATCGGTATCATACTTATCTTGCTGCTGGTTTCGATTACCTTTATGACAAAGTGGGAATGTATGATACAATGCGTGCGATTATCAGAAACGAACGTCCCGCATCTGATATTACCGTACAATGGCAGAATCGAAATGATATTCAGGAAAATATGTTATATTTTCTTGAAAATCATGATGAACAACGTATTGCTTCTGACTTTTTCTGTGGAGATTCGGAAAAAGCTGTTCCGGCTGTTATTGTTGGTGCCTTATTACAGCGCAATCCATTCATGGTTTATTGTGGACAGGAATTTGGAGAGAAAGGAATGGATGAAGAAGGCTATAGCAGTCGTGATGGTCGAACGACAATTTTTGACTACTGGTCACCGTCTACATTAACTCATGCGTATGAAAGTCATTGTGATTTGACAGCTCAATTCAAGCAGTTGTCTATTTCTTATTGTAATATATTTCATACTGCAACTCACGAGAAATCAATTTCAGATGGTGATATGTTCGATTTGATGTATATGAATCCAACTTCTGATCATTTCGACAGCCGAAGGCAATTTGCATTTCTTCGTAAATATAAAGATGAAGTATTGTTTATTGTTGTCAATTTCTCTTCAAACAGGGTGAATATCAGCGTAAAGATACCGGGACATGCTTTTGATTATTTGCATCTTCCTCAAAAACGGGTTACAGCGACAGATCTTCTCTCTGGAGATATTTATGTTATGTATCTTTCGAGAGATAAGGACTATCCGATGATGATAGAACCTTATAATGGACGTGTCTATAAATTTAATTTGAAGATGGATGACAGAGGATTTGCTCTAAATGAGCATCATAAGGATGAGTTTCCACCGGCTCATACCGCAGAACATTTGCTGAATCAATTGATGATGCGAAAATTTGGTTGTGAACGGAGTGATAATGCCCACATAGAACGAAGGAAAAGCAAGATCAGTTATATTATAGATCATGAACCTTCGCGAAAAGAAGTGAGGGAAATAGAGGATGAGATGAATCGTCTGATTCAGGCAGATATGATGGTCAGCTATGAATTCGTGGATCGTGATCATATTCCGGCAGAGGTTAAGTTAGATCGTCTTCCTAAGGAAGCGCATGAAATGATTCGTTTGGTCCGTATTGATAATTATGATGTTTGTCCTTGCTTAGGTAAACATGTTCGTTCCACATCTCAAATAGGCCGTTTTGTTTTACTGGGTACGAATTGGGATGCAATGAAACATTCATTTAGAATTCGGTATAAAGTAACACCTTGATGTGGGCTCTATTTTATCAGAGGTCAATCATGTTGCTTCTGCAATAACAAGATGTGATATGTGTTCTTGATTTAAACCCAAAAAGTCCCTGATAATATTCTTATCAGGGACTTTTTTAATGGTTGGGAAACTTTTACTTTGTTTCCTGTTCTTCCTTCATATCTACAAACTGACCTTTCTTATCGAAAAATTCATATTGCAGAAAAGCCAATTTTTGAGAAGGAATAATATGCACGCCAAATCCATATTTGAGTTGCCATTTTAATTTCAAAGAGAAAATACCCTTGTCAATAAAAGCAGCAACGTAAGGATGTACGTGCAGATAGAATTTCTTGATGCCAATCTTGTTGACTAGTCGGTCAATTTTACGCTCGAGTTGGTCTGTAAATAAGAAACTAGCTTTAATTTTCCCTGTGCCATTGCATGTAGGACAAGCTTCTTCCACATTTACTTCCATAACCGGACGAACTCTTTGGCGAGTGATTTGCATGAGACCGAATTTGCTTAATGGGAGGATGTTGTGTCTTGCACGGTCCTTCTGCATGTCTTTACACATGCGTTCATAAAGCATTTGTCGGTCTTCAGCCAGATTCATGTCAATGAAGTCAACCACGATGATGCCTCCCATATCACGGAGTCTCAACTGTCTGGCTAATTCATCAGCAGCACCTAAGTTTACATCTAAAGCATTTGCTTCTTGATCTTTTTCGCGGGTACGGGTTCCACTGTTTACGTCTACCACATGCAGAGCTTCAGCATGATCTATAATCAAATAGGCGCCGTGTTTGTAATTCACGACTCTACCGAAACTTGATTTTATCTGCTTGGTGACATTAAAATTATCAAAAATGGGAACCTTTCCATTGTAGACCTTTACTATATCTGTCCTTTCTGGGGCAATTAACGAGATATAGTTTTTTACCTCTTTCTCTACATTTTCATCATTAATGTAAATGCTTTTGTAAGTAGGATTAAAGAGGTCGCGTAACATCGCAACAGCTCTGTCAGTTTCTTCATAGATCAGTTGAGGACGCTTTTGAGTTTTTTGAGCTTTAATAATAGCTTCGTCCCAGCGTTTCTTTAAGACCTTCAGCTCTGCATCTAATTCAGCAACCCGTTTACCTTCTGCGACAGTTCTCACAATAATGCCGCAATTATTAGGCTTTATACTGTTTACGAGTTGTTTGAGGCGAGCTCTCTCTGCGCCGCTTTTGATTTTTGATGATACGGAGACTTTTGTTCCGAATGGGATAAGTACTAAGAAGCGTCCGGCAAAGGATAATTCAGCCGTAAGCCTGGGGCCCTTAGTAGAAATGGGTTCTTTAACGATTTGCACCATGACCTCTTGGCCTACGGAAAGTACTTGTGGAATACTTCCTGACTTGTCGAGGTCTGGTTGATGTGATGCTTTAGAAAAAGGATAAAGTCTCTTGCGATCACTTTGTACCTGCTTTAGATACTTTTGATAAGAGTTAAATTGACTTCCTAAATCAAGATAGTGAAGAAAGGCATCGCGCTCATAACCTACGTCTACGAAACAGGCATTCAGCCCTGGCATCAGTTTTTTAACTTTTGCTACGTAGATATTTCCAACACAAAAAGAGGCTTCTCTCGTTTGTTCCTGATATTCGACTAATTGTTGATCTTCCAGAAGTGCGATAGATATCTTTTTCTGTTGTACATCAATTATAACTTCGCTGGTCATTTCTTTCCGTTGAACTAATTTGATCATTTGAGTTTACTTGTCTATTTCTATGTTCAACAAATTTCAATATTTGTTACTTGCTATAGATTAGTTTGTATCTAGCAAACAAAGAAGATTTGTCTGCTTTTGTTCTTCAAATGGCCCTTAATTTAGAATAAGTAATTAAAAAGGGTGGGCCTACAAGAGTTCATTCTGCTCTACGGCACACCCTCAGCCTTAATAGACTGATGGAGCTTATTTGCTCTTATGTCTATTCTTGCGTAATCTCTTCTTACGCTTGTGCGTGGCCATTTTATGACCCTTCTTTTTCTTTCCGTTTGGCATAATACTAAAAAATTTAAATATTGATATTTTAATCCAAATCCACAGATGGTTGATGAATGAATTTATTCATTTTTCATTTCTTGAATAAAACTTTTGGCCGGTTTAAAACTTGGCAGGTCATGTGCGGCAATAGTCATTGTCGTATTCTTGGAGATATTACGAGCCGTTTTTTCTGCTCTGTGCTTAATAATGAAACTTCCGAATCCGCGGAGATAGATATTCTCCCTTTTTAAAAGATTCTTTTTGATACTACTCATGAAAGCCTCAATTACTGCCGTTACCTCTTTTTTTGACATTCCTGTGGCCAATGCAACTTCTGCTATGATTTTTGCTTTAGTCATTGTATTACAATATCTTTTGTTATTTATCGATTTGCAAAGATACTGTTTTTTATCGGAATATGAAAATCTATTTGCTTTTTTGTGTGATTATATTTCTAACTGTCTGAAAATCTTATCTTTAAAATCATATTATAGACTTCTTTATTTTATTTTTTCTTTTACATCCTCCCGATTAAGAGAAATTTGTTAACTTTGCAAATAAATACAATAAGTCTTTTAAATATGAAACAAACTAAAATTGTAGCTACTATAAGCGATCTGCGTTGTGATAAAGATTTTTTAAGAAAACTCTTTCTTGCAGGTATGAATGTTGTACGTATAAATACTGCTCATGCTACTGAACAAGGTATTCGTAAAATTGTGGCTAACGTTCGAGCCGTTTCTCCTCATATCGGTATTATGATTGATACGAAAGGGCCTGAAGTGCGTTCTACGGATGTAAAGGAACCTTTACAATATAAAACAGGAGATGTTGTCAAAATTTTTGGTCGTCCGGAAATGGATAGTTCACATGATATAATCAATGTTACCTATTCTAATATTACAAATGATGTAAAAGTAGGTGATGATCTGTTGTTTGACGATGGAGCAATTGACATGAAAGTGATTGAGAATACCGGTCCTATGTTGGTAGCTCAAGTGCAGAATGAAGGTGTACTAGGTGCTCATAAGAGCCTGAATGTGCCAGGTGAGCATATTGATTTACCTGCTTTGACTGAAAAGGACATACGGAACATCTTGCTGGCCATTGACTTACATGTTGACTTTATAGCTCACTCTTTTGTTCGTTCTGCTGCTGATGTCAATGGTGTTCAAAAAATACTTGATAAGCATCATAATGATATCAAGATTATTTCCAAGATAGAGAATCAGGAGGGTGTGGATAATATTGATGAGATTATCGATGCGAGTTATGGTGTGATGGTCGCTCGTGGTGATTTGGGAATCGAAGTGCCGATAGAACGGATACCGGGCATTGAACGTCGGATTATCCGGAAATGTGTTATGAAATGCAAACCGGTTATTGTTGCTACCCAAATGCTTCATACGATGATTAGTAATCCTCGTCCTACACGTGCGGAGGTGACGGATATTGCCAATGCTATTTTCTATCGTACAGATGCTTTGATGCTGAGTGGTGAAACGGCAATGGGGAAATATCCTCTTGAGGCAGTACAGACTATGGCTCGTATAGCTGAACAGGCTGAAAAGGACCGTGATCCTGAAAATGACATTGACCCTACAGAGGGGAGATCGTTGTTTAGTCAGCGGCTCTTCTTAGCTCATGCGGCTATAGAGTCCACCCGCAAACTTGGTGTCAAAGGAATTATCACGGATAGTGAGACCGGTCAAACGGCACGTTATCTGGCTTCATTCCGTGGACCTACCCCGATTTTTGCTATTTGTTACAAAGAGAATACACAGCGCTGGCTGAATCTAAGTTATGGCGTTGCAGCAGTATACCAGAAGGGGCAAATCTCTAATCAGGAGATGTTCAAAGCTGCAGTAAGGATGCTTAAGTTAAAAGGCTATCTTGGTATGAATGATAAAATTGCTTATCTGAGCGGTAGTTTTGGAGAGGGTGGAGGTACTACTTTCGTTGAAATTAATGATGTCCGAAAAGTATTTGATAAAAGTTATCAGTTTAGGTTGCCGCGTGGTGATGAGAAAAAAGGTGAACAGAAAAAGTAAAGCGTTAATATAAAACGTGTAGGTTATGGCTTTCACGTGAAGATATGATCATTCATTTCTTTAGAGAAAACGAAGTATCCTATAACTGAAGAATCCCGAGAGTTTAAACTCCCGGGATTCTTCAGTTACGTACTAAAAGATCGGAATAGATCCTTTCAACAGGCCCTGTCAAAAAGTTGATTTCTGTTCTTAACAGCCCTCAGAAATTGGTATTTTCTCAATTCTCCTTTCATGGCGTCCGCCATCAAAAGAGACAGAAAGGAATGTATCTAGTATCTTTTCAGCTGTCATGAGAGAGATGAAACGGCCTGGCAATACAAGTATGTTAGCATCATTATGCTGCCGAATTAAGTGTGCAATATCTTCATTCCATGCTAATCCAGCCCGGACATTAGGGTACTTGTTCAATGTAATGGCCATTCCTTCTCCCGTACCGCAAATGGCGATTCCGGGATAGACCTCATGCCTTTCAATGGCTTGGCCGAGTTTATGGGCAAAATCCGGATAATCAACACTCTCAATACTGTTTGTACCGAAATCCTTGATTTTATATCCTTTCTTAGCCAAATATTGAAGGACAAACTGTTTCATAGGAAATCCCGCATGATCACAGGCGATTCCTATTGTCTTTATTTCCATAATTTCTTATCTGATTAGAAATGAAAGAAGAACGGGGAGGTTTTAACCATTCCTGTTCTTCTTTAAAAGAAAGGATTATTCTGCTAAAAATTCCTTTACTTGTTTATAAACATTCTCACCCGTAAACCCTAATTTTTCATCCAGAATCTGATAGGGTGCCGAGAAACCGAAACTATTCATTCCGAATATCTTGCCATTGGTTCCAACAAGTCCAAGAAGAGTGCTTGGAAGCCCTGCAGTCATTCCGAATATCTTTGAGTTTTTCGGTAGAACACTCTCTTGATATGCTTGAGACTGCTTGCGGAATAATCCTTCTGATGGGGCACTGACGATACGTACTCTGATGCCATCCTTGCGGAGTAGTACACTTCCTGCTTCGAGCGTAGAAACTTCTGAACCGGAAGCTACGAGAATGACATCCGGATTTTCGTCAGAACCGGCTACAATATAGGCTCCCTTTCGAGCCATCTGATAATCATTTCCTTCTGGCAACTTAGCTATTCCCTGTCGGGATAAGATAAAAGCTGTTGGGGAATCAGTGTTTTCCATTGCCATCTGCCAGCAAACGGTTGTTTCATCTGCGTCTGCAGGACGGAATACACGAAGACTATCTTTTCCGTTATGCCTTTTGAGTTGTTCCATCAATCGGAGTGTTGCTTCCTGCTCTACAGGTTGATGGGTTGGACCATCTTCTCCAACTCTGAAAGCGTCATGGGTAAAGATAAACTTAAGGGGTACTCCCATAAGGGCTGCCAGTCGAATGGCACCTTTCATATAGTCAGAGAAAACGAAAAATGTACCCAAGGCAGCAATAACACCTCCATGAAGCATCATTCCCATACACATATCAGCCATAGCAAACTCGCTCACTCCTGCTTGGAAGAAAGCACCACTGAAATCACCTCGCTTTAAACTATGGGTTTCTTTGAGGAATCCATCTGTCTTGTCTGAATTAGACAGATCTGCTGATGAGCAGACCATATTTGGAACTTCATGAGCCAATAGTTTCAGACAAGCGGCTGAAGCAGCACGTGTAGCACTTCCAGATTTTTGTTCTACCTTACTCCAGTCAATTTTTGGAGCTTTTCCACTGAACCATTCGTCCATCAAAGCTTTTTTATTTGGGTTCTCTTTAGCCCATTGAGCTTCTTCTTGATGGCGCTTTGCTACAATCTTTCTGAGTTTGGCTTGACGGTCAGCGTAGAGTTCTTTGACATCACTGAAAATAATGAAAGGATTTTCAGGATCACCACCTAAATGTTTGATGGTATTGGTGTATGCACCATCTCCCAATGGTGAACCATGAGTCTTTACATTATGTTCATAGCTTGTTCCATCTGCTTTCAGAGCGCCTTTTCCCATAACGGTATTACCGACAATGAGGGTAGGCCGATTCTTCTCTGCGAGGCCGGTATTCAGGGCTTTCCTGATCTCTTCTACATCATTACCATTTATTTCGATTACATTCCAGTTCCATGCTCGATATTTCATAGCTGTATTTTCAGCCATGACAATATTTGTCTCAGTAGAGAGTTGGATTCCATTACAGTCGTAGAACATAATCAGATTATTCAATCCTAAGGTTCCGGCTAAACGGCCTATTTCCTGAGATATACCTTCCTCAATAGCACCATCAGAGATATAAGTATAGATGGTGTGCTGCATGACCGTTCTTCCAAGACGAGCTTCGAGAAACTTTTCTGCAACAGCAGCTCCTGCGGCAAGAGCATGTCCCTGACCCAATGGCCCGGATGTGTTTTCTATACCTCTTTTTACGTTGCGTTCCGGATGTCCATGACACGGAGATCCCCATTGCCGAAAGGTCTGAATTTCTTCCATGGTAAATTTCCCGGAAAGGAGTAATGCTGAATACAGCATTGGACTCATGTGGCCTGGATCCAGGAAAAAACGGTCTCGTCCGGGCCATTCTGGTTGGTCGGGATCATAAGTTAAATATTCAGAGAACAGGACATTGATGAAGTCTGCACCGCCCATAGCACCACCTGGGTGACCGGACTTAGCTTTTTCTACCATAGACGCAGCCAGTATACGAATGTTGTTGGCTGCACGATTCATGAGTTTACTATCGTTCATATCTTTTGAAGATTACTTCGCT
>DAIPMC010000082.1:0-2114 GCA_036768895.1 Prevotella sp. | reverse complement strand
ATTACGAATTTAAATTTAAAACGATGATTGATTTTGCCGGAATTTTAATATTAAGAACGTTTTTCTTTATTTTAGCATCCTTGAATACTTTTTCTTTTACTTTATCCGGATTGTTGAAATCATTATAGTCATTAATCTTGTCAGAAGTGAGAATATCACCATTTACCGTTTTGATTTTTGTACCGTCTAATATAATCTTTGTCGCCTGGGCTTTGTCAAGACTAGTATTGGCGAGAGAAATAATGAAACTTCCATCTTTTTTTCTGGCTGCTGATACTGAAACATCTGGTATCTTGCCGTTTACCATCTTAAACATATGTCCACCTTCAACATTCATAGAGTCTGTAGTGACATCCATTGGAAGATAAGTTGCATCCTGGAAACCGCGGTACATCTTGAATACATAATATGTTGGGGTCAGGACCATGTGTCCTGTTCCGATAGTATCAGTAAGGATCATAGATTGCAGGACATTTACAACCTGAGCGATGTTGGCCATACGGATACGGTCTGTATGGCGCTGGAAAATGTTCAGAGTCAGAGCTGCAACCATGGCATCGCGCATGGAATTCTGCTGGTAGAGATGTCCTTTGATAGTTCCCGGTTCTTCATCCCACCATGTGCCCCATTCATCAACAAGCAGACCGATTTTTTTCTGAGGGTCAGTCTGGTCCATGATGGCACAATGTTTTTTGATAACATCTTCTATCTGAAGACATTTCCCGATAGTCCAGTAATATTCCTGATTGTCGAAATGAGTTGCCGATCCTTTATGGTCGCTCCAGTCTTTTACTGTATAGTAATGCAGGGAAAGACCGTCCATGCGATTTCCTACATTTTTCATCAGAACTTTAGTCCAGTTATAATCATAGTCACTGGCTCCGGAAGCTATTTTGTAGAGTCTGTGCTTGTCATAATTGCGGCAATAAGTAGAGTAGCGGCGGAAAAGGTCACTATAGTATTCCGGGCGCATGTTGCCACCACAGCCCCAGCTTTCATTGCCGACACCAAGGAATTTGACATTCCATGATTTTTCTCTTCCATATTTTCTTCGGAGATTGGCCATCGGGGTGTCTCCGTCACTAGTCATATATTCAACCCATTTGGCCAGTTCTTCAACGCTTCCACTGCCAACATTTCCACTTATATAAGGTTCTGCGCCAAGTATTTCGCAGAGATTGAGAAATTCGTTAGTGCCAAAGGAATTATCTTCGATAGTGCCTCCCCAGTTGTTATTCTGCATTTTCGGACGCTTGTTTCTGGGGCCTATGCCGTCCATCCAGTGATATTCATCGGCAAAACAGCCTCCTGGCCATCTCAGGACAGGTACTTTCAGCTCTTTCAGTGCCTGAAGGACATCGTTGCGATAGCCATTAGTATTTGGGATGTTGGAGTAGGGACCTACCCACAGTCCACCATAGATGCAACTACCGAGGTGTTCGGCAAACTGCCCATATAACTCTTTATAAATTTTATTGGAGCCTTGACGAGTATGAATAGTAATACTTGTCTCCTGGGCTTTTACAGAACAGGTAAAGGCGACAACAAGTAAGGCTAGGCTAATAAATTTTTTCATATTGCATTTTAATAGGAATAATAAACAGAATAAATAAATGGAGAAGATTTTCTCCATTTATTTGTATAGACTATATCAGAATAATCATGCTTCTCCTTTAAATCGGACAGCTGTTTTCTCTATTTCAAGTCCCTGCTGATAATTTTTGATGTATGTATTGAATCCTTCCACTTCTTCTTTAGTAGGAGAGATTTCTGTACCCGAATTACCGGCAAAGACATTGGTATCCAGAAATTCAGCCAGCGATTGTTTCCGGGTGTTGTTGACAAGGTAAGAAGCCAGAAGAGCAATGCCCCAGGCACCACCTTCACCTGCTGTTTCCATGACATAGATGGATGAGTTGAGGGCGGCAGCCAGAATACGTTGTCCTACACCCTTAGTTTTGAAGAGACCGCCGTGACCTGTAATCTTGTCTACATTGACCTTCTCTTTGTTGAAAAGGATATCATTGCCGATTTTCAGTACGGCTACGGATCCATAGAGGTGTGCACGCATGAAGTTGGCAAGCGAGAAATTGTCGTTTTCTGCACGAACAAAG
>DAIPMC010000003.1:32923-55009 GCA_036768895.1 Prevotella sp. | reverse complement strand
TGAATAACATAAATTCGGATACATTATATTGGATATTCTCAACTATGCCCCAGACACTAGCGGCTTTTCTAGGACTTGTCATTGCGGGAGTATCTCTCATTCAACAAAGGATTGACGATATTGTAGAAACCGATAGTTCCTATACAGAAATATATGTAGACGTAAAGAAATACATACATTCTGGAATGAAGAAAATTCTTTATGCAGCATTATGTATCCTCACCATCGATTTCTTCTGTTTGTACCTTAATGGATATATTATAAATGAAATCCATGATATTCTTGTTGCCGCAGCTTGCAGTTTACTGGTAATCATTAATATTTGTATATTGGGCTACACGATAATATACGTGCTCAAAATATTAAGTCCAAAGTTTCTGAGCAGTACTATTGAAAAACTTTCAAAGGAGTACCACGGTGGCAGTATCGATATATCTGATTTTATAAAACATTTCAACGACTTTGAAAAAGAAGTAAAACGTGTCACAGAAAAAAGCCTGGCTATTCAAGAGAAGTCAATGAACATATATCAGATGGTAAATATCCTTCTTAGTGCTGGAATATTAACCAGACAAGAAGTTAAAAGGATACTCAACATCAATAAAATGATGAACCTCATCATACATGGTGGTGACATTAAGCATGTAGAAAAAACATTAGACAATCAATTGATTGCTATTACGAACAAACTGAAAGACATTTCTTGCCTGTAAAAAGAGTTCTTCCAGAAATAAGAATCATTGACTCTGGTTATTCCTTAAAATAGAATTCCTATTTGTATGATATATTGTGAAGTTCACTTACCTTTCTGTCACTTACTACAGTAGTAAAGAGTCTTTTCATATTCATCAGACTGAGATTCAAAGCAGGTTTGAAGTTTGAAGAATGCATATACTCCAAGACACTATAATAGAGTTGCCTTGCTTCAGGATATTGCACGAGTTTGTCAAGCGGTGACATACAGACCAGCAATCGCCCCTTGCCTACCCCCATTTCAAATATCAGTCCGAGTTTATGGTTACGTTCAACATTATCAATCACCTGGACTATAGGAAAATATTCTTCCGGCATACCATCAAGGATAAACGGATGGCTCGCTTTAATTACAGGAAACCACTGCCAGTCAGTATGACAATCAGTCGGAAAAGAGTTGAATATCGGATGTCCGGGATCTGTAAGAATCCCCAAAGTACCTGGGGAAACCGGACAATGATTATTTTCACATATCGTCTTGAACATCCGGTAATTCCAGTAGTCGGTCTGAAAGAGCCCCCCAACCGTATTCATATCAGATTTTGGCATCAACAGCACCCGCGCTCCGGAAACAAGTTCTCTCTCAACCTCTGGTGTTATTGAATCCGTAATAACGATATCTTTTGTCAGAGACTTAAGATTACACCGTTGCGGATATACCCATAAAGGATAACTGTTAGAATAATCTGTACCATCAACAGAAAGTGAGAACGTCAGTTTTTCAGGTTTGTTGATATCACTCAAGTCAACGGTTATATCTCCAACAGAAAAAAGTCCGATGCTATCATTTGGTATAGAGACCGTACTTTCATGATACAACTTATTGCTATTGTCGGTGATACGCCACGACAAGGTCTTGTTCTGTAAGGCATTCTCACTATAGTTAGCTATCTTCACTACTGCACGAATCACTTCACAATTCGTGTAACAGAATTTCTTCATCAGTAATAATGGAACAACAGGACAGCAGAATTGTCTGAATGCTTCAGGAGTAATGAAACCTTTGTTTTCCATAAACGCATTGAGGATACCTACATAAGAAGATCCCTGACCCGGATAGTCCTGAAGATCAAGCAGATGAAAGCCAGCCAGATTTCGTGTGCGAAGATCCATTTCTATATCCGCCTTATAAAGTTCCGCAGCCCATAGCCCTGAAGCTTTATGAAAGTCGGAAGCCTGCTGCAGCATCCCAGCATCTTTGAGTCGCCTGCGGAATACTTCCATATTATATGGATAGAGAACTCCTGTATATTCCTTGATCTCATTAAAATCCGGATAACTCTGAAATTGTCCTGTCTCATGACTGATTACAGGAATAGCAGAAGCCTTTAAAGCTCCCGAGAAATCCATGATCGTGTTGGGATAGCAATGGTTGATGTATCCTCCATCATAAGCATCCGCAAAAGAAAAGGAACCACGAGTATGGGTATTAAACTTATTTTTCTCCTCTCCACCTATACGACATGTAGTACAATAGTCCATGTCAGGGTCAATAGGTTTGTAACCCAAATAGCCATTAGATCCAAAAGTATACAGATGCCGGCTATCAGCCTTTCGGAAATCATCTACAAAATGCCTCATTTCAGTGATATCACCATTCAACTCGTTGCCTAATGCAAGCATCACAAATGAAGGATGATTCCCATAAGTTTTTAAGATATTCATTCCCTCCTTCTTCAGAAAACGCATCAGACAAGTATCTTTTTTATCAAAATTCCCCCAGAAAGGCAACTCCGGTTGTAAATAAACACCTTCTATATCCGCTGCCTCAAAGCAGGCTTCAGGAGGACACCAGGAATGAAAACGATAATGATTAATGCCATAAGTTTTAGCCGTACGAAAGTACTTCCGCCAAGTCTCTACATCCATAGCCGTATGTCCAATGAGAGGAAAGACACACCCATCATGCTTACCACGCAAAAAAGTGGGATGTCCGTTAACTATGAATTTATGGATACCCGCACGAAAATTCACCATACCAAAATTCATACCCAATGAATCGACGCCCGATATCTCTACATTAATATGATAGAGATCAGGATGAAACTCACTCCAGAAGTGTCGATGCCCCAAAGGTATGATAATATGATCTATTACCCTATTCTCACCTTTATCGGGCGATAGTTTTAGAGAATCCACCCTACTATCACTTTTACCTAAAGACGATAACCTTAATATGATATGATTCTTGGAGGTAATCTTTCCGGAAAAAGACAGACTTACTGCTACCTGATTATCAACGGTATTAGGATCAACCTTTATATCCACTATATGCAGGGGATCTACCGCTTCCAATTCTATTTTACCAATAATCCCATTCCAATTTGTTTGTGTGTCCTCAGAATAGGCATGTGAGCCATAGATTTGCTTAGGCACCCCACTTCCGTTATCCACCTGGATAGCGATTGTATGACTACCGGGAAACAAGAATGAAGTAAGATCATAAATCTGAGGTGTTGATATATTATTATTCCGGCCTGCAAATTTACCATCTACATATATCTTCGTCGGTTTTGTGCGCTCAAGGAATAGATATATCTGTTTTCTTTTCCAACTGTTCGGAATATCTATTTCCTTTTTATACCATGCTTTCCCCACATAATAGAACAGTCGGGTAAGATGCATAGTCTCATTCTTATTCATTGCAGGTGTACCCTTCCGATTGGTATCCGTGGTACCCGGTAGATTTACCAGATCTGAAAAGACTGTTTCCGATGTAATAGAAGAATCCGGATCCAGGCAGAACTGCCAGATGCCTTGCAGGTCAATATGTTTCCGATACGCATCAGAAGCATGAGAGGGCAAGAAGGCAAATGCCGTAACAAATAGCAATAAAAGAGCGTTCCTCATGATTAGAATTTTTTAGTCAAAACCAGGAAGATAACCAGACAGGTCATGCAAACATTATTTCTGATATTGCAATATTGCTTTCACAGGGAAGTGATCAGACGGCATCCTGATATCATACTTCTGAGATGAAATGTCTTTCGAAGAGTTTCCTTCATTGGCGGTATCCTTTCTCAGAGTACGATAGGTATCTGTCAGAATGCCAAAACGATAGACATGAAACTGTCTTGATACAAAGATATGGTCAATCTGACCATCTGTCTTTGAAAATGGATCAAAGTCATTGAATGTTCCGTTTAGGGCATAGCTCATATCGGCTATCTTGTATGTATCCCGCAAGATGCCGGAGTTTGCCAACAGGCGATAGCTCTCATGAGTCTGGTCAACATTAAAATCTCCTGTAAGTATGACAGGTGCATTACCACAGAACTCCTTCACCTTTTTCAAGATTAACCTGGAGCTTTCTCTCCTGGCCACTACACCCATATGATCCATGTGGAGATTGAAAAACCAAAACTTTTTGTTTGTCTTCAGATCCTTAAAGAAGCCCCACGTACATATCCGGATACAGGCTGCATCCCAACCCTTATTGGGATAGTCCGTATGTTGGGACAACCAGAAATGGCCCTCCTTTAGAACCTTCAAGCGGCTCTTTTTATAGAAGATCGGTGCATATTCTCCACCTGTCTTTCCATCGTCACGGCCTACTCCAAGATAACCATACTGGGGCATCGCCGATAAAAGGTCATTCAACTGATCATGAAGTACTTCCTGAGCTCCCCATACATCAAAATCGTTAAATGTCACCAACTGGGAGATAACCGGGCAGCGCTGTGACCAACCATTCCCCTGCAGTTCATCATCATGATTGTGATTCCTCAAATTGTACGTTCCTACTATCAACTGCTGGGCACTAATACTGACAACAACCAACAATTGAAAAAATAAAACCAATAATCTACGCATTATTCTTTTAATTAATAATTAATTACTGAATCTACTTAAAAAGGTGAATTCTATTGAATATTAAGATCTTTCCGGAATATATAACCTCACTAACCGTATTAACGGTGTAAAGGTACGAAAATATCCCAAAATCCAACATAGATCAGAGAGCTTATATTTTTTCGATCATCAAATAAATTTACTGACGACTCAAAGAAGAAATTGCAAAAGGTTGGTCACAACACATACCCTCAACGCTGATACCGACAATAGTTGTCCGCGAAGAATTCTGACATTCCAGTGTGACACATCCATTATCGTCAGTCGTGACAAAAGGATTCCAATATAATGTCCGACGTTGTTCTGACTCATTGACATGATTCTTTTCAGAATGGACATGAAATTGTTGTGGTTGATTATATCCTTGCAGATAGGTAGAACGAATGCCATGTGCCATTTGCGAAGCATATTCAGCATCCCAATTGGGAGCCATTGTTATAGAACAGATTACACGAGGGCCTGCAGGCAAGGAATCCCTTTTGGCTTGGTTTGTATCAATATAACGATGAGTAGACCAGTAGTTCAGCAAATCTTCTTTATGAAGGCTGTTGCCGTCAGCACTCATCTTCACTACAGAACTCAAATCAGAATAATCGTCCTTATAGAGCATGATATACCTCATTGCATCAATATCTTCATCAAAGAAATGAGAGGCTAAGGCCTTACCATTGACCACAAAAAACACAGGAGTAGCATTATATTTCGTTTCATAGTTATAATCATCACTTGGGCGTACAATAGTCTTTATATTAGGATTCAGTCTGTGTAACATCTCATAGAAATCGACAACATCCTTTCCTTTATCACGTTCACGATTCACATATTGTTGAATATCGTAATAACCCAGAATGTCCCGTTCCAAAGTTTCCGTTTCTTTCAAACTGCTATTAAGACGACGAGCCTTGACAATAACATTATCCAGCATAATTCCCGATTTTATGGTAGAATCCTGCCATACAGAATCCTCATGTTGAACAACTTTTCTATCGCCCTCCATTATATTCCAGGACGGCTTTATTTCACAATAATCAAGACTCCGTAAAGGAGGACCTTCATTACGATATAAGCTTATCCTGGTAAGTTTGTTCATGTTTTTTCCATTTCTTCGTGTCTGAATAACTGTAGGCAGAAGACCATTGAAATTGTCTACAGGTAAATGAAAAATGCCAATAGAATCTGTTTCTGTCTGTCCGGCCAGAAAAACAGAATCATTTCTGGCCAGCACACTTACCTTAATATGAGGAATAAGCCTGTTTGTCAACTGTGAGCGTACCTGCCCTGTAAGAATCAAACTTGTTTCCGGAGAAACTCCTTCCTTGATATTTCTCCAGCCTAAGCCTTCTGAGCCACGGACAATCAACAAGTTATCAAGGAGTCGATTACGAGAGACGGTGGAGTCTGCAAGATAGAATCCCGGATGATTAACATATCCATTCAAACCAGAAGAAAGCAGCAAATCAGTTTGGAAAGTATGCCCATAATCCATCATATCACTATGGAGCGCATCAAATATCGATACGGAAAGTCTGGCATTTCTGACCGGTTGACCTTTGGAGTCAAGTATTGTCAGTTTGCAACGAATTTTTTGATTAGGGTAATAAACAGAATGATCGAACTTTACAGTAGTCTTAAAGTTTTGATAAGGATGTACGAATACCAGTCTATGAGCAACGATCTGACTATCAGCATACAGACATACATGATAAAGGCCAGCCTTCAGCATATCTGTCGGATAACGAAGATGGAACTTACCTGAACTGTCCAAAACTAAAGGCGTATCGGACAAAGACGTTCCATTGCAGCAAAGAGAGAGTCGAAGACGGGGGATATTAAGATTATTGCTAGTAATAACTGTTACCTCAAAGTATCTATTCCTTGTATCAACATGCAAGACTGCTCCGGAACTCAAAGCCGAAGGAAGAGGAAAACGCCACTCTTTTTCCTGATAATTGAAAACAAGAAAATCTTTCTCATGTGTAGGAGTTATCAAAAAACTCCCAATACCATCGTAAACAGCTTTTACCGGAGAAATATCTTGACCATCAGCATCAACAAGTTTACCTGTAAGATTAAGATAACCTTCTGATGGAGAGAAAATCTGAAATGCAACCAAAGACTGGATGCCCTCTACAAGTTGCCCTCCTTCCGGGCGGATGGTTACCAATAATCCTTTCCGAGAGGAATCCGGGCGTTGAACCATACTCTTATCCACATGATATTGCACAATCGAACGTTCTTTAACACCGGGTAATAGCTTTCGATAGATAGGAAAGACGCGGGAGAAACAGGAACTGTTTTCCTGGCACATTAATTTTGTAAAAGCTCTTATTTCATAATATCCCGTAAAGAATCGATGATTGAGGATAAACTGTCCTGCTCCTTCCCCGTCAGACAATTTTACGATTTGATGCTCAACAATATTACCCAGTTCGTCTAAAAGTTCCACATATAGTGGTTTGCTCATACTTCCTAATTTCTCTGAACACTTATTGACAACATAGGCTTTATACCAAATCGTATCACCTTGATAATAACTGGAATTATCAAAATGCAAATAAACAGTTTCCTGTGCAAAAATCACACAGGAAAACTGTAATAAACAAAAAAGCAGTATAATTCTTCTCATCATAAAGAAAAAATTTCTATGCTTCATGAGAATAAAACTCGGATGTTTCGAGTAAAGTATCAGCCTTTATGCCTTTTTGAAGCTCTCATCTCTTCCATCCAGTCATTAATCGCATGTTGTTCAGTATTATTCTTGCGTTCCTTGTAGATGAATCCTTCAGTACGCCATAGCTGTCCATTATCACGATAGATATACCAGATATCGTATACCTTCATTTTCGGATAATACGTACCACCACCATCGACAAGATCAAACTTATCCCATGTTGCAAGTTTCAGGCTATTGTCATCATTGACAGTGATCTTGAAGGTATGAGTAGGACGATAGTCATTAGAAGAACCTTCTACCCACTCGTTATTGTAGTGATACATGCGGACCGTACGTCCATCATCAGTAGCAGCAAGGATACGAGGCATAACATATACGATAGAATCATTAGGATTATCAACATTCTTAATGACCCCATTCATATAGTATTGACCAGAATACTTATTGCTTAAAGAAAGATTAACGAGTACCACTGTATCTTCTTTAGTAGGCTTATATGCAGATGTATTGGAAATCTTAAATGCCAGCATATACAATGAATCGCAATGAAGTGTAGAAGGATTGACATAGATAGGAAGAGTATGATACACTTCGCCTTTATGCACGGTTACATCGTAAGAAGGAATGGAATAGATCCCTTTTGATAAACTGCGATACTGACGAGCTAAAGCAGACACTTCACGAGCGTTGTACATATCAATGGCTTCAGGACATTCTGCCAGCGTCACTTTCACATCTTTGTCCAATGTGCGGTTGCCGCTTACAGCTACAGACAAATTAACGGTGTCCTGAGAATAACTTAAATCAAGATTGTCATAGATGATTCGAGAATGCGCACCCACAATATATACAGACTGTGGATAAAGATCAGTATCCATTGGAGCCTGTTGGTCACAAGCGACTAGAAAAGAGTTGACCATTATGACAAGGAATAGATAAATATATTTTTTCATAATCGTTGTTTTTAATCTGTCCATCCAGGATTCTGAACCAATTTAGCGTTACGCTGCAGAATGGATTTAGAGATAGGATAGAAATACATTTTGTTTTTAAACACGCGTTTCATTGACTTTTCAGTATTCCATACTCGAATAGTATAAAATTGCTGGCGTTCCGCTGTCTTTGCACTTACATCAAGGCCCATAACAGGTTTGTTCATCGCTTCCGGGGCATCTTTCCATCTACGGAGATCGTAGTATCGATGATCCTCAAAAGCGAATTCCACTTTCCACTCTTGTTTGATCAGGCGTTTCATCTTGGCATAATCAGCGGCATCAGCAGTAGTGATACCCGGAAGTCCGGCACGATAGCGAATTTGATTAAAATAGAAAACCATCTCTGCTACGTTTCTGCTAACAGTGATCTTATTTTCCGTATCCGTGTAAGGCTCGGTCATTTCATTCATTGCCTCTACGTATCCTAATAATATCTCAGCATAACGCATGATAGGGTAAGTTTTAGCCTTACGACTTCCCTGCCAGTTCATAATATCCTCTTGGTTAACATACTTTTTACAGGTATAACCCAGTCGGTTATAATCTACTTTTACAGTACCGGTAGGCTGACTATTACCATCTTTATAATAGGTAGCAACATAATTTTTCTTTGCTTCCGTACCCGTATATGAAGTACAAGGCCATACACAATAATTAAAACCAATAGAGGCATAATAACGTGGTTCACGGTTATCATCACGATGAGCACGTTCTGGTGCCAGAACATAATCTTCTGAAAATGTTTTACCTTGTCCTACAGCTTTCCATGATTTTTCTTCGTCTGTTGCCTCACTATACTCCCGGCCATCAGCCATACGATAAGATTCAATCATATCTTCAGTAACACTGTAACCGTTGATACCACCTAATGGATTTGGATAGAATACCCAGTCATCACCATCACTGCGAGAACAAAAATAGATAAGTTCCTTGTTGTGCTCCGGTTCAATGCTTCCATCAAAGATGGACTTATAACTCTTATATGGATCGATGTCACCAGCACCATAAGGGAATGGTTTGTCAGAAACGTTCTTTGGCAATGGTAGTGTACC
This sequence comes from Prevotella sp., assembly GCA_036768895.1. GTDB lineage: Bacteria > Bacteroidota > Bacteroidia > Bacteroidales > Bacteroidaceae > Prevotella. The sequence continues at coordinate 45,683 of DAIPMC010000003.1, read as the reverse complement.
TGCGACACGAGAGGTAGATTCTATCTTTTCAACTGTATTCAATTGGTATTTATTCATATTTATGATACGTTTATAAAGAGCTGCAACCTTACCCCAACGGCTTTTATCTTCTTTCTGGGAAATAAAATTAGTACCATCAGAACGTTTCCAGTCTCTATAATAAGTATTGCCATTGAAAAGCGGACTTGCCCAATAAAGGCGAAGACGAGCTTCGAAAGAAAGGGCTGCACCACGAGTCGGCAGATAGATAAAAGCTTTTTCACGATCGATAGGAAGATATTCTGCAGCTTTTTCAAAATTGGCACATACATATTCTACACAGTCGTCATAGGAAGAACGCTCGTATGAGGCATCACTGGCTTTTGCATCACTGGAAAAAGGTTCATCGGGAAGAATCGGTACGGGTCCATAGAGGCGCATCAGACTGTAATAAAAATAGGCACGCAGAAAATAGGCTCGGCCCATATAATCACGACGCTCCAGATCAGTCAGCTCAGTACACTCAGGTATGCGCTTGATCAGAATATTTGCCTTACGGATACCTTTGAAATAATTCTCCCAAGGATCAAACCCTTTTACATCATTGACAGACACTTCATCTACCATCAGATAAGCCCCCCGATGATTCCAATCGACCCAAGGAACGATAGCCTCATCAGCAGCCAGACCACTTGGTGAATAAGAGCCAGATGAGAATATCTTAGACTCATCGGGAAGGAATGAGGCTGCACCATTGATATATTCCAAGATACGTGTTTTTGAGGTAAAAACAGAATCGATGGTTACCTGATCGTTGATATAACTATTTATATCCAAGAACGAATCGCAAGAACTAAAAGAAAATAAGGCAAAACTAAAAACTGCGAGTAAAATAAGTTTGTCCAGTTTTATTTTTATAATCTTTTTCATATAATTTCTGAATTAGAATGACACGTTAAGTTGTAAAGTATAGACTCTCTGGAGCGGATACGCTGCACCATTGCCACTAGCTTGAGTAGGATCGAAGATCTTGTCTCCATGATCCCAAAGATGCAGGTTCTCACCAATAAGACTGACTGAAAGTCCTGACATATAGAGTTTCTTTAACCACGCCTTCTTAAAAGTATAAGTAATCTGGACATTCTGCAAACGGAGATAACTACCATTTCTCAACCAGAATGTTGAGTTTACAGTAGAGTTTGCATTTGAGCCGTATGAAAGACGTGGGAATTTTGCATTAGGATTCTCTGTAGCAGGATTACCGGAGAACTCTGCAGAAGTCCAACGGTTTTTCTGGTCGGCAACAATCTTCAGAATGTTACCTGTTTCCCTACTTTCAAATGGCACATAGCCTGAACCACCTGCATAGTAACTCATCCGGGAAACGCCGCTAAAGAGAACACTGAAGGTCCAGTTCTTACAATAAAATTCAGTTGCAAGACCATATTGTATCTGTGGTACGGAACTGTATTTCAATGGTACCATATCATCCCAGTTGATAACGCCATCACCATTGACATCCTTATACTTGATGTCACCAGGAAGTACTTCGCTGGAAAAGGTTTGTCGAGGACTGTTACGTATTTCCGCCTCGTCTTTAAAGAGTCCCAATGCTATCAGGCCTCGCTGAATACCCCATGTATAGCCTGCTGTGTATTGATAGGGATAACTCTTGAGCGTTTCCTCATATTGAAGCACTTTATTCTTGGATTGTGTCAGGTTAGCACGGAGGGTAAAACCGGCGTCCTTATTCAATTGCTGAGTATAGGAGATATGTCCGTCAATACCCCAACTTTTCATCTTACCGACATTGGCATAAGGGAGTGAAGCGAGTCCCATTTCTGCAGGAATACTGGCACGCCGCTGGTAGATACCGGAACGTACATCTTTATAGAAATCTACAGAAAGGTCAATACGTTCATTGAAAAGTTTCGCATCAATACCAAAGTTTCTCTTTACGGCTTTCTCCCAACGAAGGTGATTAGAGCCAACTTGCACTTCGGTTATACCAGTACCAGAATTCCATGGACCGGAGTTGCCACTTCCCATAAGTGAAAGATAAGGAAAACGAACACCGGAGATCTGGTCATTACCAACTTCACCATAAGAGAGTCGGAATTTAAGATAACTAAGCCAGGGTACAACTTTCTTGACTAACCCATATTGAGTAGGAATCCATCCACCTGAGATTGCAGGGAAAAGTCCAAACTTATGACCGTTCTCAAAAGCTTCAGAACCGGTATATCCCAAGTTCCCTTCAATGAAATAGGTATCTCTGAAAGAATAGGTAAGACGGCTGGAAAGACCGATATAGCGTTTTGGAATTGCAGTAAGAAGAGTTGTATTATCAGAAGATTTATAATCTGACATATAGTAATGTATCAATCCACCAACACGATGATCTTTATTGAAGATATGGTCATAGTTGATATGCGCCTCAAAATAAAACTTACGGTCAACAAATTTGGAGTTACTATATTGTTGAGACTGATAGTCTTTTACCTTAATAAGGTCAAGATCTCCATTGCGCTTACGCTGAGTAGCATAATAAAGAGCCGGCCATTTAGTGCGCTCCTCTGATAAACTGGAATTAGAATCAAAGTTGAATAATAAAGTAGTAGACAGTCCCTTTGTGATAATACTCAGATCTTTATTATAAGCAAGATTCAACTTCGTGTTATTTCCGTAATACTGACGGTAACCAGTAAGGTTGAGTAAGACATACGGACTGATTTTATTATTGTCTGCACCATAAGCAGGATACTGGTGGGTAGAATAAACCAGAGGAACTGTAACAGGAGTCAGTGTTGAGCAAGCTTGCCACAAGGCATCACTATTATCGCCATATCCAGGATAGTTGCGATCTTGTATTGTAGTTTCCAATCCTAATGTCAGAATAGAAGTTCTGGTCAGGTTGACATCAACATTAGCACGAAAGTTGTATTGGCGGAATTTGACATTGGTATCCTTATCTTTAATTCTGGCATCTTGTTTGAAAATACCATCTTTATTGAGCATACCCAAACTGATGTAATAACGGGCAACCTGTCCGCCACCTGAAGCACTGAAATGGGCTTGCTGATACCAAGTATAGTTTTTCAATATCACATTATGCCAATCAACATCTGGATGAAGATCAGGGTCCATTCCATTCTTAAAAAGAGTCATGTCTACCCCATTGAATATTGGATCCATGCCTCGGGATACTGCAGCCTCATTAGCCAGAGTGGCATATTCATAAGCATTGACATATTCTGGCATTCTGGGAGAATAAGAATAATTCATGTTTACTTTACCATCAATCTTCAGTTTCCCGGCCTTACCCCTACGAGTAGTTACAAGAACCACACCATTTGCACCACGGGTTCCATAAACGGCTGTAGCAGATGCATCCTTCAGTATAGAAAAACTTTCTATATCTTCCGGATCAAGTTTGTTCAGATCACCTTCAATACCGTCAATAAGTACCAGCGCGCTGGAATTGGCACCGAAGGTACTGATACCACGAATCCAAAATTGAGAATAGTCCTTACCAGGTTCACCACTTCGCGTGACAGAAATTATACCAGGAACACGGCCACCCAACATGTTTGATACAGATGTTGCGGGTACATGCAAATCCTTCGCTTCCACATTGGTAATAGCTCCAGTAACAGATATCTTTCTCTGAGTACCTTGGCCTACAACAACAACTTCATCCATATTACCAATATCCTCTTTCAGGATAATACGCATACGTTCATCCGTTTTTGTTACTTTCATTTTATATGTTTTGTAACCAATATACGTAACCTGTAAAGTCTGATTTGCTTTGATACCTTCTACTTTGAAATGTCCATCAAGATCACTAACCACACCTTTGCCAGGTACTTCTTTTATACTTACTGTAGCACCAATAATTGCTTCGCCATTTTCGGTCATAACCAAGCCTGCAGCCGTTAAATCAGATTGTGCCATAGCACTGACAAATGGACAGAACAGTGCTAATATAATTATTAATAATTTATGTCTCATATTATTTTATTGCTTGATTTTTTCTATTCAATACTAAGTTTTCTTACGGTTCTATCCCATCCACCAGCAATATAAAAATTATCTTCACTATCAGCAGCTATATCTTGAGGAGAATTGAATCGTGCATCCAATGGTTCTGCATCAGAGTTTGTTTCACCACTAGTACCTGGTTTACCCGCGACAACATCCACCTGATCACCCGAGATACGACTAATGAAACTGCCAGCACGATTGATAACATAGATATCTCCATCAGAAGTTACAGTCATACCATAAGGTTCTATGAATTGAGCATCTTTCAAGCGGTTTCCTGTGGCATATCCATTACCATTGAAGCCTGCATATTTTTCAATTTTCCAAGTACCATCATTGCTTTCATAGATCTTATAAATTCCAGACATCTGATAGAAGGAAGCAAAGAAACAGTGGTGATATTTACTATAAATCATCTGGGCTCTGTCTCTGAAGTCTGAAGGTTTGTCCCCTTCCAGATCGATCATCTTATACGACATCTTGTCGAGATCTACCTCACAGAAGTTACAGTTAGAATCCATCAGATACAAATGATTATTATCATTCTCACGAAATGCACCTGACCAGATCTGTCCGGTCATATCATTTCGTGAAATAACAATACCAGTATTCTTTTCTGCATAGTTTTCTGCTCTGGAATAAGAATAGATCGTGCGGTCTTCCACCCAGTGAGAAAGCAGATAGAATTTTTCCCGAGTGTTGTCAACAGCAGGAGTACCAAAAGAATGAGATGTGGATAAAGTTACGACTTGATTGTCTTCAGGTGAAATCAGGCTGACCCTGGCATTCCACCATGATTCCACAGCGATGATATTATCAGAATTATTACCTTTGACTGTAGCAATATTGGACACCTCTTTAAAACGAGCTGTATTTAAATCACCGTCCTGGTATTTCGAGTCATTAAATGCACCTGCACAAGTTTTGACAGACTTTGTCTGTTCATATTTGAAGGTGACGCTATCTGTTGCTACGCTGTCGCCTTTACAAACCACTGAAATCTGTTTCCTTCCGGCAGGTAATTTCGGGACTAATCCCATAATTGTACTCCCATTGGTATTTACCAATACAGCCGGTTTGTTATCAAAATAAACTTTCATCCTTGTCAGACTATCACCAAAGTTCCCTTCAACAATAAATGGAGTATTGATGCCACCATAGGTAGGTGTGATAGATGCTAATATGGTAGGTTTATTAGCATCATATTGATTGATAACTTTTGGAAACAGTTCGATATTTTCCTTGCCTTCACAACCACAAAGTAAAATTAAGGAAAACACTACTAAATTTTTTTTCATGTTCATGATTTTTTCATAATAAAATTTGATTATATATAGGTTAAGAAATATAGAAATCTATTTAAATTAAGGTGAATGAATAGGTATACGCATTATTGGGTCATTAAAAGTTCCAGATAAATAAATGATTATTCTCTGACATTCCATTAAGAAGTTGCATTATCGCTAGATATGTACCAAATTATAAAAATTCTTATATGCATGTGATAGCAAAAGGAGATCAAACCTATCTTATGATATATTTGATATGTACAGATTAACAAATATTGTAAGCATCCCCATCTATTAATAGAGCTATTTACCAAATGTGTACAGACAACGACATTTTCTAATATGCCCAATCCTGAATGACCATTTACCTTTGTCCTACAACAATTACAGGATACAATAGTTTTCTTCAGTTTTTATAAAAATTTCACCTCCTTTCCATAGATTATTATGTTATTTTTATTATATTTGTAAGCGGTAAACTATTTATACAACTGCAAATATAGATAATATTCTATTAATAAGCAAATTATTTATTAGAATATATTCTATTTAACATTACTTAATATTAATGCACTATGGTGCTGGAGCGTATTAAACAATATCTGGATTACAAGAATATATCCATCTCTGCTTTTGAGAAAAGTATCGGCATGTCTAATGCTTCGTTCAGAAAGTCGTTGAACAGAAAGGGAGCTATTGGTAGTGATAAGATAGAAAATATTCTAAGAGTATATTCAGATCTTTCTCCTGCTTGGCTATTTTCCGGTAAGGGAGATATGATTGTAAACGGGAGTTATCAACTTGGCTCTGAAAAGGATTCTTCTGATAATAAGGATGAATTTACGGCTGAACCTCTTCCTCTTGACGGATACTATAAGAAGAGCATACCTTTAATCCCACTAAATAAAGATGGAGGTACGCTTTTAGAAAAAATAAAAGCTGAATCCAATTGTGAACGGTATATTATACCTGCTTTTGATGATGCTGATTTTCTCTTTACGATTAGGGGGACTTCTATGCTTCCTGCATTCAGACCTGGTGATATTGTGGCTTGTAAGAATGTTCCGTTGACTGCTCTTTTCTTTCAGTGGAATAATATTTATGTGATGGATACCTCTCAGGGGATTCTTGTCAAGCGTGTGAAGCCAGGTAAAGATAAAAAGCATGTTCTTATTGTATCTGAAGATGATGCTTACGATCCTTTTGAGTTGTCTTGTTCGAATATCCATTCCCTCGCATTGGTTGTTGGGATTATCAGGTCTATGATATGATGATCGGAAATTTGAATAAACCTTATATTCTTTCATCAAAACATAAAATATTTACAAGACTATAAGCCCCTTTAATTTATCATCTATAAATATAGCGATACTTCTTGGTTATTTGTATTGATAAAAGCAAATACACAAAAAATACCGCTATTCATATAATATTTATTTAATCTTTTCGGAACTCACGCAACATTAAAATGTTTGGTACAAGCTGATACAATTTTAAAACATATATTTGTAATCTTATCCTATATTTTGGAACAAAAATAAGCAATTGTATCATCTGTTTTAAAACAAATATTATCAATTATATCCTCTATTTTGAAACAATTGATTATCTTTGCAACATAAATATTAAGTTATATCGACTATGTTTGAACGACAAATAATGGTGCACCTACGCAGGTGGAAAGAAAAAAGCAATCGTAAGCCATTGGTATTGCGTGGAGCACGTCAGGTGGGTAAAACCACCGTTATTAATGCATTTGGGAAAGAATTCGATAATTATCTTTATTTCAACCTTGATGTGGATAGCGACAGAGCTCTTTTCGAACGTAATATTCCACTTGATGATCTTATTGATTCTCTCTTTGCCCGTCTTGGAATGAGAAAGAAAAAAGGTTCTACATTGCTCTTCATTGATGAGATTCAGAATTCTCCCCAGGCGATATCCCTGCTTCGTTATTTCAAGGAGAAACGTCCTGATATTCATGTGGTTTCGGCAGGCTCTCTACTTAAAAATGTTGTTGATGTCAAAGTGTCATTTCCTGTGGGGCGAGTTGATTACATGGCTCTGCATCCATGTTCGTTCTATGAATTTCTCACAGCTCTGGGTAAGGAAAATCTTCGATATTTCATTGATCATCCTGAGCAGAGTGCAGCAGTGCACAATGAATTGATGTCCCTCTTCAATCAATATACCATTGTAGGAGGAATGCCGGAAGCAGTACAGGAATATGCCAACACACGGGATGTGCTGGCTCTTGACGATATCTATGAGAGTTTGATGCAAGGATATAAAGACGATGTAGAAAAATATGTTAAAAATGGTAAGTTGGCGGAAGTAGTACGCTTCCTAATAAGTACTTCATGGACAAAAGCTGGTCAGATCGTTACACTAGGCGGTTTTGCCAATTCCGACTATAAGGCCCGCGAGGTGGGAGAATCTTTCAGATTGCTTCAGAAGGCCATGCTTCTTGAACTTGTTTATCCTACAACATCAGTAACCGTTCCGGCACTGAGTGAAGAGAAACGCCAGCCTAAAGTGATTATGCTCGATACTGGCCTTACCAATTATCAAGCCGGAGTACGCAAAGAGCTTATTGGCGCCAATGATATCCTTGATGTATGGCGTGGCCATCTGGCAGAACAGGTGGTAGCTCAGGAACTTCTCACACTGAACGATAAAGTGAGCCAGCGTCGCCAGTTCTGGGTGAGGGGGAATGCTTCTGCTGAAGTAGATTTTGTGCTGACATTTGATTCACATCTTTTCCCGATAGAGGTAAAGAGTGGACGCAATTCACATCTCCGATCTATACATTCATTCATAGACCTGTCGCCAGTTGACATAGGTATCAGGGTTTGGTCTGGTCCATATTCAGTGGATGATGTTCAAACATCATTCGGTAAGAAACCATTCCGACTTGTGAATATTCCATTCTATATGATTGGTAATATTGAGAAAATAATAGCAACGCTTTAATTTCATACCTGCTTTTGCCGGTGCTGACTTTTTTTTAACGGTAAGGGGAACGTCTATGCTTCCTGCATTCAGGCCTGATCATTGGCCGTTGGAATTATCAGGTCTATGATATGACGATGAGAAATTGGAACAAACCTTATATTCTTTCATCTAAACATAAAATATTTCCAAGACAACAAATCTCTACAATTTATCATCTATAAATATAGCGATATATTCTGTATATTTGTATTGATAAAAGCAAATACACAAAAAATATCGCTATTTAAATAATATCTAGATGCTTAATCTTTTCGGAACTCACACTATATAAAGGAGGAGTCTCTTAAAAAAAGATTAAAGTAATGCAGTTTGTTAAAGGATGACCTATTTAAGTTTCAAATCAAACGGAACCCAATAACCACCGGCCATAATCTTTGAACGAATATCTCCTTCTCGTCCCGTTCCTTGATATTTCGGACAAACTCGATCTGCAACGATAGAAGGATCCTTATAACGCATAGCCATACGATTCATCACTGGATAAACCTTCCCTTCACAAGCAAATTCCAACATGGTTTCGTTCAAAATAGCCATATCATTATATTTAATAGTTAAATTATCGCCTAATTCATCTGTGTTTGTTTTCACAGGACGCGCTGCCAAATTCAAACATCCCCGGATTCCCATACTTGGATACTTTCGTGTACCCCATTCTGCACTTGATGTCCAATTCTGGGTAAACCCTTTCCATTCAGGATCTGTAGGTGAAAAATCTGCCGTTTTCACTCCACTATTCAAAACTGCATTCATTGCCTTAAACCTTTTTAAATGATTCAAAGCCTCTGCGAGCATCATATGATACTGAGTTGCCCTATATATATAAATGTGAACATCGTCCTGATAAGCATTAGCTCGATACCAACTGCCCGTTGGACGATACTTAGCAATATAATAGCTGCCATTATTCATACCGAAGAGACATCTAGCACGTGTTGTCCTGTCACCAGATGCCCCGGGATTAAAATCATTATCAGAGAACCGGTTCATCCCTATTAGAGATGGTCTTAACCAATATTTATTAGGATATTCATTAGAAAAATGCTTTAATAATGTATTCGTTTGATTTTTTGAATAATCATAAATAATAGCTGATATAGTTTCAGCTGCATAGGGTTGTTCATAATCCCAATAACTTCTATAATGACCAGGAGTTGTTGCTGTTGGCAACCAATAAGGAGAATTGCCGGAATAACTTTCATTATTAATATATGTATTTAAAGATGCAAGCAATAAGTCTGCTGCTTTTTGATAATAAACAGTAGCATCCTGCTTTTGTGCATCTAAAGAAGCTCCCTTCCACAGACATAACTCAGCATATAGTCCGTTAAAAGGCGGCACCATATAATTCCATTTGCGATATTGGCTTTTGGCTATACTTGTCACATTACCAGGATCAAGCCAGGCAATCCAGTCAATATTTCTATCTAATGTTATGCCATCAATACCATTATCCATAACACTTAAGCATTTATCGATAAGTTGTGGCATATCCATCACTTTGAAATTTGTAGAATCAGCAATGCTTGTTATCTTCGTTATCGGATCATCAAACCAAACAGCCTTACCATATATCTCCCCTAACGTCTTATATATCCAGACTTTAATACGGGCCGTTGAAGCTACAAGATTATCATAAACCGTTTCATCAACACCTGGCTCTTTCTTATATGCTTTCATTTTGGCAAGATAATCATTGCAAGCTATGATCACTTCATAATATCCAGATGGATCTGCATAAGAGTTATTTTGAAGGTCCGTGTCATAATCATATAATGCAATCAATTGCTTATTTGAATTATCTGTTGGTTCAAGCAGTTCGCCCCTGGTATCTGTAAGTAATATTTCTTTATCTCCTATTTCCTGAACCTTTGTAATAATGCCAAGAAATCCTGTATACATCTCAGTATTTGATGAAATATAATCCTTTCCATTCAACTCATCATCAGTATTTGGATCAAAGAAATCCGCACATGACGTAAAGATATTAGAAACAAGGATAATAAATGCCAATGTTGATATTGAATATATTATTTTTTTCATATCCATGTACTTTTAAAATAAAAATCTATATTTATGATTTCTGAAAGATCTGATATTCAAAACTTTAACTTAATACCAAATTCTATTGATTTTGGAGCGTTTATCTTCCCATCGTCAACACCTTGTAGCACACTACTATATGAATAAGAGAACTCAGGATCAAGCCCAAGATAATCAGTCAGGCAGAATAGATTTCTTCCAGTTAAAAAGATTGAACCTCCTTGGATAAAATTAAATAAAGATTTCTTCCATGTATAAGTTAAAGTTATATCACGTAGTTTTAAATAAGATGCATTCTCTATCCAACGGTCTGAGAAATCATTGTTGCCTATTTTATCCCCATAAGATACTTTAGGTATATCAGTTACCTGTCCCTCCATTGACCAGCGCCTGTTTAAAGCTGTACTTTGATTTGAAAAATCTAATCCTGATTCAGTAATCCTTCTTACAGCATTATATGCATCATTTCCACAGGAATAGACAAAAGTCATATCAAGTGCATAATTTTTATATTCAAAACGAGTAAAAACATTCCCGAAAATATTCGGAATAGCTGATCCCAAAACGACTTTATCTTTATCATTGATAATACCATCATTATTTTGATCTACATAGTGAATATCACCTGCACTATATTTGACACCATTAGAATTGGTCAAATGTGCAGAATTAGCCTCTGCTGTAGTAGAAAAAACACCTTTTGTCTTATATCCATAAAAAGAATAAGGAGATTCACCCACACGTGTAATAATCTCCGCATCATCACTCAATGTCGTAATGTATTCATTTTCATCTGCCAACTTTTTAACCTTATTATTGAGTGTAGTCAAGTTTCCGCCAATGGTCCAACGAAATCTTTCATTATAAATTGGAGAAAAAGAGACTGACAATTCTAAACCCTTTGAGCTTATTTCTCCCCCATTGCTATAACATGGACTTACGCCAAAAACAGAAGAGTGGGAATAATTCAAAAGTACATCTTTTGCCTGAATGTTATAATAGCCAAGATTTATTTGAAGTCTATTGGATAACATGGACGTTTCAAACCCTAAATTCAGAGTATAATCCTTTTCAGCCTTCAATTTTGTATTAGGAACATTTGCACGGACAATTCCAGCTATAGTCTGATAAGGCTGACTGGTATAATAATATTTTCCGTATTTAGATGAATAACGGCTATTTCCTGTAATTCCATAATTTGTATAAACATTCAGTTTGTTAATCCATTCGATATCTTTCAACCTTTTGAATTGCTTAGCCATTAGTACAGCATTTACAGCAGGATATAAAGTCATACGTGTGGCATTTTTACCGATTGAAGATGCCCCGTCATAAGATGCAATAGCTCCCAACTTAATTAAATGATTATAAGTATAATCTACATTTGCAAAGAAGTTCATCCAATTCCATTTATTATTGTATCCTGAAAAATATTTTCCTAAAGCCTGCGCATCACCTAATGTTTGATAAAAATCATTATTCGAATTTCGTCCAAAAGCTGCATCATATTCATAAGAATCAATTATTGCTTGCCAGCCTCCCATAAAACGAAATTTGTTCTGTTCGTTCAAATTAAGTACATAACTGGCATTAAGCCCATAAAACATATTAAAAGTATGATTTGTCCCAACTCGAATTGTATTATTTGCTTTTCCATATTGGTCAAAAAGAGGAGAAATATCATTATTATTAATTCCTGGAATAAAAGTTTGTTCCTGATTATAGTTGTAATACATTCCAACTATACCATTGAGGGACAAATGAGGCTTCAACTGATACATAAACTGTATTTTAGCATTAATATCATATTGCCTGTTTTTTCCAGAAAGAACATTAATAATAGCAACAGGATTACTAACAATAAAATTCTGATTTTGAATAGCTCCATACCAGTAACTTGAATAGGCATCAATCAGGTTACCATATATATCACTCTTGTAAGGACTAAGCAATGGAGACCTGCGACAAGCAGCGAGCAAAGGATTAGTTTCCATACTCAATCCTTGTTCCTGATATTGTCCCTTCATATACGCTGTATTTATAGCAGTACGAATTTCAAATTTCTTATTGACAAGAATACTAGCATTAATCTGTGCATTGTATCTGTTACTTTCCGTGCTTCTCAAGGTACCTCCATCATTCATATAACCAAGTGATATATTATATTTCGCTATATTATCACCACCTTCTACCCGGAAAAGATAATCTTTTGTAAAATTATGATGATAAATTTCATCCTGCCAATTCGTATTATATTGATACAAATAGGCATGATTCGCATTCGGATCAGACAAAAAAGAAAAATCATTAAAGAAATTTTCCATATTTTTATAGTAGGTTAATCCGATATCTGACAAATAACTCTTATATTGATTAGAATTCATTAAAGG
>DAIPMC010000003.1:30079-32913 GCA_036768895.1 Prevotella sp. | reverse complement strand
ATTCCAATTACTTCCAAAAATAGTAGAAAATGAGATACGAGTATTCATATCTGTAGCTGAAGCCTGGTCTGTCTCTATCATAATCACGCCATTGCTCCCCATACTACCGTACATTGCCGCCTGGGCACCCTTAAGTACCGTAATATTGCGTATATCCTGGATATTAAAAGCCTGAAAAATAGATCTTGAATATCCATTGATAATCTGTGAAAGATTCTGGTCAGGCATATAAGGAACCCCATTGATGACAATTAATGGAGAATTTTCTGCCTGCAAGGATTTTATACCTCTCAATTGCAAATAAGCACCCTCTCCTGTCATCCCACTTTTATTAATGACATTAAGTCCTGTAATTTCGCCTTTTATTGCATTATCTATAGATATCGATCCACGAGAAAAATCTTTCTTGTTAATATTTTCAACCCCAGCTATAGAAGGATCACTATTGATAAGATGATAAGGTAGAATAGCTGTTTCATTATACCTGGTCTTATCCTTTTCTACCATATATATTTTTATTTTATTTTCAGTATTGTTATCAATATATACTGTTTTACTAAAAAATCCTTCATGCCAGATATTCATAACATCCCCTGCCTTTATGCTATCTACAGTAAAGCTTCCATCACTGGCTGATCTGATAGATTTACCATGCTGATAAGAAATCACTGCATCAACGACCGGTGCATGGGTTGATGACATAATATATCCAGTAATTTTTTTCTGTGCAAATACATAATTAATGGAAATCATAAACATTCCTATGCACAGTAAAATTTCTTTTATTCTATTTTTCATTTCTCTTTTATTATTTGGAAAAGTGTAAAAGACTATCCACGATGTCTTATATCAATAATGTTCCTTTATATTTTACATAATGACATCCGAATCTTTCTAATAATTATTAATGGTAGGTCTAAGACACCAATGATTTAGTGTTAGTTTTTTCTGCCCATTCCAATCTGCACACTTTATTCTGAGATCAACTTTTACAGGTGAACCGTCTCCTTTTATATCCGGTATTGTTACCTCATTTATAATTGGTCCACCATCTGTATCATAATTGCTGGCTTTCCTATTATAGTTGGACATTAGAGACACATCATATCCTTCTGGGTAACAATTTGGCAAGGTCGAACCTCGATCATAATGATATGATGTTGATGAACCCAAAGATATCATTGGAGATTCTGCAATAACTTGTCCATCCACTAACAAGGAAACTGTAATATTCAAATTCTGATTCTGAACAAATCCCATAGCCAACCGGTATGTCCCAGGTGGAATGAGATAAGGGACGACATTTGTTGTATTATCAGCATTTGTATGTAATCTGATAAGCGTGAAATCCAACTGAAATCCTTCTTTCTTATCTGGTTCTTCCGGTGCATATATCAAGACCCTATCTTCATGCAAGGGCCATACTCCGGCAAGAGGCGTCCATGCAGAAACTGCTGTTTTAATTTGACTGAAAACGAGGTTGTTGGTTTTAAAATAGTCCGCCTTTTGTTCATCAGTACAATTTTCATAATAATAAAACCAATCTTTAAGACGATACATCAACAGATTATTGGGGAAATGTAATTTCTTCACTTTATATACAACTCCGTTAGAAAGAGCTATAGGATTCTCTGCATCTACTTTTTGAATATTTGTACGCCATTGAGTACCAAAGATACTATTCAGGTCATTATCTTTAGTGGTTTGTATCTGATCGGAAGAATATTTTTTATTGTAAAATGCAGCCTCGAGAATCCACTTCTTCATCTTATCCTGATTGCATGTCATGTTCCATGAATCTAACCTGTTCTTTGCATCGTCCAAGGCACTATTAATAACATCATTAGAAAAGAGCAACATCGTTGCAGTAAGCGATTCGGAATTCATATCAAATCCTCTAGAATCAAAAAGGGCATTTTTATATATAAACACAGAATCATATACCGTGTTTCCTTGTTCATTGACTCCAATTATCTTACTGTGTGATTTATCAAAGATTTTACTCCCGGAACTTATCACCATATCCTTAAACATAGAATAATTATCATCAAGATTATTAATATAATCATATAGAGATGTAGGAGTATTAATCATATCAGAAATAACATAAATATACCCGTTATTTGTTTTTATTACCTCATTGACAGTAGCATTATTAAACATGATATGGTTGATAATCAGTCCAGCCTGTCCAAGAGAATCAATATCGATATTTACATATTTACCATGCCACATCATTAGACGTTCACCATCAGATAAATTTGCAGGAGACATTTCTATGTCAGAGATATGTGATTTCGCAATAAAATCCATATTTTTCGCCTCAGGTTTCTTAAAGTTCTTATTTGTTACTACAAGGATTGTACTTCGCTGACCTTTTGCGTCTAGTTGTTTATA
This sequence comes from Prevotella sp., assembly GCA_036768895.1. Classification (GTDB taxonomy): domain Bacteria; phylum Bacteroidota; class Bacteroidia; order Bacteroidales; family Bacteroidaceae; genus Prevotella. Next base: position 30,516 of record DAIPMC010000003.1, on the reverse strand, counting down.
AATACTATCCGAGAGAAAAAGATCATTCATATCAGAAAGATCTGAACGAGACTTGATATAATTCTCTGAGCTCGTATTTACTATCTTCAATTCATTATTCTGTATATCAGAGTTATATCTGCTATAATGCTCATCATCATCTAATGAAGAGCAGGCCGCTGTAAAAAAGACAGCGATCAGCAGAATCAATAGTTTTCTTGTTTCTTTCATAATTAACAAGTTATCTTATTTTACAATTATCTTTTTAATCCTTTACAGGTATGAATGTTATACAATCAATCTGTAAGCTGAAATGACTGTTTGTACTCGCAGCAGGATCTAACACAACAAATCTAAAAGTATGTGATGCAGTTTTACTAAATTCAATCTGATTAAAAACTGTTGAGGTATAAACTCCAGGAGAGGCACTCTGCACCTTTGTATAAGGTGCAGCATTG
>DAIPMC010000003.1:0-30069 GCA_036768895.1 Prevotella sp. | reverse complement strand
CCATATTATCAAATGAAATCTTCAGCAATCCTCCATTGCTATCAGCCTGTTGTCTCATAAAATTATGATCAGTAAGATAAACGATCGTCAGCTCGACTTTATATTTTCCTTTTATAATAGTCGGCGTTTTCATTTCTACACTTCCCATATATCCTAGATTAAATACCACACGGTCATAATTGTTAGCTTTTGATAAATTTGATCTGCATGTCACATAATCAATATCTCCATAAGAATGATTAGCTGTACCAGATTCTCCCATCTCATAATTAAAGCAAGGTGCTGATGCTATTTGACAACTGTATTCAGATGCAGTAGGCGTAGAAGGCTGATAATTTTCTGAAGGTACCAGATTTTTTATATCCGCATTATCGGCTAAATCCCAGACTACACGTGCTTGAGAAGGTTCACACACAGGCAACCAACTGTCAAGTTCATGCACATAGCCATTTTTAGCTAATAGATCTGAATTCCCGCTAAGAAATCTAGCTTTGCTGCCTGCTGAATTAATAATATATTTATCGCTTTTATCAAGTGCTAAGCTATCATAAGTAATGGAAAACACTTGATTTTTTGCTGAAGTATTCCATATTTTGATGCTGTCATATCCTTTCATCCTATAGAAAGCCTTAAGGTCATAAGCATTGTCCAAGATATGATAAGCAACATATTCTCTTAACAAGGAATCTTCACTTAAACCTTGTTTATCACGTTCTTTTAATTTTTTCTTTAAATCACTCAGACTATTGATGTCATTTTTTGCAAATATGTCATCCGTAACATTCAGAAATGTAAAGTATTTCTGAATGATAACTTGTTCACGTTGTTTATTAATCGTCGTATCAGAAATTGTACTTAGCTGCTTTTTCCACCCAGCTTCATCTATAGCCTGCCTCATAATTCTACTATTTTTATTTTTTACCAGGCGATCATAAATCGTTTCTACAAGTGGAGTCATAGCCTTAGACAGAACATAGATCTTCCCATTATAGGCACTCAGCCCCATCTGCGCAACATGCCCCTGATTATTAAGCCAAGCCTCTCCTGTTTTCAACGTATCTATAGTAATATTCAACTTATCAGAACTAAGATTCCTGACATAACTTTTCAAAACAAATTCATCAGGCAATATAGAATCCTTCACCGTATGATAAAGCACAAATGCTTTAGTATAACTTTTGCTCAATTGTTTCAGGCTATCTACACCACATCTCTGATAAAAATCTATCATAGCTTCATTTGTAGGCGCAAAAGCAGTAAAACTCACTCCGGATGTAGACTGATTTAGCGCATTAAACATATCTGAATAATTTAATAATTTGACATATTCAGAAAAATCAGGTTTACTTGCCAGATAAGTCGAAATCGGAAGATTTGAATCATTAGTATAGCTCGAATTTTTAAAGGAATCTGCATTAATATTGAATACATCAGCATCACATCCATATAACATATATATCCAAATAGATGCCAAGAGAATTTGTTTTAATAAATTCAACTTTTTCATATTGTTTCTCCTTATTTCGTTGTTGAATAATATGGGTTTTGTACAAGAGACTGATTATGGTCTATATCGCTTTGAGGTAATGGCATATACCATGCATTACGGTCTTGCAATACAGATTCTATCCACGACTGATTGGTAGTCTGATTGCCTTCTACCACCATAGAAATAAATTGTTTTTCATATTTATAATTCTGTATTTTTCCAAACCAAAGTAAATCATACCATCGTTTACCTTCTCCCATAAATTCCATCTCTTTTTGATTAAGAATCTCTTCAAGAATTGTCAGTTCATCTAATTGACTGACTTTCAATTGGGCATCATCAGAACTTGTATCTATATCCTTAAAGTTTCCAAGTCCTGCTCGTTTTCTCAATTTATTGATTAATTCCACAGCTTGAAGATATTTTCCTTTCATCGTCAAGGCCTGAGCTTTCATCATCATAATCTCAGCGACCCTATATATAATAAAATCTGCATCTTGATGAGTACGTGCACCTCCTGTGACATCTTGCACATCTGTTCCATAATATTTCCAGATATAATATTGATTAGATGTATTCCATCCAGTCGCTGTACCATTATCAGGAACGTATGTAGCTAGGAGCATACGCCCCATCCTTGCATCGTCAGAAAATCCATTATCCTTCAGTTTTTGTGTTTCGGCCATCATCTTAAGACATGCCTGTTGCGTAGGGCGCAGACGAGAGGAGTTATCTTGTCCAAATAAAGAAGAAAAATTATTGGTTTCCTGACTTGTAGAATAATTCCAGTTTAATTCAAAAATAGACTCATTGCTGTTACCCGGATAAAACATGGTGAACCAATCTGCGGTATTGGTCATAAATACAGGCCTGAAAGAATCTTTCGCGTGAAGTATTAAATCACAATATTTTATACATTCATCATAGTCCTCATTCCAAAGGCATACATCAGCCATCACAGCATAAAGAGCCCATTTGGTAGCGCGTCCCTTTGTTTGCCAATCCTCACCATAAGTCGTTTTTGCAGCTCCGGTAGCAAGCGCAGTTGTTACATCTTCTTTTATTTGATTGACTATTTGTGCATCAGAGGCTTTCGGCTGATTAAAGTTCTGTCTATCATCAACATAAGCATCTATTATTAAGGGGACTTCTTTATAATTCTTTAATAGGATCAAATAACAATAGGAACGCATGAAATAGGCTTCACAAAGATTTGATTTCATCATTGATTCATAATACGTATTATCAATACTTCTTACTCCCGGCGCATACTTTATAACAGAATTGGCCATTCCTATTACTTTATATAAAGTAGAATAATCACATAAGGCATCATTAGGGGTTATGTTAAAATCCTGCAACTTTGTGTCTATAGCATTATTAGAATAAATCGCGCCTCCTCTTAGCTCACCCCATTTGATGAAAGAAGGGACACTTTCCCTAAGATAATAATAACCAGAGGCAAGCACTGATTCTACATCTTCTTTCGATTTCCAATAATCATCTGTTACTTGTTCATTATTCGGAAGTATATTTAGCCAGTCATTACATGATGATGTCACCATGACAAGACATAAAACCAATATAACATATAAAACTTTCTTCTTCATAATATTAAAAATTGATAGTAATACCAAATACGTAACGCTTCGAAACAGGGGTCGTAGCCGTGTCTTTAACCAATCTGGTAGCAGACGGAAATGATACTTCAGGATCCTGACCTGTATAGTTCGTCCAGGTAAACAAATCGTACCCTGTAGCAAAGATATTGGCTCTAGTTATTCCCCATCTTAATTTCCGAAGCCATAATTTGGGTATATTCCAACTGATTGAGAGTGTTTTGAGACGTAAGAACGAAGCATCTTCCACAAACCGATCTGATCCCAGGTAATTATATCCCATTCCATAAAGTGCACGTGGCATATCTGTGGCATCACCTTCATGTTTCCATCGATGTAAAACAGCAGTACTCTGATTCTTGGTACTGTACATACTCTCAAGATTCATCCGCGCTGCATTTATCACTTTTTGCCCATACCTTCCATAGAAGAAAGTTGTCAGAGCCAAATCTTTCCATCTGATCTGAAAACCACCACCACCGATTAATTTCGGATTGGCATTGCCAAGATAGACTATATCGTTTTCATTGATAACACCATCATGATTCACATCTTCATATTTAGCATCTCCAGGATAAGTCAATGCAGTTCCATTTCTCATAACAATAGGATTTCCATTATAATCATTCATTACATTGCCCTTTTGATCACGTGCATAAGTGTCTTTCGTATTTTGGTATACTCCTTTATACCGATATCCATAAAAAGCTCCTACAGGTGCTCCTTCAACAATACGTAACGCATATTCTCCGTTCCCAAAAGTATAATTATCACATTTCCAGGTTTTAGGCAGTTGGGTAACTTTATTAATGTCCCTGCTCACATTAAGATTATTCAAAGTAATAGTCCAATCTTTATTTCTGAAAATTTGATAATTGAAACGTAACTCAAAGCCTCTATTGGATAAAACACCGGAATTTAACCATTTGATAGTAGAATACCCTGTTGTAGACGGCAAACTGGTATTTCCAAGTAAAAGATCACTTGTCCGTTTATTATAATAATCAAATGAAATATTCAACTTATTAAACAAGAACAAATCTACACCGAAGTCAAGCTCTCTCGTACTTTGCCATTTCAATTTATTCAACTGCATACGTACAGGATAAATCGCAGACATATCAACATATCTTCCTAATGACTGATATGCTCCATAGTAATAAGCAGCTCCATCAGGAGCCTTCCCTGCCCAGCCAACTCCTAAACGAACTTTCGCTTCATTAAGCCATTTCTTCACTTTATCACCTAGAAAATCCTTATCAATATTCCAAGCAAATCCAAAAGCAGGAAAAGTCCCAAATCTGTTATTTTTACCCATTGCGGAGCTACCACTATGATTTACAGTAGCTTTCAAGACATACCGACTGTCATAAGTATATACTGCTTGTCCGATTACTTCTATAGATCTTCGCTCTGAATCCCCAGAATTAGAACCCGCTACGACACTCCCGACAATGGGATCTGCAAGATGTATAGATGCATTCCCATAAGTAGTATTAGAGTCACTGAAACTTTGACTTTGGTAAGTTCGGAAAACGGCGGTACCTATCAGATTATGTTTTCCCCATGAATTATTATAAATAAACCTTCCTTCACTTTGCAATGTAAAGGCATCAGATGTAGCATCCGTTGAACGATTTGCATTTGAACTGGTCCAAAGAACACCCGTAGCAGACTGTGGTAGAAATTGTTTATTCTTTGTTGTTCGCATATTCATCGAAATCCACCCCTGAAAGGATAAACGAAATGGAAATTCGTAATTCAATGTTACCGTCATCTTCTCTTCCCGGGAAGTTGTCTTATTAAACCCGTCATTAACTAAAGCCACTGGATTATAATTACTACTATAACCACCTTGAAAATCACTCTCCGGCGTAAAATAAACTCCCGTAGACTGTTTCGTTTCATCGTTTATATAATATGGACTTAAATTCGGCATCTTCTGCATTGCCATAGAGCGAGCATTAGATAGCGCATTAGCCTGTTTATTTGTATCTGTAAACGAAAAATCTGTGTTAACCCTTAACCTGTCTGAAAAATTATATGTTACTTTCATTTGAGTGAACAAACGATTCAGTCCCGTTCCAACAGTTGTACCAGATTCATTATAATATCCTAAAGATAAACGATATGTAGCTTTTTCACCACCTCCAGTCATATCAAAATTATTATCTGTAATATAAGCATTCTGTTTAATGGCAGAAAGCCAGTCTGTGTTGGCATTATACTCATCATAATATTTATAATTTGGATTATAGTTGATTTCATTACTATTAAATAACATATTCATTTCATTCGTAGCATTTTTTACTCCTTTGGCATTAGCAGCATTCCATAATTCATCTTGCATCAACAATGCAAATTGATCACCATCCAATAGGGGAATTGTTTCCGGTTCCTGTTTTGCTGTAAGTTTACTGGAGAAAGAGAATCTTGTCTTCCCCATTACCCCGCGCTTCGTATTAATAAGCAATACCCCATTTGCGCCACGGGTTCCATAAATGGCTGTAGCTGAAGCATCTTTCAGAACATCAATACTCTCAATATCTGCAGGTGGAATATTCAGCAAAGCTCCAAAGTCTTCTGCATTCGCAGTAGAAAAATTGAAATCATCAGAGATATCTGTATCATAAGGAACCCCGTCAACAACAATCAGAGGGTCCGAGGATCCAGTCAATGTATTCGTTCCACGAATACGGATAGAACTTCGTGCCCCAGGATCCCCTCCTAAAGAAATATCCAGTCCCGCTATCTGACCTTGCAAAGCTTCATCAAGAGAACTTACGGGAGACTGTTCTACAATATTCGATACTTTGAGACTTTGTACAGCTGATGTCTGTTCCAATTTTGATATACCCATACCGTCAGTCCTTCTACCTATAACCGTAACTTCACTCACCGTATGAGAATTGTCCTCAAGAACAATATTGAAATGAGACTGTCCTTTATATTTTAGAGTTTGTGTTTTGGTACCTATATACGAAAAACGTATCTTCATATTCGTGGCATTATCCGGGACCTGTAAATTAAAATCTCCATTGATATCTGTAGTTGTACCTTGTACATAACGATTCTGGGAATTCACAAATACAACATTAGCCCCGATCACAGGCTCTTTAACGTTACCCTCCTGTTCCAGCACAGTACCTGTAATCACATTTTGTTGCGCAATGGATCTTAATGTATATCCGCTGATTAGTAATACCAATAGGACTACTTTCAATAAGATATTATGATCTTCTTCTTTTTTCATAGCTTGCTTATTTTTCATTTTAATATGCCATCAATAAGATGAAAACATCCGTCATTAAAAGCAAATGGTAAATAAAAATATCTTGAATTTACAGAAACATTATTGTTGTTTTTCGCATCAACAAAATTCACGCTCAATTGGCTGCCATTATCTTGAATCCTTATCTGATAGCTACCTGCTGTATGAAAGGTTCCATGACAATCTGACCCTGGATAAGGATACGTAGTAATGATACTCACGGCTGACGTTATAAAATAAGAGCATAAATAAGCAGCTAACTGGCGTTTATTAGAAGAAGAAAAACTACCTGACAACACCCCATTTGAAACTTTCAATTTTGAACATCCTGGGATATCTTTTATATTCTTTTTTATTGCTTCATTTGTCGGAATAAAGACAATAAATCTTGTATCTGTAGTAGGCAATATTTTATTACTAATTGTTTTTGACTTTCCATCTACGAGTCCAGACTTCTGAAGTAGTTGGGCAAAAAGGTAATAAGGATAATTTTTATCATTGCAGACTGCTAATTTATGAGCCAGCCCGTCCCCAGCAGCAGTATGAAAGATAGCAGTAGCATCATAAGAATATGCTCGGCCATTATTCCAGGCCTTACCATTATTCGATATCTCATGCAAATTTACAAATGGAGTTCCTGTATACTCTGGTTCTAATTGTTGATTAAAAAGAGCATTTGTTGTTATCTTTCCATTATGCATATACCAATAATTAAATGATTTATTAGTTTGAACTACTTGTGTTCCATCCATCTTTAAACCCGATATATTCGACGCTGTATGCATATTCACAATATCCAACATTGCACTTGAAGATAGGTCTGTATAATCACCTACTACATCACTGTATTGTTGCAACACTTTACCGGAAGTTGTTGAATACAGTCTCATAGATGGGTCACTGTAATAGAACTGTTGATTATTAGGTATAAGAGCTACAAAACAGGATTTATTCGATGCTAAAGACAAAATCAAATTACTTCCAGACAATGCATATAAATAATCAATATAAGTGCTATCTTTAAGAGCAGGCCCTAAAACAGATGAAAATATTGCCGGTACATCTATACGATCCATACCATATAGAGTTCCATTTTCACAGATTACACGATCTGTCACTTGATCAGGATCTATATTAACAGGAGTACCATAATATGTCAGCACCTTCCCTTTTTTTATTTCTTCTGGAAAAACGATCATATTATCTCTAGTAAAAAATTGATAAATAAAATACCGTAAGATTAAGGGATCCAAATTATTCAATGAATTATATCCACAACCAGAAGTCCAATAGGTTTTAAAAAAATTATCAATGGCCGTATTTGAAGGTACAAAAATATTATACCCCTGTGTTTTCAATATATCCATCTGTTTATAGTCTAAAGTAGGCCATTCTACTGCAATCTTCGGTAACACTCCATGTTCATGAATATAAGCTTGATAGCCTAAATTCGTATTTGTAGCATCATCTGCCAAAGAATAAGTTGAAAAAGTATCATATAAATTCAGAAAATCTGAATATTTAGGGCGGATTTTCAATTCATCATAAATCGTATTTAGTGGTTCTAGCACCTGATCAACATGATATATATATCCATTATCAGTAATGACATTTCCTTTATCACTTACCTGAGCATTACTGACATTAAATGAACCCGAGGCATTATTGATACCATTCCATTTTGAATGAGGATAGAAATACTGATAATTATACACTGGATCAATACCTTTTGTTTTAAAAAGTTGATCAGAAAAAACAGGAAGGTATCGTTCATAATGATAAATGTGAATTAGCGTATCACTTGATGCATTCGGCGTAAGTTTTACGCGGGATTGTCCTACTGGATCAAAACTATGAGTACGATATTTGTAATAATAGCCCGCATGTTGTTTTTTTTCTTGGTCAGTAGCTCCATCTCCAGCAGAAGGTCTGAAATTGACCAATTTATCCCAGTCATAAGAATAATATATTAAATGATAGGCTATTAGTTTCTTTAAATATAAGGGGCTCTTTTCTTGCATCTCTTCAATGGTACTATATCCTTTTTGAGTAAGAAAAACTTTAAAAGCATCATCATTTGGCGCCATCACTGTAAGAACACTATTCCCATCAACAATCGATTTATATCCAGAAAGATCTATACCTTTCAGAAATATCGAATAATTACCTTCTTTCTGTAATACTTCATAAGCATTTCCTCTTAACCAACTAGGTCTTTTGTAATGATCATCATTTGATATGTCATCCGTACATGACATCAAACAAATTCCAATTAACAATACACCCATAACAAGACATAATTGTTTTTTGATTTTCATTTTAACAGATTATTTTAATTTAAGTAGCGTTTTTAGCATCCTTATTGACGGAAAACAAGATATAAAGAATGAAGAATAAATCCACATCCATAAATATAGTCCGTAAAAGCAGATAGATTAGTTTCTTCACTCTTATAAAAGAGTGTATATTGCGATTCAGGCGGGTCACAACCCGACATTCATATTTTATAAAGCAAGATAGAGTTCATTTCTATCACATCAGAGAAATATTAATAAAATCACCTTAAAATCCTACTGAAAGATAGTTTCTAAGATATTGTACATTTCATGGTGCCTATCAGATCTGGTATTCAGATGACGGCTAAAATAAGAGTTCTACAGTTACTTGCTTTTCAATATTCCTCCCCTTAATATCGCTATTTTCCTGATACGTTCCGACAATGCTGTTTCTCTCTTGTCATTCAAGGCAAGACTCACCGTTTTTTCCGTGCATCCTAATAATTTTGCAATCCGGCGACCTTCTCCAAACTCTACTAATATTTTCCCTTTTTCCATAGATTATTATGTTATATTTGTAACTGGTAAACTATTTATACAGCTGCAAATATAGATAATATTCTATTAATAGACAAATTATTTATTAGAATATATTCTATTTAACATCATTTAAGGAAACACACACTATGGTGCTGGAGCGCATCAATTAATATCTAGATGATAAGAATATATCGGTCTTTACCTTTGAGAAAAGCATCGGTATGTCTAATGCTTCGTTCAGAAAGTAGCTGAACAGAAAGGGGCTATTGACAGTGATAAGATAGAAAATACTCTAATAGCATATTCTGATCCTTCTCCTGATTGGTTATTTTCCAGTAAGGGAAATATGATCATAAACAGAAGTCATCAACTTGGCTCTGAAAAAGATTCTTCTGATAATAAAGATATTTTAACGGCAGGACCTCCTTCTCTTAAGAGTTCTTATAAGAAAGGTATTCCGTTGATTCCTCTGAATGAAAAGGGCGGTATGGTTTCGAAGGAGGAGATTTCCAAGTGTGAGCCATATATCACACCTGCTTCTGATGGTGCTGATTATCTCTTTACGGTTAGGGGGACTTCTATGCTTCCTGCATTCAAGCCGGGTGATATCGTGGCTTGCAAGAGTATTCCTTCGACTGGTTTTTTCTTTCAACGGGTAATATTTATGTGATGGATACTTTGCAGGGGGTTCTTGTCAAGCGTGTCAAACCGGGTAAAGATAAAAAGCATATCCTTATTGTGTCTGATGATAATGATTACGATCCTTTTGAATCGTCTTATTCGGATATCTGTTCCATTACATTGATCGTTGGAGTAATGAGGCTGATGGCTTAATACAATGAATCTTTCTTAAGAAAAAAAGTGGAATATATACCTGTTGACAGAATTGAATCAATGCAAATCCAATTCAGACAATTAGTTTAGAGTAAGCAAATTTAATATCACCAACTATTCTACTAAACGCATAAAAATAAACTGTATAATCTTCGTTTTACTAAAAAATGATGTATATTTGCAAAAACATATTTTGAAACATCATTTTTAAAAACATGAAGTTTATAGACAGAATTGAAGAACAGCATATTCTTCATAAAGCTCTAGATAACAAGGAAAGAAAATTCATTGTTGTTTATGGACGAAGACGACTCGGAAAATCAACACTTATCAAAAGGGTGTTAAAGGAGAATGATGTCTATTATGAAGCTGAGAAAAATGAACAAGCAGTACAGATGTCATTGCTGGCACATACGGTCAATGCTTCTTATCCCCACTTCGATGCTGTACAATATTTATCCTGGGAAGGGATTCTGATGAACTTCAATCTGGTATGCAAGGAAAATTCCACATTGGTATTGGATGAATTTCCTTTTTTGGTTGAGAAAACACCTTCATTACCTTCCACTTTGCAAAGGTTATTGGATAGTGGTGAACTCCGATTCAATCTTATCATTTGTGGTTCATCTCAAAGAATGATGCAGAAAATCGTGTTAGACTCCTCAGAACCTCTTTACGGAAGAGCCCATGAAAAGATTAATCTCCAGCCTATTCGATTGAAGTATTGGCATAAAGCTATGAAATGGAACGCCGTCAACAGTATTGAAGAATTCAGTGTTTGGGGAGGTGTACCCAGATATTGGGCTCTTCGCGAGGAATATGATGATCTGACAGATGCAATTGATCATTTGATACTTGATGAACATGGGGTCCTTTATGATGAGCCAGCAGCATTATTTATGGATGATATTTCTGAAATTGCTCCCTATGCCTCTATTATGACGGCACTGGGTAATGGTAATAATCGCTTTTCCAATGTGGCTAATGCCGTTGGCAAGAAAACGACAGAACTTTCCAAGCCTCTTAACAACCTTTCAAATATGAGATATATAAGAAAGGAAGTACCCTTTGGTGAAAATGAAAAGAAGACAAAAAAGACAATCTACCGGATAGATGATCCATTCATGTCGTTTTATTATCGTTTCATAGCTCCTAATAAATCTTTGCTCTCACTGGGAAGAAAGCAAATTGTTTTAGATACAATTCACACAGAGATGCCAGAACATGTTTCGTTCATTTGGGAACGACTCTGTCAGATTGCTGTTTCTGGCAATACTCTATTTGGCCATACATGGAATGTAGCAAGGAGATGGTGGGGAAAGGTACCTATATTTGATGAAGGCAAGAAGACTCCTATTGGATACGAAGACTTGGAATTTGATGTTGTTGCAGAGGACTTCAACAATCCCTCTACCATTCTCGTGGGAGAATGCAAATGGAAGTCAGCTGATTATGCTGACCGACTTTTGCAGCAGTTAAAAACTAAGACTCAGAAGGCTCCTTTCTCACAAGGTAAGAAAATTGTCTATGTCCTATTTTTAAAAGAACATCCACTCGTTTCTGCAGATTGTTCGATTATGCTGCCAGAAAATGTGATAGACTGTCTGCCTTAATAATTGGCAACTATCAAATACATAGCGTTACTCTGAATGTACATTTATCTGATCCGCCCAAGACCGTACTGACTATATCTACTGTAAAATCCTTAGTGGGAAACAATTCGTGTAATATAAACAGAATACTTTGTCTTGAGCATTCGCAATGTATCTTTGACTTTGCAAATCCCATATTGTGCATAAAACAAAAGCATCTGGGATATCCCATTTCATAGATATGACCTTTTTCTATAACCCTCTGAAACGAATATTCCGAATCTTCCTGGTTTGAAAAGAACAGATCCAGATCTCCCCCGCACTTCTCTCGTCGTGCTCGCAGAAAAGGCAATACCGTATTAGAAACACAGTTGACCGCACACTTTCGGAACAGTAACCCTTGTTGATCTTCCGGAAGCAAGGCTACCTGACTTTCCAAGTCATTAAAATAATTTCTTGCTTGATCCAAATTTTCTTCATTCATAACAATAATCTATAAAAGATTTTCTTCATACTTTTCACTTTTATAATCATTAGTAAAATCACAGGCACTGATGAATAGACTGGTACCAAAAGCCAAAGCCCATGCTCTTGATCTTTTCATTACTGACTCTTGATCCGCGTAACAACATTTCAGACATTTCTCCGAAGCGGGCTCTGATAACCCAGGAAGGAACATTCGGCAGAATATTTCTCTTGCCAAACGAATGCAGCATCTTCTTTGAGAAATCATTCATGGTAATATGCTCACTGGTCACCGCATTGAAAATACCATTCATCTTCTTATTGTCTAAAATATAACTATAGATTCTCACCAGGTCGCCAATACATATCCATGGAATATATTGCCTGCCGTTCCCTAAAGCAACATTGATTCCATGTTTCGCCAAAGGTTGTAATTTTCGGTACATTCCCCCACTTCTGCCGATTACGACACCTTTACGCAGAATGACTACCCGACGGGCTACCTTATCAAACTTTCGGGCAGTATCTTCCCACAATTTGCAAACATGTGCGGGGAAATCCGTACCATTCTTGTCTTCTTCTGTAAAGATCCGGTCAGTTGTTACTGCTCCATAGTATCCTACAGCAGAAGATGATATCAACACATCTATTCTATGACCAGATTCTTCTACGTATTTCAGGAGAAGATTCAGAGGTTTCAGCCTACTGCTTATAATCTCTTGTTTCCTGACTGTGGTCCAACGCTTTTCTCCGATATTGGCACCCGTCATATTGATGATTGCATTCACTCCATCAAAGGCATGTGGATCGATAAAACCTTTCTCTACATCCCATTGGTAATAGTGCACATCTCCCGTATCACGTATCCTCCTTCTGGTCAGAACGTTTACCTCATATTTCTTTCCAACAAGAAAGAAACTTAAGGCCTTTCCTATAAATCCGGTACCCCCGGCAATTAATATTTTCATGCATGAGAGAATTAAGATTAGATTCTATACGACAAAAATAGTGAACGTTTTTAATAATTACAAGTTTTTATCCTTTTTTTATAACAAATTATTACAAAAAGACAAAGAAACGAACATTACATCAAGGAGGATAATCAATCTATCTGGCAGTTTCTCTTAGAAACACATGGATAACTATCGGTTCCGCTCCTTGAATTTCAGTTCCGCTTCGAGCATAGACAACTTTGACATCTCATATCCGGCTTTACGCGCTTCCTCTATCGGACGGGTATAGAGATAATAGATCTCCATCGGACGATGAAAATCATAATCAAGTTTCATACTGGGAAGATATGGAGGCATAGCCTGAGTATAGGTAATCGATTTGTCTGCATACTCATGACCGATATTGACTCCACAGGCTCTGGCACCGTCAATAACCTCCAGCATCAGATCATGGATGAGTCGCATGGTATCTGGATTGGAGAGCAGGGCATCTGTATTGGTATCCAAGGCCACTGTCATCCCGTTAAAGGACATGTTCCAGACTGCCTTGCGCCACCTCGCCTCATGGTATTCCACCTCAGCCACTTTTATGCCGGCAGCTTTCATCTCCGAAATCATATTATCCATAACGGTCTGGTCCTTACAACTGTAGTTGCCGATATTGATAGAGCCCTCGGCCTGATGATCCACGATGCCGGGTTTTGTTTTTGCTGCACAGATAAATGCCAGACCAGCAGCCAGGCATGTATCAGGAAACATCCGCTGGACATCTGCTTCCACTCCGATACCATTCTGAATCAGCACCACTAAGGTAGTGGGCTTCAGAAGTGGTGGCAGCAATGTCTTCAACAAGGCTTCATTTACGGACTTTAAGGCCACCAGCACCACATCACATTGCGGCATATCTTCCGCATGCTGGCAGGCATGCACAGGAAAGAGATGAAAATCACCATCACAGGAATTTACCTGTAATCCATTCTTACAGACCACATCATAGTCACGATGAAAAAGAAAATATACTTCTTCACCAGCCTTTGCCAGTTTTGCACCATAATAGCCACCGATGGCACCAGTTCCAATTATTCCGTATCTCATTATATTTTTATTTAAAATCTATATCATTTCAACCTCAGATCTTGTCCAATGCTCTCAGCGTATTCTCCTTCTGAGCCTTGAATGCGGACGGAGTCATCCCTGTAACACTCTTGAACTGGCTGGAAAGGTATGCCACACTGGAATAATTCATTTCATTGGCTATCTGAGTCAAACTCAATTGGTCATACTTGATCAGTTCCTTTACCCGCTCCACACGTTGCTCAATATAATAACGTTCGATCGTCTTACCTACCACCTCACTGAAGAGTTTGCTCAGTGCAGAATAGTCACTATGCAACTTCTCCGAGAGATAATCAGAAAGATTCACTGCAGAATGGTCGTTATTATAATGTACCAGTCGGATAATGGCATTCTTAATCAGACCGATCGTCTGCTGACGCCTGTCGTCCAGAAGTTCAAAACCCAGATTTTCCAATGCTCTTCGAAGACGGTCTTTCTGCCCGTCCGACAACACATCAGCTATATGTACCTCACCCAGTTCGACACTCATCGGATGCAGGTTCTGATCATTCAGAGTTTGTGTCACCGCCATAATACAGCGGTCACACACCATATTTTTTATATAAAGTACCGTATCCATATCTTTCTCTTTTTATGATTCGAAAACAGAAGTTCAATCAACTTCAAGTATATCTGACCACCTTGTGGTATATTCAGGGCTCTTCCGGTTCCGCCGGATTGCATCAGCAAACTTCACCGCCTTACCTTTTCCGTCCTTTGCTGTATACTGTCTCGCGGCCAGAACGACAGTTTCACTCCCGTTGATCCGGTTGATGCGATCGATAATGGCATCAAGGCGGCATTCTTTCTTATATCGATCCGGCCGATAATCTATAAAATCGGTCTGGACCCCACTATCCGGACACACATCCATCAACAGTACTCCGGCTCGTTTATAGGAATATCCCTGCAGAAAAGCACTCTTAAGACATCGCAACGCTGTACTTGCAATAATCCTCGTACTGGCGGAAGGTGTCAGCAGGGTATGCATCCGGAACATCCCATTAGAATGATGGGCTCCACGATAAGGACCTGTATCTATAAAAACACCACTTCTCGAAGCGACCTGATGCTGCTGGCGCAACCGTTCAGCACACCTCGCTGCATCATTGGCTACATGCGTTCTGATATCTTCAAATTGATAGATGGGATGAGGAAAGGAACGGGAGACACAGATACTTCTTTTCCTCGTTCTCTCCAGATTCATGTCATCAACAGGGATACAATCCTGCCCATTCAGCTCTTTCCATGTCCTTTGCCCGATCACATTGAAACGGGCTCGAACCCATGATTCGGGCTGAGCTGCAAAATCACCGGCTGTCTTGAGTTGTGATAACTGAAGGGCCTCTGCCCAACGACGACCGATACCCCATACTTTCTCTATCGGGAACATATCCAAAGCCTTCTTCTGCTGCTTTTCTGTATAGATTATACAGCAATGGTGGTATCCCGGATAGACCTTGGCAAAACGGCCTGCGACCTTAGCCAGTGTCTTTGTCCTGCCGATGCCGACACTCACAGGAATTCCCAGTCCGCGCCAGATACGCTCATATAATTGCTCGCCCCAGATTTTCAAATCGGATTCCGTCATATCAGGAAAGACACAGAATCCTTCGTCAATAGAATAACGATGGAATTCCGGCACATCACGACTCACGATATTCATCAAGCGACGAGTCATGTCGGCATAAAGTTCATAGTTCGACGAAAAGGCATAAATCTGCTTCCCCGGAAAAAGTTCGGATAGTTTAAAATAAGGAGTCCCTCTTTCGATACCCATTGACTTGGCTTCATTGCTCTGCGCGATGACACAACCATCATTGTTGGACAACACGACAACTACCTTCCCATTCAAGTCGGGACGGAAAGCACGTTCACACGAGACATACGCATTATCCACATCTACAAGGGCATAATACATCAAAACTCCTTTCCTATTTTCGCCAGTTTTTAATCGTATACTGAACAACTCCCCATATCGTAAAGTCATCAGCAGCAGTAATACGGAATACAGGATATTTCGGATTAGCCGGTTTCAGTTCGATATATCCTTCTTTATAATGGGTATTATCAAAGAACTTCACCGTATATTTATGGTCATAGAATGCTACGACAACATCACCGTTCTGTGGTTCCAGAGAACGGTCTATTACCAATATATCCCCGTCATTAATCCCAGCCTGGATCATAGAGTCCCCCCGTACTCGACCATAAAAGGTTGTGTCCGGATGGCGAATCATATCCCTGTTGAAGTCAAGTGAGTCCACCTCGTATGATTCGGCCGGCGAAGGGAAACCAGCCTTGATGCCGGGTGCATACTTCAAAGTAAGGTGTCTGTCAAACACACTTCTCATGAATACGACTCCATCCTGATTATTCTGATCCATTGGCTTTTTCATTATTATCCTCCTAAAAAATTCTGGGAAGAAGTATTCTTTTTCTTCAGACCAGAAGCCTTCAGTCTCCACAAATTTAGTCTTTTCCTGTCAATTAACCAAATTTCTTTCTTGAATTTTTTACAGAAACGGTTCGTTCTTCTTTTCTCTGAACGTATCTAATCTGTAATAAGACAGGACAGAAGTATAAAAAGGGAAAATCATCTTTATTTTTAAAACAGAACCAACTTCTGACATTCCTGAAAACCAATGATGATAAATAAGGAAAATCAGCATCTACACTGAAACCTCTTAAAAAAGAACAACTAATATTTAAGGAACATTTGCCGTAAAAATTTGGATTTCGATAGAAAAAAACATAACTTTGCGGTTTGAAAGTCTTCCTGACACCGGAACGAACAGTTTTCATATCTGTCCGCTCACTTGAAATAAAGGATAGGACAAGATCATACAATGCCAAAAATAGATTTAAATGACCAGAAATGGCTGGATCTGGTTTTTACAAGCCGGAATAAGAAATACGGGGCTTATAAGCTTCGGAAGGGAACTCCGAAAAGGAATCTGATAGCTCTGCTGATCATTATCGGCACTGCTATTGCTATCATGCTTTGTACGTGCATCTTTATATTTATAGAAAACCATTCCATGAACCTGAAAGACATCAAGGGCGTGGAATTCAATGATATGAAAGCACTTCCGCCTTTAGCCCAAGGAAATCAGTTATCCCGGCGTCAATCCGGATATGCATCGCACAAAGTAGTCAAGCAAGGTGAAAAGATGCTGAAAATGTTCGGACAGGAACAGGAACAAACAACCATTCCTCCTGATGCTGCTACGGCAGACAATAACGGCTCTCCAGCCGGAACCGGTAATGTAGGAGAAAGTACAGAAGGAGCTGACTCCAGTGTAGCTGCTAGCGGAAAGGGTGGAGACAAAGCCCATAATAATGAATTGCAGGCTTTGACTCAAACGACTCCTGATAACCAGGCTATCAACTTCCGTATTGTGGAACAGTTGCCGGAATTTCCTGGTGGCTGGGTAGAATTGATGAAATGGCTCGACAAGAATATCCAGTACCCCCCTACCGCAATGAAAAACAAGATTGAGGGAAAGGTCATTGTCTCTTTTATCATCAATCCGAATGGTACCATCAGTAATATTAAAATCACGAAATCTGCCCATCCGTTACTGAACGCTGAAGCTTTGAGGGTGGTTCATAAAATGCCAAAATGGAAACCGGGGATTCATAATGACAAACCGTGCCGGACGATGTTCTCTATCCCGATTGTCTTTCATTTGTAAGACTTTCATTTCTTAACCGGAAAGGAAAGAATCTATTTTTCAATCAAAAAATAATCCATCAATCATCAGAGAGCCGTTATCGGTCAAATTTCTTTGATGGACGTTATTTATTTAAGCTCTTTGAACGTGTAAAACATTATCGGAATAGTAAGCAGGAAAGCCAGGACATCACTCCAACTCTGACACATCTCTACACCTAAAATACCAAAGAATCGAGGAAGAATGAGGACTAATGGGATGAAAAACAATCCCTGACGTGCAGCTGAAAGGATATTAGCACGCCAGGTTTTCCGACATACCTGAGTCATCATATTACTTGCCATAGAAAAAGCATCTAACGGGAATGTGAACAATTGCCAGATCAAAGCCATCTGACCAACACGAACTACATCTGGATCATTCCGGAATATCATTATGATTTGAGTACTGAAAAAAACACCGACCACAGCACAAATCACTAAAAAAATCGTTCCAATCTTTACAGTATACCAAAAGGCCTTCTTCAACCGGTCATATAGGCGAGCTCCATAACAGAAACCACATAAAGGTTGAAAACCTTGTCCAAGGCCAATCACAGCTGACATGACAAACATGGTGATACGGTTGACGATGGACATACCTGCTATGGCGGCATCCCCATAGACGCCGACACTGATATTCAGCGCAATCATAGCCACACTGCCAAGTCCCTGACGTGAAAGCGACGGACTGCCACCGTAAAAAATCTCTTTGAAAAACTTCCAGGAAGGAGAGAAATCCTTGAAAGAAATTCCTATATTCCTTGTGCTGAAAGTCATCCGGATCAAAATGAAGAAAGACACAACCTGCCCTATAATAGTTGACAAAGCCGCTCCTTCTACCCCCATGTGTAATACAAAGATAAATATCGGATCAAGAACCACATTCAATAATGATCCTATCACGATTCCAATCATGGACAGAGAGGCATTGCCTTGGAACCGCATCTGATTGTTAAGAGTCAGCGAAGCGGTAAAAAAGGGTGCTCCAAGAAGGATAATACCCATAAACTTTTCCGTATAGGGAAGGATCGTAGGAGTAGAGCCTAACCATATAGACAATGGCCTGAGTAGTATTTCCCCCACTATCAGTAAAAGACACCCGAACATAAAGGAAAAGAAAAAACCTGTTGAGGCCATCTTTGCTGCATTCCGGTGCCGCTTCGCCCCTAGTTCCCTGGATATATACGTCCCAGAACCCTGGCCAAAAAAGAAACCGAAAGCCTGGATAATGAACATGACGGAAAATACAATTCCTACCGCTGCTGTGGACTGGGTATTGAGATGACCGACAAAAAAGGTATCTGCTATATTGTAAAAACTCGTAACCAGCATCGATATAATTGTCGGTACCGCCATCCTCCGGATAACCTTGGGAACAGGTGCGGAAGTAAGAAAATCGTAATTATCCTTTTTTGCCATTTGAGACAGCAAAGGTACAATAAAGAATTATGAAAAACAAAAGAAAACTTGCTTCTTTCATTCTTATTCTTTAATTTTGCCTCCGACTACTCCTCCGCGTATGAAATTAGAATGGATACGCAAAATCCTCTAAAAAACAGGTATGAAAGAAAAAATCGGTATTCGGAAAAATCTCAATCTTTTCAAGAGTTCATTACTCTTTTTGTTTCTTTTTATTGCAACGACCGTACCTGCACAGGTACACTTGTTCCTGATCTCAGACACTCACGTGATGGCACCTAACTTACTTGTAAAAGACGGTAAAGCCTGGCAGGATTATATGGCCGGAAGCCGGAAAATGGTGGACAAAAGTGCGGAGATCTTTGATGCGCTCGTTGATACGGTATTGAAAGAAAGACCCAGTGCTGTACTGATTCCCGGTGACTTGACAAAAGACGGATCAAAGCTGAGTCATGAATATGTAGTCAATAGACTGGACACACTCTTAAAAGCAGGAATCCCTACATTCGTCGTCCCTGGCAACCACGATTTAGGTACTTCCGGTGCTGTCTATTATGAGGGAGATAGCACAAAGAGGGCCGAAACGGTGTTTGCAGCGGAATTTGCCGATCTCTATCGTAATTTCGGTTATGATTCTCTATCTGTCAGGGATCCCTATTCTTTAAGTTATATACGTACTTTGTGCAAAGGTGTCAAACTCCTGGGAATCGATTCGAACACAGGACAAATCAGTTCAAGCACACTCAACTGGCTCTGTGATCAGGCAGTTCAAGCTGAAAAAGAGGGTTACAAGGTAATCGCCATGATGCATCATCCACTCATGGAACATATCACCGATATCAGCCATTTCCTGTCTTCGGCTGTCATCCGGAATGACACGACAGTCAGGGCACGGCTGCTGAGAAGCGGTGTACACATCATCCTCACCGGACATTTCCATACCAGTGACATCGGTAAGGATTATAATGCCAATAAAACAGATAGCATTTATGACATCAATACGGGTTCCACGATCACTTACCCTTGTCACTTCAGGGAACTGACCATCAGCCATGACCTCAGTCATATTGATGTACAGACGAGATGCCTCACTCGCATCAGGAGTTGTGCGGACCTGAAGGATTATTCTAGAAAACGTATTTCAGACTATATTACCAACCACATCAAAGCAGTTGCCAAATCACGGATGAGCATCCCTCCATCGCTTATCCCATCTTCTATCGTCAAAGCTATTGCAAATGCTTATATCGTACACAGCGACGGCAACGAGAATCTACGGGATAACAGTGCCTTATTGCATAGTTTGAAAATTCCGATGATGCTCAGTTCTTCTCTTAGAACGGTCATAAACAGTATGCTGGATAATATCACGATGTACGGGACAGACCATGCTAGTGTGACGAATGATCTGCAACTCTCTATCCCATTAAGATAAGGATAGAACTATAACCGGAACCTCCTCCATATCCATCGGGGAAGACGACGCCAGAATGCCGTAAGGATATGCCAGCGCCAGTCGATGACTATCACATGTCGCTTTCGATAGATAGCCCTGACTATAACTTTTGCCACAGGTTTCACGGAAAGGAGCATTGGAAAAGCATTGGAATCCTTCAACAGTGGAGTCTTTACAAAACCTGGACGTATATCTGTAAAATAAATATCCAGATTCCGACGATGGGCCTGTTGCTCGAGAGCCTGAAGATAATTCTGCTGGAAAGCCTTTGTAGCACTATAGGCAGGTGCAGGGCTCAAACCTTTCGTACCTGCTATACTTGTGATACAGGCTATATGCCCGCGTCCTTGTTTCGCAAAATAGCGATACGCCTCTCCTACCATCTGCGTCCACCCCAGTGCATTCGTCCTCACCGTATTGATTTCCATACTGGCATTCCTCAAATCCCGGTTCATATAACCTATCCCTGAAGCATGAAAATACAAATCCATTCCTCCCATTGTCTGAATGAGGTGACGCAACTTCTCCGCAGCATCTGCTGCAGTCACGTCTATAACTTCAACAAACACACGGTCCGGAGCAATAGTCAGAAATTCCTCCAGCTTTTCTTTACGTCTGGCTGCAACACCTACTGTCCAACCCTTCTCCAACAGGAACAGAGTGACCTCTTGGCCGATGCCGCTGCTGGCTCCTACAATTACTGCTTTCTTTCCCATAAGCCGATGATTCAGGAAGGATCAGTGATCCTTCATTTTATCAGTTACTTTTTATCTCTGACAGAATCCGGAGAATACGCTCGGCACTCCTACCGTCCCAACGGTCAGGAATACCGGAATTCTTCCAGTTGCCATTCACCATATCCTCCACAGCTTTGGCCAAACGCTCCGGATCTTCTCCTACCAGTACATTCGTACCAACTGTAATGGTCTCGATGTGTTCGGTATAACTGTTCAGCGTAATGCAGGGTACTTGATTGAATGTAGCTTCTTCAGCCACATTACCGGAATCCGTTATAATCCCCTTTGCATGCATTGTAAGATAGCCGAACTCGAGGTATCCCAGTGGTTCTATGAAATGAACCGTATGAAGATCGAGACCGTAATCACGCCCTAATAATATGATGGCCTCTTTTGCAGAATCGTGCAAGGCAGCTATGATCGGAATGTCGCCACTTACAGACAGCATTCTTGACAACATCTGACGTAGATTTTCGGTATTCGTGATAAGGGCTTTCCGATTGAGTGTAAAGACCAGATATTCCCCGTCTCTGATACCTGATTCCTCAAGACAAGACGGACGGATCATCCGGTTATGGTTATAGCGGATATTATCCATAAGGACATTTCCCACCATATAAACCTTGGAGAGTTCGGCTCCTTCTTTACTTGCTATGGAATTATTGCTGACGCCGGCAGTAAAGAGAATATCACTGAGTCCGTCAATGACCAGACGGTTGACTTCCTTAGGCATGGAAATATCAAAACTTCTGGTGCCTGCGGCAATATGGGCCAGGATGATTCCACGCTTCTTGGTCACAATGGCCACGGCCATCGCACTGGCCAGGTCATCCACGACGATGACGACATCGGCCGGATAGGTCTGGAGATATTCTTCAAACTTTGACATTACCTTTCCGGTAAGTTCATTCAGGTTTTCTTCGACTATACCTAAATAAGCATCAGGTCCGGGTATCTGGAGATCTTTGAAGAGAGATTGCTCAAGTGTAGGATCATCTTTTGCACCGGTATAAACCAACCGGTAGTCTATAGATACGGAATCCGGACTGTTCTTCTTGTTCTTCAAAGCCCGGATAATGGGAGCTTCTTTAATAAAATTGGGACGTGCTCCCGCTACAATACAAATATTCATTATTCTTATTTCAATTTATTCCACGCAATCATCACAAAGAATGCTATTGGACTCTGAACAGTTCACGGATACCGCCAAGACTGCCCATCAGACTGGTTGCCTCATACGGCAGGAATACGGTCTTGGCCTTGTCTCCACTGCCCACTTCACCGAGCATGTCAATATATTTCCGAGCCAGCAGGTAATTAGCTGGATTGATACTCTTGCCCACAGCATCGCTTATCTTCTGGATGGCGATAGCCTCAGCCTCAGCCGTACGGATACGAGCTGTAGCAGCACCTTCTGCATTCAGAATAGCCTGTTGCTTAGCAGCCTCAGCTTTGTTGATGATCGCAGCTTTGTCTCCTTCCGACTGCAGTATCTGAGCCTGCTTGTCTCCTTCACTGGTCAGGATGGTGGCACGCTTGTTACGCTCGGCCTGCATCTGTTTCTCCATGGCCTGAAGAACACTCTCCGGTGGAATGATGTCTTGCAACTCCACGCGGTTCACCTTGATTCCCCACTTATTGGTGGCATCATCCAGGACCCCACGCAACTTGGTATTGATTACGTCTCTGGAAGTCAGCGTCTGATCCAACTCCATCTCACCGATAATATTACGCAGTGTCGTCTGAGTCAATTTCTCAATAGCATTGGGAAGATTATTGATTTCATAAGCAGCTTTGAACGGATCTACAATCTGAAAATAGAGCAAGGCATTGATCTGCATCTGGATATTATCCTTCGTAATGACATTCTGACGGTCAAAGTCATAAACTTGTTCCCGAAGGTCTATCTTATGAGTATAGGTGTACCGTCTGTTATACATAGCATAGATCATCTTGGACTAATCAACAAAGGGGATGATCAGATTGATACCCGGTTTCAATGTGGCATAATATTTCCCCAGACGCTCTATAATGCGTGTTTCACTCTGAGGGATAATCACAATGGCTGACTTGACAAAAATCAATGCCAAGAAAACAATGACAACTAAAACAACTGTTCCTACCATATTCGTAATGTTTTTAATGATCTTAATAAGTTAAATATTAGATTGGCGCAACATGACAACTAATTGCTCTTGTTGCATTTTTTCACTTTTACAATGATGGAATCACGGGAGACAATTTTCGCCTTATCTCCCTTCTGAAAGGTCTCTCCTGAATCAGATACGGCTTTCCACTGATCACCATCGACTTGAACATATCCGCTCTCTTGTGACGTAATCGGTTCAATCACTGTCCCGACACGACCTATCAGCGCATCAGCATTACTTGAACGCTCATGTTCCTTACTGTGGAAACGCCGTAACAGACGGGGACGTATCAACCAGATGCTAAGCATAGAGAGGATTGCCCATATCAGTACTTGCGCCCAGAAAGGAAGACCGGCTACAGATGCGATGATACCGAAAACACCGCCAATGGCAAAACAAGTTATAAAGAAATCTCCGGAACTCAACTCCAGGATCAGGCATGCACAGGTAATAATAACCCAGAACAACCATAAATTCTGTCCGATATATCCTATCATAGTTATCTATATAAAAAAATCATTAATCTGTGGTAAAGATACGATAAAAAAACGAACAAACAAAGAAGAGGGCGGAAATTTCCGCCCTCTTCTTTACATGAATTCATTCACTGATTATTATCAAATATCAACTCCAAAGAGGAAACTTGAACGAATTATCAGGGTCTACTTCTCTGCAAATCTTGCAAAACCCTTCCCTCAACTGGTATAAAATAATCAGTAATAACTTCTATTTTATTTTCTTTTATTCGACTTGGAAGAAGGTACTGAATAGGATTTCAGAATGGGCGTCTTATAGGATTGATAATATTTCAAAGCCTCAGGCATCTCTGCTTGCAAAGCGGCAATACGCTTGGCATCATTCGGATGATCACTCATAAAATCACTCGTATTTGCATTGTTGGTAGCTGTAGACATCCGTTTCCAGAAAGTAATGGCTGACTCCGGATTATATCCTGCCATTGCTGCAAAAATCAGTCCTATATGATCAGCTTCCAACTCATCTTCACGGCTATATTTAAGATTAACGAAACTGAAGTATTGCCCGGCTACCTGTCCGGCCACTTGCCCGATGTCCTTACTTCCGGTAACGGCTCCGATAATATTGGCACCGATATTCGTACCCAACTCCTGGTTCTGTTGCTTGGTCATCTGCTCGGCACTGTGTTTTGCCACAGCATGGGCTATCTCATGCCCCAGGACAATAGCCAGACTGGTCTCATCGCGAGTATAAGGCAATAGTCCTTCATAAACGACTATCTTTCCTCCGGGCATACAGAAAGCATTGGCCTCCTTGTTCTGGACAAGGTTGAATTCCCAATGGAAATTCTTCACATCATTCTGATAGCCATGTGCATTCAGATAGGAATCCACGGCATTGGCCAGGCGCCTTCCAACTCGGTTTACCATCGCTGTATTCGCTGCATTTGTAGATCTTACGGCTGTAGACATATACTTGGTATATTCCTGATTGGATAAGGCGAGAACCTGCTCATCAGGAACTCCAATCTTGTGCTTGCGGCCTGTGATGGGGATGGTCTCTGATGTTCCACAGGCTGTCAGCAGAATCGTCAGAATGCCGGTAAGGGTCAAGAACTTTAATTTATTCATTGATTTTCTTTAATTTCTGAAGTACAAAAATAAAAGTTATTCCTTACAACACCAAAGAATTTTCCGATTTTCTAATAAGAAAATCATTTCGGGGAAACAGCACCTAAAAAAAAATAGAAATAAAACGCTTGTTTTTATTCGAAAAAACAACATAAAAAAAAACGCTGCCCTCTCATGAGATCAGCGCCTTCCTATTTTTAAAAACAACTTTTTTACTTTTCGATACCGCGATTGTTCAATGTAACGTTGAGCAGTTGCAGATATTTATGATATTGTCCATCAGAAAGGATAGAGTGCATATACCTCAAGTCCTTGTTGATAGCCTTGTTAACCATAGTCTTACGGTCGGTCTCAGGAGCCATTGCTGCATTCATCATTTCTGCAGAGAAATTATGATGAACATCTTCTACAGCTTCTTCCTGATCGAAATCCAGATCCAAAGCCTTGGCTACACTATTCATGTTGAAGTTCATACTGTAAGCTGCAGCAGTTGCAGTTGCTTCTTTTTCATCATTTGCTGCGAATGTGGCTGTGGTTATGCTGAGCAGTGCAACAGCCAATAAAATCATCTTTTTCATCTTTTTACCTTTTTGTGAGCCTTCTGAAAAACAGCTCTTGTTAAATATTACCCTAAAACTTATTATCCTTATGTCTCTCTTAAAGACAATGCAAAGATACATCTGTTTTCGCACACAACAAATAAATTGCTACCTTTTTATTCTTTTCTATCACCTTTCTTGACTTAAATCAAATAATTAGCTTTTCTTTTCATTTTTAATCACTTTGTCATATTCTTTTCCGGTCTGGTTACAACCTGAATTTATATGGACTTATTTTTCCACTATTAACAAAAAGGCCCCATTAAATTTTGATTTAACGGAGCCTTGACTAAGAGAACTCATTCATCAATCATAAGAGACCATCTCTATGATTATACCATTAGGATACAACATCAAATAGAAATATTTATTTAAAGATCTTCTGAGCAAAACGATATAAATCTTCACGCCATACGGGCCATGTATGTCCGCCGGATTCAGAATCAAAGTATTCAAATTTGACACCGGCCTTATTCAGGCGCTGCATCATGATCTGACAATTTTCATAAGCTATGTCCTCTTTGCCTCCTATCGTTATAAAGAAATTCTTAAGATTAGAATTCATCAGCGATGAGTTATGGTCCATATATGCATAGTTGGCATCACGCTCTTTGTCAGCTATCATAAACGGTGTTCTCTTAGCAAACCAACCGGAACTGAATACTCCCAGATTATGAAATTTGTCTGTATTCGGAACTCCTACATATAAGGTATACATGCCTCCCATCGACAAACCGGCAAGGGCTCTGCTGTCAGCAGAAGCATCAACCCGAAAGTTCTTCTCGACAAATGGGATAATATTGTCAAGTATTTCAGATCTTACTTTTTCGAATCCTCCTACATTGGCATCAAAACTTACAAGCATCATCGGTTTGGCCTTGCCTTCTGCAATAAGGTTATCGAGTATGATGTCAGAACGACCTTGCTGTACCCATCCACGGGCATCCTCACCACCACCATGTATGATATAGATTACAGGATATTTCTTATCCATATTATCATCATACCCTGCCGGAGTATAGATATACATCACCCTCCAACTCTTTGTCACATTAGAATAGTACCTTACTGTACGGACCTGCCCATGAGCGACATCTTGCACCTGGAAACGTGTGTCTTCCTTATTGTATGGGACTTCTATACAACTCATCATACGGCCACATCCGAAAAATGACTCACTTGAAGGATCAGCCACAGAGAGCCCATCCACGATAAGACTGTAATAGTGTATACCGGGGCTTTGGGGTGTCGTGGTAACTGTCCATACACCATCAGCGCTCTTGATCATGTCAAACCTCCGTCCTAAATCCACTTGTATCTTGCGTGCTTCGGGGGCTTTGATACTAAACTCAATTCTGTTGTCGGGCATAATCTTTGGATATCCCAATTTGTTGACATTGGTTTCTGCTGGTGTCTGTGAGAAGGCGGCAGCGGAAAACAGAACACATAGATTAAATAATAAATACTTTTTCATGTTTTTGATTATTAATTGTCCGTAACGATACTTGCTAATTGATTCTGTAAGTTATTCCGCAAAGTTAGTAAAAAGACAGATAAGCAACTTTTTATAATGTATCATTTACTTTTCTTTATATCTCAAACCTGATAAATAACCAATATTTTCCTTTACCCCAATTATTTATAAGCCATTATTTAACTTGAAGGGGGGACTATTCAAGAAATATTTCGTACCTTTGCATACATAACAAATAAGAATAAATCAAATGAGCAAATCCAACAAGTACATCAACTTGTCCTATCAACTGTATGATGCTACAGAAGGCAAATCCGAACTAATCGAACAGACTTCTGACGACAAACCTTTCAATTTTATCAGTGGTCTGGGTATTGCACTTCAGGCTTTTGAAGACAATGTCACTCCATTGGAAAA
Organism: Prevotella sp.; assembly: GCA_036768895.1. Taxonomy (GTDB): domain Bacteria; phylum Bacteroidota; class Bacteroidia; order Bacteroidales; family Bacteroidaceae; genus Prevotella. The sequence goes on along the minus strand of DAIPMC010000003.1, from coordinate 2,337 downwards.
AGGAGCCAATTTCGAATTTGATATTCCTCATGATCAGGCTTACGGCGAATATGATGCCTCTCTCGTCATCGACATGGACAAATCAATCTTTGCCGTAGACGGTAAGTTTGATGAAGAACATATCAAAAAGGGAGCTGTAGTACCTCTTCAGAATGCAGAAGGAAACCGTTTCTACGGACATGTCCTTGAAATCAGTGACTCGCAAGTGAAGATGGACCTTAACCATCCTTTGGCTGGCAAAGACTTGAAATTCAAGGGACAGATACTCGATACCCGCGATGCTACGGACCAGGAACTGTCTGCCTATGAGAGTATGATCAATGGCCATCAGGATGGATGTGGATGCAACTGTGAGGATTGCGAACATGGTGATGGACATCACAAGGATGGTTGCGACGGCAGTTGTGGGGACAACCACGAGTGCTGCGGAGGCTGCTGCTGATCCACTGCGCCCATCATTCGGTTATCGAGGATACCACGTATTCTAACCTTTAATCAAGATAAGTCTTATGAGGAATACCTTTGGAAATCTATTCAGGTTGACAAGTTTCGGGGAAAGCCACGGAACTGCTGTCGGAGGAGTGATAGACGGTTATCCGGCTGGTATAGACATCGATATGGACTTTATCCAGCATGAACTTGATCGGCGTAAACCTGGACAGAGTCGACTGACTACGGCAAGGAAAGAAGCTGATAAGGTGGAATTCCTGAGTGGTATCTTTGAAGGAAAATCCACAGGTGCACCGATAGGCTTTGAAGTACGCAATACCAACCAGCGCTCACAGGATTACAACAATATGTGTAACCTGTTCCGTCCTTCACACGCCGACTACACCTATTATACGAAATATGGTATCCGGGACTACCGTGGAGGCGGACGTTCCTCAGCGCGCATCACTATCGCACGATGCGTGGGTGGCGCACTGGCCAAACTGGCCCTGAACAGGTTGAAAATCAGTATCCATGCCTATACCTCACAGGTCGGTGATATTGCCTTGGATAAAGACTATCACCAATACGACCTGTCTACAACGGATGATAATGTCGTGCGTTGTCCGGATCAGCAGAAAGCTAAGGAAATGGCAGAACTCATTGCCGAGGTGAAATCTGATAATGATACGGTAGGAGGTATCATTTCCTGCGTTATCCAGGGTTGCCCTCCAGGACTTGGTGAACCGGAATTCGGCAAACTCCATGCCCAGTTGGGTGCAGCCATGCTCGGTATCAATGCGGTCAAAGGTTTTGAATACGGAGAAGGATTTGCAGGAGTCACTGGTCATGGGAGCACACAGAATGATCCATTTATCAATAAGGATGGTAAGATAACGACTCTCACGAATCACAGTGGGGGTATACAAGGAGGTATCAGCAACGGACAGGATATTTACTTCCGGGTGGCCTTCAAACCGGTTGCCACCATTCTCATGCCCCAGAATACCGTTGACATTCAGGGCAATCCTACTGTCCTGACCGCACGGGGACGTCATGATTCATGTGTTCTTCCCCGAGCCGTTCCTATCGTCGAAAATATGGCCGCTATGGTCATCCTCGACAATTATCTGCTCAATAAAACCGTAAAATTATAAAATGATCGATTATAGGGTCACTTAATTAAGTGCTCCTATAATCTCATGAATATCTTTCACACCATGCTGGTCCAGCCAGTCGTTGATTCCATTCTTGATTTTCATGGTTACGGCAGGATCTAGAAAATTGGCTGTGCCTACTTGTATTGCTGTAGCGCCACACATCATAAATTCTATAGCATCCCGGGCACTGCTGATTCCGCCTAACCCGATTACCGGGATCTTTACTGCTCGGGCAGTATCATAAACCATCCTTAAAGCTATCGGTTTTACGGCTGGACCGCTCAGCCCTCCAGTACGGATACTCAGAACAGGTTTTCTCTTTTCTATATCCACAGCCATACCCAGAAGGGTATTGATCAGGGATACGGCGTCAGCACCTTCGGCTTCACAGGCGCGGGCTATATCTGCAATATCCGTTACATTAGGAGAGAGTTTTACGATCAGCGTCTTATGATAGCACTCCCTGACTGCCTTCACTACACTTGCTGCTCCTTCGCAGGTCACACCGAAGGCCATGCCTCCGCCTTTGATGTTCGGGCAACTGATATTGAGTTCGATGGCCGGAATCCGGTCGAGGGCATCTATTCTGGCTGCACAGGCCGCATAGTTGTCAGGAGAGTTGCCACTCACATTGACAATCATATTTGTGTCAATATCCTTAATCTGGGGATAGATGTGCTTGCAGAAATAGTCTGCACCTTTATTCTGAAGTCCTACACAGTTGAGCATTCCTTCCGGAGTCTCAGCC
>DAIPMC010000081.1:0-12516 GCA_036768895.1 Prevotella sp. | reverse complement strand
ATTATAATAACAATAAAATTAAAGACTATGGCTTACGTAATTGGTGACAATTGTTTGGCTTGTGGAACCTGCCTTGATGAATGTCCTTCAGGTGCTATTTCTGCAGGTGATGAGAAGTATTCTATTGATCCGGATCTTTGCACTGAGTGTGGTACTTGTGCAAGTGTTTGTCCGAACGATGCAATTAGTCTTCCATAAGAAGAGAAATTCCTTGTTTAAGATAAACAGGTAAGGTGGTTCAGACGAACCACCTTTTTTTATGGCAGTTTTTTGCTATGTTTTTTACTTGTTAAACTTATCTTTAGTAATAGCAAAAGCGGGAAGAAAATTCATAATTTTCTTCCCGCTTTTTTAATTAGGAGTTTATGAGCATTTAGCTCGATAATATTTTTTTCTGTTTATTTGATACCAAGAGCTTCTTTGGCAGTTGTGTTTTCCGGATCTACATCTAATAGTTTCTTCCAGTAGATGTTTCCATCGGTTTTATTACCTTGTGTATAGTAGTAAGCTCCAAGATAGTAATAAGCAGACTTTAAGTAAGCATCATCATTAGAACCTTTAGTAGTGTGTCCTTCTACGATATTGATGAGTTGCTCATAGAATGGTTTGGCGAGTCCTTTCTTAAAGTCTGGGTCCATATTGCTGTTCATCGTAGCACGCATATAAGTGCCATAGGCCTTGTATTCTGGGAATTTTGAAGCGATATCCATATAGACAGAGTCTGCTTTTTGCAGATATTTTATTTTGTCTGTAGGTTTTTGCGCTTTGTTTGCTGCACTAGAATAGATTTCAGCCAGAGCCATGTAATCGTTTGCTGTACTGTTATCTTTATTCTTGATATACGTGTTGTATTCATCTAAGGCATCTTCCGTATCATTCTCACTGTTATAGGCATCTGACAGGAATTTATGAATATCATTATCGTTAGCATTTATCTGTGAGGCTTGTTTGTACATCTCTATGGCTTTTGCATAGTTGCTAAGTCCCATATAGGCGTGGCCTGCATTGAGATAATCCCTTTCTATGATTTTAGCACTGTCTGAGGCTGTAAATAGTTTCTCTGCGTATTCTGTTGCTGTTGCGTAATCTTTTGCTGCAAGTGAATTGTAGAAGGTCAGGCGATTGAACACAGGGTCTCTGGGGGAGCGGCTGTTCCCATATTTTGATATACCCAGACTTTTTGCTGTGTTACCTATAAAATAACTAGCCAAGGCATATTCGCGTAGACGATCATCGTCTAGTTTGGTTGAGTCTGCTTTACTGTAGTATAAAACGGCTTTATCGAATTTTCTGGCTGTGTACATAAAATGTGCAGCTTCAGACTCTGCTGGATAATTAGGTAATACTTTCTTCAACTCTTCCAATGACTGAAGGGCTTCTTCTGGACTTCTGCCACGATATATGCTGGCATAACGGATATAGCCTTTGGGATTCATTGGATCCATCGTTTTTGCATTTTGATACCACATTGCGGCTGCTCCTCCGTCATCTTTTAGCACAGCAATATCGCCAAGGAGGCAATATGCATTACCGTAATGTTTGTCTCGTGAGATTGCCATCTGGGCGTATTTCGCAGCATTTACCGTATCTTTAATATTCAGATAGGCCTCTCCTAATCCGACCAATGCCTCAGGACTCTTTTTGTTGTTCTTTACAAAATCTTTTACTTGGTCTTTGATAGCATCCAGGTTGTTTTGGTTTGCTGTAATTGCTTTTGAGATGTTTTTGATCTCAGAATCTGTTTGTTGGTTTTCTTGTGCAGTTGCACTCATGCCTGCACCCAGGAAAAGTAGTGCGGCGAAGACTAAATATTTGATTGTTTTCATAATCGTACTTTTTAATTACTTACTTTTTACCTTTTTCCTATTTTTTATCGTACTTGTTTTGTTTTCACTTGCTGCTTACATTGATGTCTCTCACTGTTATATCCCCATTATAAGGGAGGAGTCCTGTTTTATAGATAATCATTTGTCCTTGTGGCGATTCTATGAAATGTGCAAAGCCCCATGGAAGTGCATTGAGGGGGTCGTTCAAAAGTGCATATATCGTTCTAATCAGTGGGTAATTTCCGTTATATAAATAATATTGGTATGGTTTCCAACTATTATATGGTGTTGCTTTTGCCATTCTACTTACGGAGACAACTGTTATATTTTTCTTGAAGGTAGTGTTGGTCGTGTCACCTTCATCGTTCAACCAGTTTGAACCGATGATTCCAATTGCATTAGGTGTTTTTTGAACATAATCAACAACTTGTTTACTTCCTTTTGCTGCCATGATATCCTTACTCTTAAATGGTTTCCCTTTTAAGAGTGAGTCAACACACCAGTTGACTGCACTTGATCCGTTCCGATCAAATACTACTTGAATGGTTCCCTTATTTGAATGGGGATTGACTTGCTTCCAAGTCACGATCTTGCCTAGAAGGATATTTTTGATCTGATTGACTGTCAGGCAGGTGTCTGTATTATTTCTATTGACAATAAGCGCAAGTCCGTCGTATGCTAATTTAATAGCTTGGGGCATGAACTTTCTGGCCCGTAAGTTCTCATATTCTTTTTTAGAAAAATTGCGTGATGTAATTACTAGACAAATCTTGCCTTTCATCAATTCATTCACAGCATCCGTCTCGTCAGTATAGATCGGTTTGACTTTAGCTTTCTGATATATACCTTCAAAGACTTCTCTTTCTTCATCCACAATAGGGCTGAAACTTTCATCAGACGCAAAGCTGATTACTCCTGATGAATAAGTATCAGTCCTGCCGTCTTTACGCTTATGAGGTCCGCATGAAGCAATTACTGTGATTAGACTTAGCAGTAATAGGGCATCTGCAAATTTATTTTTAAAGTTTTTTCTCATAGCTTATGGAAACTTTGTTGTACTGGTTATATGTTTTTTAGATGGTGTTTCTTGTTTCTACATAGATTCCAGCCATTCTTTATGGATTTGCTTTGTCTTGTAGACCTTCTGAAACCGTTTCTTTGTCTTTCAGATCTTTATGAAGAGTATTTTGCTGACTTTATTGATTCCGAATATATCCACATATGAACCTCTCTGATTTTGTTTCATAAGTGGTTATATCCTTGGGAGTCTTTCTTATTTGTCAACAGCTCTACTTTTTTTCTGATTGATTAAAAAACTTTACTTATGTGTATGTTTGTTAAACAACCCCTTTTAAACTATTTGTCGTCCTTGCGCCCTCGAACCCCATAACTGAGGTACAAAGCACAAGGACGACTTTTAGTAATCCTGCATGTAAAGCAGGATGATGAGTCTCATTCTTTATTGCAATCTGAACGATACAGGTACGTCATATTTTACACGTACTGCCTGACCATTTTGCTTGCCAGGGTTCCAGCGTGGCATACTTCGTACGACTCTGGAAGCTTCACGGTCAAGTGAAGGATCCACTGATTTTACAACTTGTACATCAGTGATAGAGCCATCTTTCTCTACAACGAATGAAATTACAACACGTCCTTGAACGCCATTCTCTTGTGCAACTACTGGATACTTTACATTACTGTTCAAGTATGACATCAGAGCTGAAGTGCCACCAGGGAATGAAGGCATTTGTTCTACGACATCAAATACCTTGTTTTCTATTTCAGCACTTGGCTTAGGTGCAGGTGGAGCAGGTTGAGCGATTTCCTGTTCTGCTTTCAGAACAGTCCCCTGATCACTATTTCCTTTTACGTCAAATGCGCCAACGGCTGTCTTCGTGTTATTCAGATCCTCTTGAGAAACTATTTCTTTCTTTACTTCGTTATCCTTTTTGATAACAGGAGCTGTGAACTTAATAGAACTCTTGACCTGCTTGACGACTTCCTTCTTTTCTTCCTTGACGACTGTCCTCTTCTCTACTACTGCTTTCTTTTTATTGGCAAGTTGAGAGAGTTCTACACTTGTAGTGACTGCCACTTTTTGTTGATTGGCTTTCACTATAGCTTGAATTCCAAGGATAGATGCAATAATGGCAGCAGCAATGAGCATAATAATGATGGCCATGACGTTCCTTTTGGAAATAGACGTACGAAGTTTATAAGCTCCGTATGCCTTGTTTCTTCCTTGGAAAATCATGTTAACCCATTGAGGGTCGTATAGATCAATTTTTGACATTGTTCTTTACTTTTAAATGATTATTCACTGTCAGATTTTACTTGATTCCTTTGAGCTTGATTAAGCCCATGTCATCAGAGCTAATCTTATCAATGACATATTTACCAATACTGCATATCTGCATCTCATCGAGTACGTCAACCATGTTTTTGTATGAACAGGTAGTCAGTGGTTTGATGACTATTGTAAGGGTAGGAATTGGTGTACTGTTGCCATTCACAAAACCATCCTTCAGTTTGTTCAATTGTTTTTGGTAAACGCTGTCTGGCCAGGCAGAAGGATTCTTCAACTTTTCAGCATCCAGTTTTTGCTTAGCCAGCATAATCTGGGCTACTGGATCTGTTCCGTCTTCTGTGCGGTGATTAATCAGCACTTTTCGGATTCCGTTCTTACCATAAGTCGTTTCTTTCAGCCAACCAGGGTTGCTGTATTGAGGAAGCCCTTCGCCATAATAGATCTTATTGTTAGCTGCAATATAGATTGTAATGGTCTGGGAAGCCTTTGTCTCTGATTGGTCATTCTTGTTCACATTCTTATCGTTACTAGGCATCGTCAACTTCATCGTCTGAGGCTTGTTCAATGTGGTGCATAGCATAAAGAATGTAATCAGAAGCATCATCATATCTACCATTGGTGTGAAGTCCACACGGGTAGACATCTTCTTTTGTTTACTTAGATTCTTCTTTGGCATTCTTTAGTCCTCCAACTTCTTGTACGATGTAATCAAATAGTAGCGGTTTTCATTCATGTCCCGAAGTTCATCCATGACCTTCTTGATGATTGAATAAGGAGTACTCTGATCTGCCTTGATAGCCAGTTGTAAATCTGGATTGACATTCTTGGCTTCTGTAATCCATTGCTGGAATTCGCTCGGACCGCCTTTGATACTATCTGTAGGGATACCTAATTTTCCTATTTCTTGACTCATGCCGGATGAGGAGAGGTTCAAATAATCACTTAATTTGTCCAGTGGAGCACCGAACATAGCATCATTATCGAACTTTTTAACCTGTTCCTTTGTGAGAGAGATACCATTATTGGCAGTCACCGCACTTAGCGTGCCTTCCAAATCAGTGGTTTTGTCCATATTCATGAATATCTTGCCGTCTTTGCCGACAAGAATGTTCATCACGTCCTTCTGGGGGACCTTTATCTCTGATACGGATCCTGGTGTATTTACCTTCACTGGCTCATTCTTAACGAATGTGGAAGTCATCATAAAGAAGGTAAGCAGAAGGACCATCACATCAGACATAGGGGTCATATCGATCCAGACGTCCGCCTTCTTAACTTTTACTTTACCCATAGTTACTGAATATTAAAGGGTTAGCAAAAATTAAGCTTCTTCTGTGTGGTTAGCTTCGTATGTCTGGGCAATTGTATAACCTACTTCGTCAAGTGCGAATGTTAATTTATCAATCTTGTTGGTATAATAGTTATAAGATACTACAGCACACCAAGAAGTAGCAATACCAGATGCGGTATTTACCAAAGCCTCTGAAATAGAAGTTGAAAGTTGCAGTGAGTCACCACCACCACCTGCTGCCAATGCGGCGAATGCTCGAATCATACCGGTTACAGTTCCTAGAAGTCCAGTCAATGTACCCAGTGTTACAATAGTTGCAATGATAGGAAGATTTTCCGTCAGGGTAGGCATCTCAAGTTGAGTAGCTTCCTCATGTGCCTGTTGGATTCTGGCTACTTTCTGCTCTTTCTTCAAAGACTTATTTGCACCGTTGTCCATGTCCTGATAAGCTACCAGTGAAGCGGCTACAACATTTGCTACTGAACCTTTTTGTTTGTCACAGAGTTGTTGAGCTTTAGCAAAGTCGTTGGCTTTTATTGCAGTTTCAATGTTTGTAACGAATTTTGGAAGAGATCCTTTTCCAAAAGCGGTACGCAAAGCCAGCCAACGCTCAATAGATAGTGCAATAACTGTTAACAGTAATGTGAAGATGATAGGAACCAATACACCACCCTTGTGGATCGTTCCCCAGATGTTACCATCCAATACTGCTCCGTCAGGATCGCCATTGACGAAATGTGAAGGTGAACCCAAGAAGAAATGATAGAAACAGCAAGCAATAATGAAGCATACAACGATGACCCAAAATGCTGCACGAATACCTGTGAAGCCCTCTGATTTTTTCTTGGGGCTGGCGGTTTGTTTTGTAGTTGCCATAATTTTGAATTTTAATTTTTTAGTTATTAATAATTTTAATTGTTTAAATAGCGATTTAACGTTAAGCTAGTTTTACTCAAAGCATTAAACCTTGAATTCCACTCGTTTCGTGCTCGCAAAGATACGAATTAATACACGATTACGATGCGAATTAAGAAGTTTTAACGAGCTAATTGCTAAAATATTCTTTTTTAGTTCTTGCTATTGATTTCTTAACTTGTTTTATTGTAATTTCATCAAAGCTTCTTTGATTCTTCTCATAGCTTCTCTGATATTATCTTCATTTGTAGCGTAACTGATACGAAAATTATCAGGATCGCCGAAAGCATCTCCTCCAACAGTTGCAACATGAGCAACTTCCAGGAGGTATAATGCAAAATCGGTAGAATTGTGGATAATCCGTTTACCGACACCTTTCCCGAAATAGCTACAGCATTTTGGAAATACGTAGAAAGCACCTTCCGGAAGATTAACTTCCAAACCCGGGGTTTCTTTAATGAGTTGGATGATCAGATCGCGTCGATGCTCGAAAGCTTTTCTGTAGTCTTCTACATTTTCCTGGTTGCCGTTATATGCTTCAATGGCAGCCTGCTGACTAATAGAACTGGCACCACTGGTATATTGGCCTTGCAACTTATTGCAACCTTTGACAATCCATTCCGGTGCGGCCATCCAGCCTAAGCGCCAGCCTGTCATAGCATAGGCCTTTGAGACACCATTGCAAATAATCGTATGCTCTTTCATTCCCGGGAACTGAGCGATACTGTTGCTTCGACCGATATAATTGATATGCTCATAGATTTCATCTGAAAGTACGAAGAGGTCTTTGTGCTTTTTGATCACGTTTGCAAGGCCTTCCAATTCTTCTTTTGAATAAACACTGCCGGATGGGTTACTTGGAGAACAGAGAATAAGCATCTTCGTTTTTGGCGTTATAGCCGCTTCAAGTTGCTCTGGTTTCATCTTGAAGTTCTGATCAAAACCCGTCTTTACAATGATGGGGATGCCTCCTGCTAGTTTGACCATCTGAGGGTAACTTACCCAATAGGGGGCAGGTATGATAACTTCTTCTCCGTCATTGACCAAGGCTAAAATAGTATTACATACAGCTTGTTTTGCTCCTGTGGATACCATCACCTCACTCATTTGATAATCGAGGTGATTTTCTCTTTTCAGTTTGTTGACAATGGCTTCCCTTAGTTTGGGATAACCTGGAACAGGAGAATATTTTGAATAGTTTTCATCAATAGCCTTTTTGCCAGCTTCCTGAATATGCTCCGGTGTGTTAAAGTCCGGCTCTCCGACGCTCATGTTTATCACATCGATGCCTTGGGCTTTCATTTCATTACTTTTCTGCGACATAGCCAGAGTGGCTGATGGAGCAAGTCTGTTAAGACGATTTGATAATTGTGCCATAATGATATACTGAATCCTATTGATTAAAACTTCCTCGCAAAAGTAAGCATTTTATTCATTATAACGAAAAAAACATAGCATTATTTCATGTAAGGCTGTAATTTTATTGAAATTGTAACATTGATTTTGCAATAGAATCGTTTGAACAAAATATTTTTGAGAACTTTCTTTTTAATTCGGTTATAGATTGACTAAAATTCGGTGGTATCTGTTTTTGCCTGACAGACTGATAACCGATACCACCTAAATAAGAAAATCAAAAGGAGTATGGAGCGCATGAATTGCTGGCTTGACCAATTAAATTAAAAGTGGAGAGTATGACCCATTCGATCCCGTTTGGTTTTTAAATATTTCTCATCATACTGATTGGGTGTAACTTCAATAGGTACATTTTCTATGATTTTAAGTCCGTAAGCTTCTAGCCCTACCCGTTTAGTCGGGTTGTTGGTCAGCAGTCGCATTTTATGCACTCCCAGATGCATGAGCATCTGAGCGCCACAGCCATAATCACGTACATCAGGTTTGAACCCCAAATGGATATTGGCATCAACGGTATCCAGTCCTTTTTCCTGAAGTTTGTAAGCAGCAATCTTGTTCATCAGCCCTATACCGCGACCTTCCTGTTGCATATAAATGATTACGCCTTTCCCTTCTTTTTCAATCATCTGCATAGATTTATGAAGTTGTTCTCCGCAGTCGCAACGCATGCTCCCGAGAATATCTCCTGTGGCGCAAGAGGAATGAACACGTACCAGTACAGGTTCATCCTCTTCCCAAGACCCTTTAATAAGTGCCATGTGTTCCAATCCGGTACTGGTCTGGCGGAATGGAATCAGATGGAAATGTCCGTATTTTGTAGGCAGGTCAACTTCTTCTCCGACTTCAATGCTTGACTCTCTTTTCAGACGATAAGCGATTAAATCTGCAATAGAGATAATTTTCAATTTCCATTCTTTTGCTTTCTCCTCAAGTTGGGGCAGGCGTGCCATCGTACCGTCATCATTCATAATTTCCATTAGTGCAGCAGCAGGGAAAAGACCTGAGAGTTTGCACAAGTCTATAGCTGCTTCAGTATGTCCACTACGGCGGAGAACGCCATTGTCTTGTGCATAGAGAGGGTTGATGTGACCTGGACGGCCAAAAGTTTCCGGTGTGCTGGTCGGATCTGCCAAGGCTTTAATGGTGGCTGCCCTGTCATGTGCAGATACACCGGTAGTGCACCCTTTGAGTTTATCCACTGTAATGGTAAAAGGTGTACCCAGTACGGAAGTGTTTTCCTCAACTTGATGAGGTAGGTTCAACTCGTCAGCACGTGATATGGTGATAGGAGCACAGAGGACACCTCGTGCATTCTTAAGCATGAAGTTTATCTTTTCAGGAGTAATCGCTTCGCCGGCTATAATGAGGTCACCCTCGTTTTCTCGATCCTTGTCGTCTACTACAATTACGAATTTGCCTTCTTTGAAGTCCTTTATTGCATCTGGTATACTACTTAATTTAAATTCTTCCATATTGAAAAGTAATGATTAAAATGGGATGAATTTCTTTTATTTGTATTTATTAAAATAAAAGTCTTTTGAATATTGTGATGCTCTTCTGTAAGCAAGTTTTTTCAGTTAATGAGAATCTAGTGAATTTGATCAGATTCTTTTTTCTCCCTGTAAGCAGCCAGGTCGGCAATGGATATGATCTTCAGGTTCCATTCTTTTGCTTTGTCCTCAAGTTGAGGCAAGCGGGCCATTGTGCCATCGGCATTCATCACTTCCATCAGAGCTGCTGCTGGTTGCAAGCCTGCAAGTTTGCAAAGATCTATAGCTGCTTCCGTATGTCCGTCACGGTCAAGTACGCCATTGTTCTGGGCATAAAGAGGGTTGACGTGTCCCGGACGGCCAAAAGTTTCTGGAGTTGATTTTGGGTCTGCGAGAGCTTTTATGGTTTCTGCTCTGTCATGAGCAGATACACCTGTAGTACATCCTTCGAGTTTATCTACGGTGATAGTAAAAGGAGTGCCTAGAGCCGAAGTGTTTTTCTGAACTTGCTTCGGTAGTTTCAATTTTTCTGCTCTGGATAATGTGATGGGTGCACAGAGGACACCTCTTGCATTCTTGAGCATGAAATTTACTTTGTCGGCTGTAATAGTTTCGGCAGGTGTGATCAGATCGCCTTCGTTTTCCCGTTTTGCATCATCAACTACAATCACGAATTTGCCTTCTTTGAAGTCCTTTACAGCATCTTCGATGCTATTTAGTTTTAAGTCATCCATATCTGAAAATAATAATCGAGAAAAGAGATAACAGCGGCAAGATAGCATATTTGTAATGTGGTCAGCCTGTTCTCTTGTTTTCCCTTGATAATTTTTTGTTCTTATTTTATAATTATAGCCCTTTATCAGAGGTTTCTTCTAGAATCTCTTTCTTGGCAATTTGTTTTTCTATATTGCTGTTGACTGACTGTATGGTCTTCAGATTATGCATTAAGCGTAAACGAAATTTCCACATACGGAAATACAAGAAAATTCCTATAGGAACTAATATTCCTGCCAGAGCATTCATCCAGAAATGCTGGAATGGGCGAGTATGTGCCTTTACAGACAGTACAGGATAATGATTCAATTCTGTTAGTATGACATTATCTCTTGTATTTGACAAATCTTCAATCGTAAGTTCAAGTTGGTCATTTACTTTTTCTATCGTATGGTCAGTATGATACTTGAAAAATACTTTTATAGGATCTGGAGCACGTCGTAAATGCTGCTTCTGATTATAGGTAGTAATGATCTTGCTGATTTGCTTTAATTTTTCTGAATCTTGTTGATAATCAGGATCTTTAATGATAACTTCCTTGCCCGATACCTCACGCTTGACACGCAGCCCTAATAATTTTCTGAAGAGATCTTTGTATATGTCAATATTGAAGACTACTGAGTCGTTATTGGCTTTGTAGGTAACAAATGTCGCAATCGGAATCAATATAGCCGGTGCAAGAGCTTTTCCAAACCATACTGACCAGATCCCTTGCCTTGCCATACGATAGCCGGTGTTGTCTAGTATATAATAGAATATAAAGACCAATACGGAAACGATAACAGGTACTCCCAGTCCTCCTTTCCTGATAATAGCTCCCAGTGGAGCTCCGATAAAGAAGAATATAAGACAGGTTAAGGCCAGCGTAAACTTGTTGATGGACTCTATCTTGTGTAGACGGATGATCTTGTCACCATCGGAAGTGATCATACTTTTGAATTCCAGGTCACTCATATCTCCCTGGACTTTATTCATAGCATTATTGATGACGGCTTGTTTCTGGGGAGATGTTAGCTTGCTATACAGACTGTCTATATTGATATTTTCCGGTAAAGCTTTTTGAACTGCCTTTATGGAATCTCGCTTGCTGAGATGTGGAATGCTATAGTACATCATTTGGGCATCACGATAGTAAGCAGTGCCGATACTGTCATATACATGATTGAGCGAGTCGATGTCATTATGGATTTGTGCAAGACTTTTCCCTTGGGCATTATTGGAAAGGGAAGATGCGTCTGCCATGTTGAAACTGCCGTTGAAATCAATAATGATTCTTTTTGAAATAAAACTCTCACGACGATAAGGTACGGCGGCACTGTTCTGTAATTCTGACGCTTGCATGTTTTCAAACCATTCTCCGCTCCACAGACTTAGAACCAGATGCTTTTTCTCTGCAGTAGACTGGATCATACCGGAGTCAGCCAGGATAATAGCAGCATCTTCATAACTGTCTGTCATCCGGTAAATCATTACTCCGTAGAGTTTCCCTGTTTTTACATTCTTTTTCTGGACATAAATGTTACATTGGGGAATGCCATCATAAAATACTCCTTCTGGTATTTCTAGTTCCGGACTTTTCTGCTTCATGGAAATCAGAAGTTGCATAATCTTCATGTTGGCTTTCGGACCAATATAATTTTGAAAGTAGAAAGAGCCACACATGATGAGTGAGGTGATGACGATCAAACCTCTGAATGCTTGGAGCAAAGAAATGCCAGAGGCTCGAATAGCAGTCAGCTCTGAGGACTCACCTAAGTTCCCAAAGGTAATCAGTGAAGATAGAAGTATTGCTAATGGCAAGGCCTGAGGGACAAGCATCAGCCCCATGTACCAGAAAAACTGCGCCATGATATCTAGTGTCAGACCTTTCCCGATGAGATCGTCAATGTATCTCCAAAGGAACTGCATCATCAATACAAACTGACAGATGAAGAATGTCCCTAAGAAAAGGAGTCCGAACTGGCGGATAACGAATATATCAAGTTTCTTGATTCGAGGCATAATTGAGTTTCGTAGAATCATCTGTTTCGTCCTCAAACTTAAACCAGTTGGCTTATTCCAATCTTTAAATGATTTGTGCCTTTTATCGAGGACGGAGGATAATATCAGTTTGCAAAAGTAATACAAAATTATCAGAAACTTGTTCTTTTACTATTTTTTTTCTTTTTAGAAATCTTCTTAATAGTTACAGGTGTCAAAGGTTTTTGTTTCATCGTTTTTTTTGGTTAACTTATTCTGTTAATTTTTTAATTTCTGAAATTACTTTTGATGTGTTTAAACTTTTCAATCCTTTTCCAATAAACTTTAGTCTTGTTTTTCTTGTCACGAAACTAAAAAGTTGATGATTTTTTTGTGAATTTGAAAAAATGTGTTACCTTTGCACCCGCAAAAGCTTTAAGTCGATTGATAAGTCAGTTGATTTTGTATATGCTTGTAGTTGATGGCGGGATAGCTCAGCTGGTTAGAGCGTCGGATTCATAATCCGGAGGTCGT
>DAIPMC010000080.1:0-12602 GCA_036768895.1 Prevotella sp. | reverse complement strand
AACAGAATAAATCAAAATTAAAGTCTATGAAGAACTTGACACTTTCCATTTCATATCAAATGGCCCAACTATCAGAGTTAAGTCAGGAAGACCAGCATTTAGTCCATTCCGCCATACAAGCCACTGCCAACAGTTATGCTCACTACAGTCATTTTCATGTAGGTGCAGCAGTAAGACTGGAAAACGGAAAAGAAATCATAGGTGCAAATCAGGAAAATGCTGCCTTTCCATCTGGATTGTGCGGTGAACGTACTGCAATCTTCGCAGCTCAGGCACAATTTCCAGAGCAACGGATAGTAGCATTGGCCATTGCTGCTAAAAATCCTCAAGGACTCATAAAGAAACCTATTACGCCCTGCGGGCAATGCAGACAAGTAATCATGGAAGTGGAAGACCGCTATCAGGCCCCTGTACGTATCCTTCTCTATGGTACAGACGGAATACTTATTTTTAATAGTGTAAAAGATCTTCTTCCTTTTTCTTTTGTAGATGCTAATATGAAGAAATAGTCACAGATGAATCATCAGGCATGTCTACAGTCCTTAAGTTTATCAAGCCGGCCTCTTTCTCATATAGATGATATATGATAGTTGCCCGGCACGTATGATATACGTTTGCAAGGATTGGATATTCAAGCACTTTTGAAACTAAAGGAAAATGACGCCTGACAGATATCCTCCTATTAAAACAAAGAGGTTATGCCAAAACAACATTTGACATAACCTCTTTTATATTCGTTCCTTGCTTTCTCAGACAAGGAACATTCAACAATTTCTATTTAATCAATCCCTGTTCAACAAAGATCTTTTTCAAAATCTGCACACCTTTTTCGACTTGCTCTTCAGTGTGAGTAGCCATCAATGCAAATCTGACAAGTGTATCCTGCCTTGCACAAGCCGGTGGTACAACCGGATTAATAAACACACCATTATCAAAAGCAAGTTTTGTAACCAGGAATGTCTTATAATCATCACGTACATATAAAGGAATAATAGGACTGTGCGTATCACCTATTTCAAATCCTTCTTCACGAAAACGCTTCAAAGCATACTTGGTTACTTTCCAAAGACGTTCCTGACGTTCAGGTTCAGTACGGATAATATGAAGAGCTTCAATGGCAGCAGCCGTTGCAGCCGGAGTATTACTTGCACTGAAAATATAAGTACGTACATTGTGGCGAAGGAAATTGATCGTATCCTTATCAGAAGCAATAAAACCTCCAATAGAAGCCAGACTCTTTGAAAAAGTGCCCATAATCAAATCAATGTCATCTGTAACTCCGAAATAGTCACAAACGCCTCGCCCTTCTTTACCAAAAACGCCAAGACCATGTGCCTCGTCGACCATGATAGAGCAATTATACTTCTTCTTTAATGCAACAATAGTTGGTAAATCAGCTAAATCGCCCTCCATAGAAAATACACCGTCAACGACTATCAACTTTACAGCATCATAAGGAAGATTCTTAAGAACACGTTCCAGATCTTCCATATCATTATGCTTGTAGTGGAGCTGCTTAGCAAAAGAAAGGCGACGGCCATCAACGATACTCGCATGATCACGCTCATCAGAGATGATATAATCATCCTTTCCTACTACTACAGCCAGGACACCCTGATTAACCGAAAATCCTGTTGAAAAACTCAATGCTGCATCTTTATGCTCAAATTCAGCAAGTTCATTTTCCAATTGAACATGGATATCCAATGTTCCATTCAGAAAACGGCTTCCGGCACATCCTGAACCATATTTGTCCAGAGCCTTCTTAGCAGCATCTATAATTCTTTGGTCACCAGTCAAACCGGTATATGCATTGGAACCGAACATCAAAACCTTGTGTCCGCCCATTTCAACTTCTGTGCCCTGCTTACTCGTAATCACACGAAAATAAGGATACACACCTTCTTTGATGTACTTCTGTGGTACACGATAACTTTTATATCTTTCCTGTAATTGTCCCATTATATATAAATAGGTGAACTAATTTTTTCATTTTGAACGCTACAAAGATACAAAAAAAGAAGTTATAAAACATGTTTTTCCTAAAAAATATGCTTCTTAGCGAACATTTATAACTCATTTCATCTACTCAAAATTAAATCAACATAAAATCAGAAATCATTTATATTCTTATAAATAAAGCATTTACAGATATAAATCTGGAACTGGATAATCAGTTTCGTCTTATTTTTAAAATTTTAACAAACGGTAAAATCCTCAATTCATTAGAAATGCGTACTTTTGCCATACTTATGAAAAAGAAATTACTATTTATTGTCAATCCTATTTCAGGTACATCAGATAAAACTTCTCTTCCTGAGATAATCAACTCTAATTTAGATCTGTCAAGATTTGATTACAAAATCCAATTGACGGAATATTCCGGTCATGCCACAGAAATTGCTAAAACGGCCCAAGGCCATTTCGACATTGTCGTGGCTGTTGGCGGAGATGGTACAATCAATGAAGTAGCTCGTGGCCTTATCAATTCAAAGACAGCAATGGGAATCATTCCATGCGGATCAGGAAACGGATTGGCCAGACATCTTTTATTACCCATAGATATGAAGAAAAGTATCGACATACTCAACCAATGTGATATTCGTGACTTAGACTACGGCACCATCAACAACCATCCTTTCTTTTGTACATGTGGCATGGGATTCGATGCCTTTATAGCCGAAGAATTTGCCCAGGCAGGTAAACGCGGCCCCTTGACTTACGTAAAAAAAGTCTTGGTTGACTGGTTCAAATATAAACCAGAGACTTATGAGATTACTGACGAACAAGGAAGCTGGCGCATCAAAGCTTTCCTCATTACTATCGGAAATGCTTCAGAATATGGTAATAGAGCTTACATCTGTCCTAAGGCATCTCTTTGCGATGGTCTGCTGAATGTAACCATTATCAAACCGTTCAAGTTTTCTGCTGCTCCCAAAATGGCTTTCCAATTATTAAGAAAGACCTTGGACCTAAATCCCTATGTTGAAACCTTTTCCTGCAAGCATATTCATGTTCACCGCTCACAACCGGATTTTGTCCATTATGACGGAGATCCCACAAAAACCGGGGCAGACATAGATATTGCCGTCCAGGCAAAAGGAATAAAAATCATTATAAATCCAGAAGTGGCCAAAAGAAATCTGCTCTGAACAAAACTTGGATCCTATTTGGTCATACTTGAGTCCAGATAGAAATCACGTGTTAGTCTTGACCACCATTCTGTAGGATGTCCGTCACGTGTCATCATGTTTTCGACAGTATCTTCGAGAGGAGATTTTCTCTGTCTGGAAAAAGCCAGCAGGCAACGCTTCGGAGTTTTCCCCTCCACAGTTCTCACCATACATTTGCGGTTCAACACCAAACCAGAAAAATATCCTTCAGTTATAAAATTTTCTGATACTTCAGATGGAATTATAGCACAAAAAAGACCGTGAGGAGCCAAAAGAAGTTTCACCCCCATAAAGAGTTCCTTGTAAGAAAGCGTACTCGTATGCCGGGCCTTATCACGCTTTTCATCAGGGCTTTTCAGTGAATGGTCATAAGCAAAAAAGGGGGGATTACTGACTATCAGATCATAAGAAGGGGATGTTTCTGATAAACAAAAAGACTGGAGACTCCCTTCGATGACATTGACCTGAGAGAAAAAAGGACTATGCTTTACATTATCAATAGCCTGCGAACATGCATCCGGATCAATCTCCAATGCATCAACTTTTGAAGAAGGAAAGCTCTGCGCCATCATCAGGGCAATCAAACCTGTTCCGGTCCCAATATCAAGAATCCGATAAATAGGCTGAGGCTCTGCATTCGAAACGGTCATAGCACTCCATCCCCCTAAGAGTACGCCGTCCGTACCTACTTTCATCGCACAATGATCCTGACGAATGGTAAAATGCTGAAATGCAAATTTATCTTTCATAATACGTATTAAACGCTTGAATTTCGTATTTATTTCTTCAAATTTAATAAAATTACAATCTCTCTACCCTATTTAGCAAAAATCTACACTGACCATTCTCCTATCTCCAATCTTTTTAGTAAATTTGCACATCAAAACGGATTAGAGAACTTATGAGTAAAATTTCAAATACACAATTTCAGATGGTAGCAGACTTTGATGGTGATGCATCATGCCTTTACGGAGAGCATAAAGAGGGTGTTTATCCTATCCTTTGTACCCGTAACCTGGTGCTGTTTCCTACTGTAGTCACCCCCATCCTTGTCGGTCGTGAGCAAAGCATCAATGTAGTCAAGCACATGCAGAAACACGAAAAGGACGTAATCTGTATTTTCTGCCAGAAGAATCAGGATATTGATGATCCTTCTCTGAATGATCTTTACCATATAGGAGTCTTTGCCAAGGTCATCCGGGTTATGGAAATGCCTGGTCAGGAACATAACCTTACAGTCATTGTCCAGGCTCTCGGAAAATGCCAGTTGAAATCAATCAAGAAAAAAAAGCCCTACTGTACTGGCGAAGTTGAACCTTTGGTTGAAAATGTTCCGGATATTAAAGACAAGAAGTTCAAAACACTTATTGAAACTTTACGCAATGCTACCAAGCAGTATATTCAGGCTGATGAAGATATCCCACGTGAAGGTGAAGTAGCCTTAGGGAATATCAGCAATCCGGTGATGCTGATCAACTTCATCTGTGTCAATATGCCTTTCAGTATAAAGGAAAAGATAGAGATGCTCTCTGTTAGTTCCCTTGAAGACAGGATTTATAGTATACTGAAAATAGAAGATCGCGACAGGCAACTGTTAAATATCAAGTCCAAGATCAATCAAAAAACTCACCAGGATATTGATGAGCAGCAAAAAGAATACTTTTTGCAACAGCAACTCAAGAATATTAAAGATGAACTGGGCAGCAATGGGAATCAGGAATGGGATGAACTGATCAAAAAGGCCAGCACTAAGAAATGGCCTGAGGAAATGCAAACGACCTTCAAGAAAGAAGTTGACAAACTTGAATCCTTGAATCCCCAGAACCCGGAATATAATGTACAGTTGACTTATCTCCAGACACTCGTTGACCTTCCATGGGGAGAATACACAAAGGATGACCTTGACTTGAAAAGGGCACAGAAAGTACTCGACCGGGACCATTACGGTATGGAGAAAGTGAAGCAGCGTATTCTGGAATACATGGCAGTACTCAAACTCCGTGGAGACTTGAAAAGTCCTATACTCTGCCTCTATGGCCCTCCCGGTGTGGGTAAGACTTCCTTGGGCAAGAGCATTGCCGAAGCTATGAAACGCAAATACGTCAGAATCAGTCTGGGTGGTGTACACGACGAAGCTGAAATCAGAGGGCACCGCCGAACTTATATCGGTGCGATGCCTGGACGGATTATCAAGGGTATCCAGAAAGCAGGTTCGAGTAATCCGGTATTCATCCTTGATGAGATCGATAAAGTGACCCAAGATTCCATCAATGGCGATCCTGCCTCAGCACTGCTTGAAGTATTGGATCCGGAGCAAAACAATGCCTTTCACGATAATTACCTGGATGTAGATTATGATCTCTCGAAAGTGTTCTTTATCGCAACTGCGAATGATCTGGACACTATCCCACGCCCTTTACTCGATAGAATGGAAGTGATTGAACTGAGTGGTTACATCACCGAAGAAAAAATCGAAATTGCCAAAAGACATCTTGTTCCAAAGGAACTGGATAATACCGGACTTAAAAATTACCAGCCATCCGTCAAATTCACCAAACCGGCACTGGAGAAAATCATTGAATCCTATACACGGGAAAGTGGAGTCCGTCAATTGGAAAAACAGATTAATAAAGTGCTCCGGAAATTAGCTTTTGAAGCTGCTAAAGATGAGTCCATACAAAAGCCGAACATTACTCCTGCAGATATTGAAAAGCTCATAGGGAATCCACCGTTCTACCGTGATATCTATCAGGGTAACCACTATGCCGGTGTAGTCACGGGACTGGCATGGACCAGTGTAGGAGGAGAAATACTATTTATAGAAACTTCCCTCTATCGAGGCAAAGGCAGCAAACTCACGCTGACTGGTAACCTGGGGGACGTGATGAAAGAATCAGCTATCATTGCTCTTGAATACGTAAAAGCCCATATCGATCAATTGAATATAGACTACCGGATCTTTGATTACTGGAATGTTCATATTCATGTACCGGAAGGAGCTACACCTAAGGACGGTCCTTCTGCCGGTATTACGATAGCTACCTCTATCGCTTCTGCGATTACACAGCGCAAAGTTCGCAAAAATACTGCTATGACAGGCGAGATTACACTCCGCGGGAAAGTACTTCCTGTAGGGGGTATCAAGGAAAAGATTCTTGCTGCCAAACGGGCTGGTATTACGGATATCGTCATGTGCAAGGAAAACCGTAAAGACATTGAAGAAATACCGGAGAAATACCGAAAGGGCGTGGCCTTCCATTACGTAGAAAACGTTCAGGAGGTCTGGGACTTTGCTCTCACGGAAGAAACCGTAGATCATCCGGTTGACTTTACCATTCCTGACGAAGACAAAAATGAGGATAGTATAGAGAAAGGCGAGAAAGATAAGAATCAAATTTCTATCTCACAAAAATCTATTGACAATGACCTTTGAACTGCAACATACAGACACGGCATCTGATGCCCGTACCGGAATCATTCAAACTGGTCATGGAGAAATCCAGACTCCTATATATATGCCTGTAGGTACTGATGGCAGTGTAAAGGCTGTTCATTTCCGAGAACTCCGAGAACAGATTAAGGCCCAGATCATCCTGGGGAACACCTATCATCTCTATCTGCGTCCGGGTCTGGAGATTCTCAAGGCAGCCGGCGGACTGCATAAGTTTATCGGATGGGATCGTCCTATGCTGACCGACAGTGGCGGATTCCAGGTCTTTTCTCTTTCCGGAATCAGGAAGCTAACAGAAGAAGGTTGTCAGTTCCAATCAAACATTGATGGGTCAAGACACTTTTTTACTCCGGAAAACGTTATTGATAAAGAACGGATACTCGGAGCAGACATTATGATGGCACTGGATGAATGTCCGCCAGGATTGAGCGATTACACCTACGCCAAAGAAAGTCTGGGACTTACACATCGTTGGCTGGACCGCGGTATCCGGCATTTTCAGGAAACCCAACCCCTATATGGTTTCACCCAGAGTCTCTTCCCCATTGTCCAGGGTTGCACCTATAAAGACCTCCGACAGGAATCTGCTCATTATTGTGCCGATAAGGGCGCCGATGGATATGCAATAGGAGGACTGGCTGTTGGTGAACCTGCAGATGTAATGTATCAAATGGTTGAGATTGTCAATGACATCCTTCCCAAAGACCGCCCCAGGTATCTCATGGGAGTAGGAACTCCATGGAATATTCTCGAAGCAATTGAAAGAGGTGTTGACATGTTTGATTCCGTGATGCCGTCACGGGATGGCCGCAATGCACTCCTGTTCACCTACAAGGGGACAATGAACATGCGAAACAAAAAATGGGAAATGGACTTCTCTCCTATTGATCCGCAGGGATGCGAGATAGACCAGGTTACCTCAAAGGCTTATCTCCATCATCTCTTCAAGGCCAAAGAAATCCTGGCAATGCAAATAGGAAGCATTCACAATCTTGCTTTCTACCTCCGTCTGGTCACTGATGCCCGGCACCATATCGAACAAAACGACTTCGTACAATGGAAGTCTTCCATCATCGACCAGATGCAGAAGAGGATATAGATTCTGAAAGATATAGGATAATCGTCCTTCACTCTTTGTAAGAAATGAATAAATATCATAACATTAGGAAATATCACTATTTCTATAGAATGGGCAGAACTCTGAACAAGCATTGTTCCGGGCTGGTGAAAGTCTGGAAATGGCTCACTCACCTGTTTCGTTTCTTGCGCTGGCTCAATCCCGGACGGTATATCAAACATATCGACTGGTATATCATCAAGAAGTTTATCGGAACGTATATCTTCTCTATTCTGCTTATTATCTCCATTTCGATTGTCTTCGACATTAATGAAAACCTGGCCAAATTCACGCAATACCATGCCCCTCTGAAAGCCATCATTTTTGACTATTATGCCAATTTTGTCCCATACTTTGCCAATTTGTTCAGCGCTCTCTTTGTATTCATTGCGGTCATCTACTTCACATCAGTGAGATCATAGCGATACTCGCTTCCGGGGTCTCCTTCAAACGGCTATTGCGCCCTTATATGATTACATGTACACTGATAACGCTTCTGTCTTTTTATCTTTCTGCGTACGTTATTCCTCATGGTACGATTATCCGCCAGAACTTTGAGGCCATGTACAAGAACAAGGAAAAGAACACATCAGCAGATAATGTCCAACTGCAGGTTGACAGGGGTGTCATTGCTTATATGCAGCACTACGATGACAATCTTAAAAAGGGATATGGGTTCTGTCTGGATAAGTTTGAAGACAAGAAGCTCATCAGCCATCTGACAGCTATGGAAATCCAGTACGACACCATCTCTGATGCAAAATATCATTGGAAGATCAGCAATTGGAAAATCCGCAAGTTGCAAGGGCTGAGAGAGCATATCACCAGCGGAATGGAAAAAGATACTGTTATCCAGATAGAACCAACTGATCTGGTTTATTCAAAAGGACAACAGGAAACCTTGACGAGTCCTCAGTTGAAAGACTATATTTCCAAACAGGTCAACCGGGGTTCTCAGAATGTTGTACAGTATGAAGTGGAATACCACAAACGTATTGCTGCTTCTTTCGCATCTTTTATTCTCACCATTATCGGCGCATCCCTATCTGCAAAAAAGCGAAAGGGAGGTATGGGCTTATATCTCGGTATCGGTATGGCATTGAGTTTTATCTACATCATGCTTGAAACGGTCTCTGCGACGTTTGCCATCAATGCAGGAGCACCGCCTATGCTGGCAGCATGGGTTCCTAATATACTCTTTGCCGTTGTAGCCTATTTCTGCTACAAGAAAGCGCCAAATTAAAATACAGCCGCTGTTATCAAAACTTTTTTATGCAGAGCCTGTATCAGTCTTATAAAAATATTGAATAAGAAACTTTATGAAATTCGAAGAATTAAATTTAAATGATCATGTGCTTGATGCACTCTATGACATGCACTTTGATGCCTGCACCCCAATTCAGGAAAAGTGCATTCCAGAAATATTAAAAGGAAAAGATATTTTAGGCGTAGCCCAAACTGGAACAGGAAAGACTGCCGCATATCTTCTTCCGATACTAAGCAAACTGGATGATGGAGGTTATCCGGATAAAGCTATCAACTGTCTCATCATGAGCCCTACACGGGAACTGGCACAGCAGATCGACCAGGCCATGCAAGGCTTCGGTTATTATCTGAACGGCGTAAGCAGTGTTGCCATCTATGGGGGGAATGACGGAAACCGCTATGACCAGGAAGTGAAAAGCCTTCGTATGGGAGCTGATGTAATCATCGCTACCCCCGGACGCTTAATCTCTCATATCTCTCTCGGAAACGTTGACTTAAGTAAAGTCAGTTTTTTTGTTCTGGATGAAGCTGATAGAATGCTGGATATGGGATTTTCAGAGGACATTGAGAAAATCTCTAAATACCTTCCTAAAAACTCCCAGACCATCATGTTCTCCGCGACAATGCCGGATAAAATCGAGAGCTTGGCCAAAACACTATTGAAAGATCCTGTAGAGGTGAAATTAGCCGTCAGCAAACCAGCAGAGAAGATCAAGCAAAGTGCCTATATCTGTTACGAAACCCAGAAGATGGAAATCATCAAGGATATTTTCAAAACTGATGATTTGAAACGGGTATTGGTTTTCTGCGGCAGCAAAATAAAAGTTAAGCAGGTAGCAGGAGCTCTCCAGAGAAAACATGTTAATTGCGGTGAGATGCACTCAGACCTGGACCAGGCAGAACGGGACGATATGATGTTCAAGTTCAAGAGTGGACAATATGATGTACTCGTAGCTACAGATATTCTGGCACGTGGTATCGATATTGATGATATAGCTATGGTCATCAACTACGATGTACCGCACGATGCAGAAGACTATGTACACCGGATCGGCCGTACAGCCCGAGCAGAAAGGGAGGGTATTGCTGTCACTTTGGTCAATGAAGATGATATGTATTATTTCTCACAGATTGAGAAATTCCTGGGCAAGGAAATCACGAAGAATTCTCTTCCTGGAGAATTGAAAGGACCGGAATACAAAGTTACAGGTTACCCGCCAAGAAGAACTAA
Source organism: Prevotella sp. (assembly GCA_036768895.1). Taxonomy (GTDB): domain Bacteria; phylum Bacteroidota; class Bacteroidia; order Bacteroidales; family Bacteroidaceae; genus Prevotella. Next base: position 2,364 of record DAIPMC010000080.1, on the reverse strand, counting down.
AAGCACAGCAAAAGACCACAGACGAAAGGATCGTGACGAGACCTCACACAGAAATCAGAAGCATGCTCCGCGCAGAGAGGGTTCTTCTTACAACAGAAGGAACGAACAGGGCGCAAGGGAACCGATACAAAGGGAGAAGAAGAATTACAGGAAGCCCAATCCTCAAGGAGAAGACGGACAGAATGCCTCAAAACAGCATAGCCGCAATCCACAGTACAACTCACAACGTCGTCCTGAACGGACTGATGATTTCAAAAGAAAGACAAGACCATCAAGTACGGATGATCCCGAAAGAAAATCATACAGACAAAAACCATACAGAAATAATAACGGCAGTAATAAGGAACAACATAATTATCATACAAATCCACATCAAAACAGGCCGCAGCCTCATCCTGTGACACCAAAACCGCAAGAAAAAGCAGGTGGTATCAAAAAGTTCTTTAAAAAACTTTTTGGTAAAAAATAACTATAATACTTCTACAGGGGTGTGTCAGAAATGACATACCCTTTTTGTTTCTTACCCCTATGACACTTAATCGATAATCTCAATTTATAAAACAATCCTACAATCTTACTAATCCAAACAAATACGCCATTTTATCTTTCTTATTATCTACTTTTTTAAATAAAATATTTATCTTTGCAATAGCAAACTAAATAATTTTAACAATCTAAAGATATAGAAATTATGGAAGAAAAAAGAATTGTAGAGAAATTAGAAGAGAGATTTCCTGGTGAACCGGAATACATAGAGGCGGTCAGCCAGGTTTTGGAAACCATACAAGGGGAATACAACAAACATCCGGAATTTGAGAAGGCAAACCTTATCGAACGTCTGTGCATTCCAGACCGTATTATACAGTTCCGCGTAAACTGGGTTGATGATAATGGACAGATTCAAACCAATATGGGCTATCGGGTTCAGCACAATAATGCCATCGGGCCATATAAGGGAGGTATCAGGTTCCACAAGTCTGTCAACCTGAGTATCTTGAAATTTCTGGCTTTCGAACAAACCTTCAAAAATTCACTCACCACACTTCCTATGGGCGGAGCCAAAGGTGGGTCTGATTTCTCACCACGAGGGAAAAGTGATGCGGAAGTCATGCGCTTTTGCCAGGCTTTCATGAATGAACTCTACCACTATATAGGACCAGACCAGGATGTTCCGGCCGGTGACATTGGTGTTGGTGGCCGCGAAGTAGGCTACCTGTTCGGCCAATATAAAAAACTAACCCATCAATACGTAGGAGTTCTTACAGGAAAAGGACTTGAATACGGAGGCTCACTCATCAGGCCGGAAGCTACAGGCTATGGTAATGTCTATTTCTTGGAAAATATGCTCAAAACACGTGGTGAAAGTCTTGAGGGAAAGACCGTATTAGTTTCCGGATCAGGAAATGTAGCTCAATACACACTGGAGAAGTTGATTCAGAAGGGTGCAAAACCGATTACATGCTCCGACTCTGACGGATATATCTATGATCCGAATGGAATCAATGAAGATAAACTCCGTTTTATCATGGAACTGAAGAATGTAAGACGCGGACGGATCAGCGAATATGCTGAGAAATATCAGGTGAAATATATAAAGGGAGAGAAGCCTTGGTTTGAAAAGGCAGACATAGCCACACCTTGCGCCACACAGAATGAGATCAACGAAGAAGCTGCTAAGGCTCTGGTGAAGAATGGTGTAACCGCTGTCAGTGAGGGAGCAAACATGCCGGTTGTCCCTGCTGCCATCAAAGTGTTTCAAGACGCACGCATACTTTACAGCCCGGGGAAAGCCAGCAATGCCGGTGGTGTAGCCACCTCAGGACTCGAAATGACACAAAACTCCGAACGGCTGAGATGGACTCGTGAAGAGGTTGATAGCAAACTTCAAGATATCATGAACAACATTCATGACAACTGTGTCAGATATGGTACTGAACCTAACGGTTACATCAACTACGAAAAGGGTGCCAACATTGCAGGTTTTCTGAAAGTAGCCCGGGCAATGATGGCTCAAGGTGTCTAATCCCCTATTTGTATACACAAAATATATATCTTTCATTCCCAAAGGGTTGCTGCTCTATAACGACAACCCTTTGGTATTTCCAAATAACTTTTCACATTATTTCCACAAAAAACCAAGGATATATTTGGAGATTTAGAATAAAATCTTTACCTTTGCACTCGCTATTGATAAATGAGCGTCGAAAAGGGTACGTTAGTTCAGTTGGTTAGAATGCCTGCCTGTCACGCAGGAGGTCATGAGTCCGAGTCTCATACGTACCGCTAACCACTCACAATCATTGCAAAAAGGTACGTTAGTTCAGTTGGTTAGAATGCCTGCCTGTCACGCAGGAGGTCATGAGT
>DAIPMC010000079.1:0-13027 GCA_036768895.1 Prevotella sp. | reverse complement strand
GCAGGTTATCCAGGGAAATACGTAATTATGGCTCGCCGGAAAGGTGCAACCTGGTATATTGCCGGAATCAATGGTACAGACAAGAGGCTTGGAGTCAACTTAAATATTAAAAGTCTGAGACTTCCTTCTGCTCATTTATATCTTGAGAGTTTCGAAGACAACACCAGTAAAGAATATCCCTGGGAAATCAAGAAGGGGAGAAAACGTTTGCCTGATCAAGTGACCATGATACCTCGTGGCGGTTTCATCTTTATTATTCAACCAAGAAAAAAAATAGAAGAATGAGAAAAATAGCAGTTTCATTTATTATGGCAGCAGCATTGTTGCCGATTACATCCAAGGCACAAAATATGCCACTTGTTCAAACAAAATATACGGCTGATCCTGCTCCTATGGTCTATAAGGATACCGTATTTCTCTATACCACCCATGATGAGGACACAGCCAACAATTTTGAGATGTACGACTGGTTGCTCTATACCTCTACGGATATGGTCAACTGGACTGACCATGGAGCAATAGCTTCCACGAAAAATTTCAGTTGGCGGTCACGTGACAATGGGGCATGGGCACCCCAGGTAATTCCACGTAATGGAAAATTCTATATGTACTGTCCTCTTCATGGACACGGTATCGGTGTTCTCGTGGCAAATACTCCTTACGGTCCTTTCCATGATCCTATCGGAAAGCCAATAGTCTGGGACAAAAGCAACTGGTATGACATAGATCCAACAGTATGGATTGATGATGACGGACAAGCCTATATGTATTGGGGAAATCCCTATACTTACTATGCACGGTTGAACAATGACATGATATCCATCAAGGATAGTGTTACACGCTTGCCATACCACATCGAAAATTATCAGGAAGGTCCATGGTTTTACAAAAGAAAAGGACATTACTACTTAGCTTATGCTACTACCTGTTGTCCTGAAGCCATTGGCTATGCCATGAGCGATACCCCAACAGGTCCATGGAAAAGCAAAGGATATATCATGCGGCCTACAGACCGCTCCAGAGGCAATCATCCAGGAATCATCGATTATAAAGGCCACTCTTATGTATTCGGTCTCAACTATGACATCATGCACATCAAGACTCCGGAACATCATGAACGGCGCTCTGTTTCCGCTGCAGAAATCACCTATAACGCTGATGGCACAATCCAGGAGATTCCTTACTGGCTTGACCAAAAGCCACTAAAACAACTCGAACCATTCAATCCATACCGTCGTGTGGAGGCAGAAACCATGAACTGGGGATATGGTCTGAAAACGAAGAAAAAGGCAGATGGTATTTATGTTACCAATATTGATAATGGCGAATACATCCGGCTGCGAGGAGTAGATTTCGGAAAGAAAGGCCCCAAAAAGTTCACAGCAGCGGTTGCAGCACAAGAAAAAGGTGCAGAGATCGTCCTGCGTATAAACAGTATTAATGGACCTGTTATGGGAAGACTAAAGATTCCGGCAACAGGAGGAGACTTGATATTCAAGCAAGCTTCATGTAAGGTTATCCATGTAAAGGGCATTCATGACCTTTATCTATGCTTCTGCCTCCCTTCACCTGAAACTACATTCAACTTTGATTACTGGAAATTCTGATATCTTGAGATATCAATACATTTATAAGCCCCGATACCATCATGGCATCGAGGCTTTATTTTTACATCAGACTGACACAAAAGTCAGGACTTTCATAGTGTCAATCTAGAACTTCACCAGGATACGAAACACCTTCTGAGGATGATTATGCCAATTGGCCATAGCTTCAGGAGCATCCTCAGGTGAAACGACAGAAGATATAAGATCCTGATAAGGACAGTTACCTCGCTTCAGATATTTGATGACCCCCTTGAAGTCTTCAGGCAATGCATTACGTGAACCACGGATGTCAAGCTCTTTCTTGACAAAAAGGCTGGTAGTAAAAGGAGTATCTTGTTTTGCATACCCTATACATACGACACGTCCCGTGAAACTGACCTCATTAACTGCTTCCTCCTGGGTAACCGGTGATCCCACAGCTTCTATGATGACATCCGGCATCTGTCCGTCAGTGATTTCCATCAAACGTTTATGAAGGTCTTCACGAGCCGTATTGATGACATATTGTACACCGATACGCTTGACAACACTGAGTTTGTCATCGTCCAGATCACAAGCAATGACCGTAGCCCCTCTGACCAGACAACGTGCTACAGCACCTACACCCACCATACCACATCCAATGACGAGTACCACATCAGTATCAACCACCTGTGCACGGTTCACAGCATGAAATCCAACGCTCATCGGTTCGATAATTGCACTATGCTCGGCAGTGATGTCACCTACAGGAATAATCTTCTCCCATGGCAGAGTGATATATTCGCGCATGGCACCATCCCGCTGTACGCCCAGTGTTTCGTTGTTCTCACAAGCATTATAGCGTCGACGTCTGCAAGCAGAACATTGTCCACAATTGGTATAGGGATTTACGGTAACCGTTTCGCCGATATGCAACTGTTCCGGTACGTCACTGCCTTTCTCTACGATCACAGCACCGATCTCATGCCCCGGTATCACCGGCATTTTAGCCAAGCCATTTCTTCCACGGTAAGTATTAAGATCACTACCACAGAAACCTACATACTTCAATTGAAGCATTACTTCACCTGCCTTACAGGCAGGTTTTTCCATTTCCACGACCTTCATTTCGAAGGGTTTTACGATTTTTATTGCTTTCATAATGAATAAAATATTTTTCTTTATTTATTATTTCTACTGATTACTGTTATTAATTAATTCGAATGTACCACCTTATACTTTTTCAAACCATAGAGCACACAAAAGCCGAAGCAGACCATCGGAATAAAGTAAGCGAAATGGTAATGAGCCGGATGGGCATTCATGACATAGGCAGAGAGTTGGGGAAGACAAGCGTTACCGATGATCGACATGACGAGAAAAGCCGACCCGCTCTTCGTATCATCGCCAAGATCAGACAGTGCCAATGAAAATTGCGTGGGATAGATAATAGACATGAAAAACGAAATACCTATCATCGCATATAATCCCGTCCATCCGCCGAAGATGATTACGACCAAAGACAACAATACGCACATTGTGGCATAAAAGGTCAGGAGTTTGTGCGGTGCAAACTTGCCTAACAACCATGATCCGCTCCAGCGTCCTAACAGAAAGGCAAGCATATAGAAACCGAAAAGTGTTGTTGCCCTGCTCTCGTCGATGCCCACATAAATGCAGCAATATACGAGAAACAAACTATTGATGGCAGTCTGTCCTCCGTTATAAAAGAACTGCGCGATGACTCCCCAGCGGAGATGACTACGCTTAAGTACAGCCATATTGATAAGTTTCCCTCCATTCTCCTTGATCTTTGGCAGTCGGCAACATATAAAAACAAGAGCCATAACGATAAGGACAACAGCCAGCGTGATATAGGGTGGACGCATGGCACATGCCTCATCCCGCAAAAGTCCATCCCATCCTCCAGGATAAGAAGCAGGCAACGTAGCACGTGTATACTGATGACCACTGAGGATAAGTTTGCTTAGGAACATAGCTGAGATAAATGCACCCAGACTATTGAACGACTGCGCCAGCGTAAGTCGCTTACTGGCAGTTGAAGGATTTCCAAGTACAGTCACATAAGGATTAGCGGCAGTCTCAAGGAAGCACATGCCCGTAGCAATAATGAAAAAAATAGTAAGATAAAACCAATATTTGCGGATAGCAGTTCCCGGAAGGAAGAGCAAACAACCAAAGGCTGCAAAGAGCAATCCCATGACGATACCCGTCTTGTAGCCCCATCGCTTCAATATCATAGCGATAGGTATCGGACAAACAAAATAGGCGAGCCAATAAGCAGACTCAGTAAAGGAAGCCTGAAACGGATTTAACTCACAGGTCTTCATCAACTGCCTGATCATCGTAGGCAGCAGGTTACTGCTGATTGCCCAAAGGAAAAATAGGCAGAACACCAGTGTCAGTGGCATTAGATTCTTGTTTTTCATTCACTCATGTTTTTAATGTAAGGTAAGTCTATCAAATGATTAAAACCGAACACACGCTGGGCGTTGCCGGAGAGGAAGGCGCACTTTTCTTCCCACGAGAGGAGTTTACTTTTCAGTATGAAATCGTACGACATCTTGTAAGTAATTGCCGTGATCGTCCGCGGATAATCGGAGCCCCACATCAGATGGCCGATACCCACCTCGTCAGCAGCCTCGCGGATGGCTCTGACAGCAGAAGGAAATGGCCAGAACTCATCATTGAAAAGCCAGGTAATACCACCACATTCGATATAGACATTCTCATGGTGTGCCAGTCTGATCTGATCCATCCAATGAGGACGTGTCACCATACCGAAATGCCCGATGATGATCCTAAGCCTTGGACATTCTTTGATAATATGTTCCATCTCCGGCACCTGTTTATCACCGTCAGCCAACTCTACATGTAACAGCATGTCATGAGTTTCCAGCAAATGCATCATCTGCATCATCTCATCGCTATCAAGGCGGACGCGCCAATCAGTACCAATGAGTCTTGCTGCAGGTATCTTGATGCCCCGGAACCCAGCATCAACAAGTCTCTTTATCTGTCCAAACCATCCGGGGCAACGGTAGTCAGCCATACCAAAGACAAAGAAACGGTCAGGATAGCGCCGGACTACATCCATAAGGTAGTCATTTTGCAAACCATCAATGAACTCCTGTGTAACGACAGCTGCCGACACACGTGCATAGTTCATGTTGGAAAGCAGAATCTCAGCAGTATTCCGGCCGTCAGTAATAAATGGAGGAAGCATCTGTACCTCTTCGCCCATGAACATGGCACGGCCGTCAGGCATACCATAGATGGACTTACCATTTACTTCTGCACATTGCCTCAGCCAGAGATGAGTATGGGCATCAATAATCTTTATGTATTCTTCCATGATACCCTGCGTTGATCTCCGATGATGTTCTGTACATCTTTCAACAACTGTTCATCGATAGGTTCTTCCATACACTGAATGTTTTTCAACAGATTGTCCGGTCGTGTAGTACTGAAAACCGTTGAAGCAATACGGTCGTTGGAAGCAGCATATTGCATGGCAAGTTTTTCGATAGGGTAGCCTTTTTCGTTGCAATAAGCAGCGGCTTTTGAACACACAGCCTTCAGTGATTCCGGTGCCGGATGCCAGTCTGGAGCTCCACGCTGAGTGAGCAATCCCATAGAGAACGGTGAAGCATTGATAACACCCACATGATGAGCCTCAAAGAAATCCAGAAAATCAATCAGTTTGTCATCGTTCAGGCAATAGTGACAGAAGTTAAGTACACTCTCAACGGTACCTTCCTCCGTATGCTCTACCACCCACTTCAGATTTTCCAACTGTAAGTCAGTACAGCCAATATGACGGACCACACCTTCCCGCTTCAGGTCCATAAGTGCCGGCAGCGTCTCGTCGACAACCTGATGAAGATCAGCAAACTCAATATCGTGTACGTTGAGAAGATCTATATAATCAATATTCAACCGCTCCATACTCTCGTAAGCACTTTCCTTGACACGGCGTGCGGAATAGTCCCATGTATTGTGACCATCCTCACCATAACGTCCAACTTTTGTTGAGAGATAATATTTATTGCGAGGTATATTTTTCAAGGCCTTACCAAGCACAGTCTCAGCCTTATAATAGCCGTAATAGGGAGATACGTCAATGATATTAATCCCTGCTTCAATAGCTGTAAACACAGTTTCAATACCACGTTTTTCTTCAAAGTCATGGAACACGCCACCGAGTGATGACGCACCAAAGCCTATACGGGAAACTTTCATCCCCGTTTTCCCCAATTCAGTATACTTCATAATTTTATATCGTTTAGTATTTGTAATAAATTCTATTTTGTCTACCAATACAGATGGAACATCCTGTCCATAAGATGCCATTTACCAGCTGATGTCATACCTTTCACACATCCCTGCAATTCAGCTACATAGTCTTCCCATTCCTGCTGACGAGGCAGCTTGGCTAGACGAGCCATTGCCGAATCGAAATCAAAGTCGAGTGGGGTTTCAATAATCATAAACACCTTGTTACCAAGGATGTACATCTCCATTTCCAGGATGCCTACTTGACGGATGCCAGCAGCAATCTCAGGCCAGGCCTTACTCTTGCTATGTGCCTCACGATAGCGTGCTATCAACTCTGCATCATCTTTCAGATCAAGAGTCTGACAGTAGCGTTTCACCTTCTGGTGATACTCATTTTGAATATATCCTTCTTTTTTCATAATTTGATTAATAGGATTGTTTATTTGATTTTCAGTACTAGATATACATGAACAAAATTGTCAAAGATAAAAATATAGATGCTTCATGGTTAATTTATTATTTAAAGGTAATGACTGTTCATTGTCGTTACAAAATTAGAAAAACACAGGCATAAGATCGTTAGACTTTATTGGCAAGAAATTATACTTTATCGATTTTTATCAATAAATTTGGATTATTCAAAAAAAAGACCAATATTTGCAAACATGACGAACTATGATATATCCCAACTGCAAATTATCACGCTCAACACAGGTTATGCTGAGCACCATGCCGACTGGAACTGGCGTGACGTACGCAGTCCATTTGCCAGACTATATTATGTCACCGAAGGTGAGGCATGGGTGGAAATAGAGAACAGGTGTATTCATCTCATACCCGGTCATCTCTATATGATTCCGCCATTCACAAAGCATCACAATATCTGCCACGGGCATTTCTGCCACTTCTACATCCACGTATATGAAAATCCCGGCGAATTCAGTTTTCTCGAAGACTTACAATATCCTTACGAAATATTGGCACAAGAACATGACGAGCAACTTTTCCGACGACTCGCCCTATTGAACCCATCGATGCGCTTGCCAGCATCAAATCCGGCTTCCTATGACAATCATGGGATGTTACTGCACAATATTGCTATGAACAAGCAACGTAAATTCTGGAATATCGTCGAATCTCAGGGCATTCTTTTCATCTTATTATCACGTTTTCTCAAACTGGCCGAAGAGAAACAGACCGTCAAGAATGAACGCATCAGTCAGACAATAAGTTTCATTCGTAAACATATCACAGAACGTATCAACCTTGATTTTCTTGCAGGGATGGCATGTATGTCAAAAGACCATTTTATCCGTGTCTTCCATCTGGAAACAGGAGAAACCCCCAATGCATACATCATCCGTCTGAAGATGGAACGAGCCGAGTTGCTGCTCATCACCACAGACATGCCGGTAAAAAACATTTCTGACGCGTTGGGTTATGAAGAAGTCACTTATTTCAATCGTCTGTTTAAAGATAAAATAGGGAAGACACCCCTAAACTACAGAATGGGTAAACAGATACAGTAATTTATCCATTGCTGAAATAAACTTTCTTACAATAATCTCATTGAAGTAAATACATTGGCAAAAAATAACTAGTAGGAGTTCATTTCCAATTAAAAAATCTATAAATACCATGAATTTCTGAAAATGAACAACTACTAGTGATCATTGTTTGCTTACTTAAAAAATGAAAGTTAACACAAACAATGATTTATTTCTTTACATAACCGAATAGATACCAAGTTTGCTGATTTTAACAGCATCAGTAGAGTTATTACGTAATATACTGAAATTGTATTCTCCCCAACCGTCTGAAATTGTAAAATACAAAACAACATCTTTGTTGTTAACAGCAACCTGCTTGTTGATAACTACATTCTGATTGCCAGTCAATTTATGCAGTTTGACTGTAATTCGTTTTCCAGCAGCTCCATTAGCATGAAAACACAATTTGTATTTACCATTCTTCAATTGTAACGAGCGATACACATTCTGATTAGCAGGAGTTTGCTGTTCAGAGCCAAAACTCAACAACACATTTCCTGAATTTACAGTCCATCCATGAGACTCCGGATTCCAGTTTTGTGTCTCCACATTCGGACGCCATTTAAGAGTAGGATCACATTTATCGTCAAGAGTATATTTGCTCATAAACTTCCACATGGTCAGTGCAGAGTTACCATCTTCTGTATTTGTTGTATAACCACTATGTCCCATACCGTCAATCTCATAAAAGACAAAAGGAAAGCCGCCATCAGTAGCAGCATAGACACTCTTATCATATTGCCCGCTTACAGATGTCTTCTGCGGAACCGGTATAGCACCATCTCTTGGAACCATATCATCCACAATCCTGGGAACTAACGCATACCTCACGAAATTATCATCCTTTCCATGAATATGGAGAAACGGAACAGGACGTGCGCCGGTATGATGGAGATGGAACTCATTGATAGGATAGCCACTGATAGAAGCAAAGGCTGCAAAGATATCACTTGCCACATTGGCTACAGTATAAGTCATCATCCCTCCATTGGAGAATCCACAGCAATAAATGCGCTTATGGTCAAAGGAATAATGCTGCGCTACATCCTTTATAATAGCCTTGAAAAAGTCGATGTCTTCACTTGTTTCTCCGGTAGAATGCCAACCTGGGAAATTACCATGGAATAGAGGGAAATAGATATTCTTTCCTTGTGGATATACCACAATACATCCTTCCTCGTCTGCTACGCTGCTAAGGAAAGGACTCTTGTCCGTAGCATGTCCCCCTGTACCATGAAGGCTGAATACCAATGGAGATTCTGCCTTGACATTGTCCGGAACATATAGCAAATAAGAACGACTTTCACCATTAACATCGATGTTAACCAGTTTGTCTTCTTTTGCTGACCACGCTCTTGTTACATTAGACAAGAGAAGTCCCATAAATAAAAAAATAACAAGATATTGTTTCATGGATAAATTTATAAAAATTAATTCTACAAAATTAAAGATAATTTTATCTGGAGACTATCCAGGATGTTTCAAATACGTCCTTTATTGTATCATGCATACCATAAGCAAATAAGAAACCGTTTGTTTCTTTGAAAAACAGCAGATTATGGCATTTTTTGTTTGCTATATAAAATCTTAAAAAACGTATCTATAATTCTTCTTTTAAGCAATAATTGATTAAATTTGTGACAGAAAATACAGATAAGCACAATAGAATGATAAAAAGGAAATTATATATTCCAATCCTATTCTTGATGCTATTAATGACATTCTGCAACTGTGAAAAAGATCCTATCACAGTCCTGACAAAAGTCAGGACTGTAGGACATGCTATCATCAATGGTAAGGCGTATGTGCATAAAGAAAAATGGACCATGACAAACTACATGCCCTCTTCAAAATTTATTTTCTTTAACAATGATAGTATTATACAATATTATACATCTCTATATCCTGTTAATGGTACAAAACAAACGATTTACAACTTGACATTCTATCTATTAGAATACCAACAGCCCCTGATGAATGATCAAATCTTTAAGATAAACTTTTGTCCTGAACTGATTAAAAAACAAATAATCCGAGAAGACACAACATGGCCCATGGAAAAGACAGCGAGAGGAACACAGAAGTATTACACGAACATCAGATCAACCATCCTGAATAATCATGGAGATGGAGCAGCCCTTGCCTCGACAAACCTTATGAGTTCACAACCATTAGAAGGTGAATTGAAAATAAAAAGGTTATCACCTGACTATAAAAAAGTCTGGGGAATATACCATTTAAACACCCAGCAGAAAAGTGAATTTCCACTCACGATAAGTGGAGATTTTGAAGCAGTAATCAGAAAGAACTAATAGTAGGGCACCATTTGAATATGGCCTTGAATATCCTTTTGTTAAGTAAGCATACCGTATAGAGAGGTGTACGATACCGACCTTATACCTGATAATCCGTAATTCCCAGACGGTTTCCGGAAGGGTCATCAAATTCTACGGCCCAACCCGTCTGTATTCTGAACGGTGCAGATAGAAAATGTACACCTTTTATCTTCATTTCCTGATAAACTTTCTTTACGTCTTCCACCTCTATCCATATAGCGGGTTTAGCATCAGGAAACTTTTTCTTGTCCTTGATAATAATAGCAGGTTCATCATTACCAACACGATAGGCGGTCATGCCTTTATCAGGAAAATCAAACTTTACCTGAAGCCCTAAGGTCTGTGAATAAAACTTCCGGGTTTCTTCAAAGTCCTCTGCAGGAATGAAATAGTTGTCTGTTTTCATAAAATACTTTGTTTATTGTTTTTGATTATGTTTTTTCAACCAATGATTGGCATACGAACAAGTTGCCGTCATTTCCAGCCCTTCTTCTCGGGCATAGTTATAAATAAACTCTACGAGTCTTGAGGCAATCCTATGTCCTTCAAGTGACTCCGGTACATAGGTATGAAAGATATTTATCTTTCCCTCATTCAACTCATATCTTACTTCTGCGATGGAACTATCTATTTCAGTCCATGCCCTCTGGTTCTTTTTGTCATGATGAATTTCCATAATGCTGATAAATTTATAAAATGCAAAAATTCGGATGATCGTTATCCCCATACTGGTCCGTATAGGTAAAACCTTCATGTTCAAATGCTTTAAGGTCTTCGGGGTTATGAATCCGGTTACAGATCACATAATGAGCCATAGCTCCACGGCAGGTCTTGGTATATATGACAATGGTCTTAGGTCTCCCGTCTTTCATAATGAAAAAATGAGGTTGTATAATGTGCAGTTCACTTCTGATCCGCTTCCAGTCAAACAAAAGTTTCATTTCTTCAGAAGCAAGATACAGGAGAATGCCATCGTCAGCTTTGACACTTTTCAAAAGCAGATCAGTAAGACGGCTCCTCCAGAAATCAAACAGAGTTTTCTCTTCTGAAGCTTCGAGCATGACCTTTCCTTCAAGGCGATAAGGATGAACCATATCCATGGGACGGAGCAAGCCGTACAGAAAAGATGTTATCCATAAATGAGATTGTGCGAAACGGAAATCTTCTGTTTTCCAACTCGGTGCTTTGAGATATTTGAAGACCTGACCGAAATAGGAAAAAACGGCAGGCAGTTCATGTCCTTCATCAAAAAAACGAAGATAGCGCAATTTTGTCTCCGAAGCTATAGATGGACTGCACTGCAAGACATCCACAAACCTGTCGGCCGTCCACTGACTGAGTTCCAAAGCAAATCGTCCAGCCTCATCCCTGAAACGGGGCAGGGTAGTGAAAGGCGGCTGCATAGTAGTGGCGTCCCGCATAGTCTTGGCACAAGAAAGGAGAATCTGCATAGAACCAAACGTTTTTGTTTTGGCGAAGATAATAGGTTTTCCACAATTCACCAAACAAATTGGATTTTTTCTTATAAAGTTCAATCTCTTTTAATGATTACGATTGTATAAGGAATAATATACCTCTCTATACGAATCGCGAAATACAGAATTCATACAAAACAATTAAAACTTATTAACTGGCTTGAATCCAGCCTGTAATAACTTCATCAGAAAATATACAAAGTCAACTTGTACTTTTGCACTTAAATTTTTAAAACGAAAAAGATGAAGAGATGGATTTGTTTCATCAGTTGCTGTCTGGTATCTATAACAGCATTGGCAAATATGTCAGGATGGAAAGTAATAGGGAAGGTGATAGAGAAATCCAATCACAAGCCTATAGAATATGTTACCATAGCCCTACGTAACGGAAATGGCAAACTTGTGTCAGGAACCATAACGGATTCCTTGGGAACATTTAAGATGAATGGTATTGCCGACGGCAACTATCAGATAACTTACAGTTACATCGGATATGGTGATATCAATCACCGTCTCATTGTCAAAGGGAATACGGACTGCGGTATCGTTTCCTTAAACAACAGCACAGCCACTTCCTTAGGAGAGGTGATCGTAAAAGGACGACAAAGGGCACTTATCCAACGGCTTGACAAGAAGGTATATAATGTAGATCAAGACATCATGTCAACATTAGAATCCATAGGCGAACTGCTCCAGCATATACCTTCTGTAGACATGGATATCGATGGAAACATCAGTGTACGAGGGAATCAAAATGTAACTATTCTTGTCAATGGACGCCTTTCTACTCTTTTTAATGGTAAATCGAAAGGTGATGCCTTACAGCAACTATCGGCAAGCAATATTGAACGTATCGAAGTGATTACCAATCCGTCAGCAGCATATAGGCCTGATGGAACAAGTGGCATTATCAACATAATCTTAAAGAAGAATGCCCGAAAGGGGTTGAATGGAAGTCTGTATTCCAATATCGGCAACAAAGACCGCTTTAATGCCGGTACAAACCTGAGTCTGGGGACAGATAAATGGAGCATTTTAGGAGGATATGCCTTCCGTCAGGACCGTTATGACCGTACCACAACGGATAACCGCGATAGTAAAGACGGACAGGTCAGTCAGAACACAATCGGTACCGGACACCCAAAATCACATACTTTCAACCTCGACGGAAGTTTAAAAATAACCCCTGAAGATGCAATCAACTTTTCCGGCAATTACGAATATCGGCGTTTCTTACGTACAGAAGATGTAGAATCAAATACCCAAAGCCTTTCAGGAGTAGAAACCGAAAACTATTCCCGACTACGCAATGCAGATGCACGAGAGAACATGTACGAAGGTAACGCCGCTTATGCACACAAATATGGGAATGATAATCAATGGGGGATAGATTATGCTTATTCATCGCAGACGGAAAATGAGATGAACGACTATCAGACTTCACGTACTCTTCGGGAAACCGTATATTCAAAAAACAACGAAAAGGTCTGGAATGGCAATTACCTCAATACCGCAAAACTCTACTGGCAATTCCATCCCTGGCAAGGAGGTAAGTTATCAAGCGGGTACGAGTTGGAACATCTGAAAACAGAACAGGACTATCATGTAGGAGATTGGAACGGCAGCAACTATATTCCCGATGCATCCAATTCCAGTGATTTTACATATTGGCGGACTGTTCATTCCTTCTATACAACCATAGATATCCAATCAGGAAAATGGAATATGACAGCCGGAATACGTGGCGAATATGACCATCAGAGAAGCCTGCTGGCAAAAACTGATTCTTTTATCCGAAA
>DAIPMC010000078.1:0-13037 GCA_036768895.1 Prevotella sp. | reverse complement strand
AGTTCCCAGAAATTCCAGAAAACATCTGTAGGTTAATGAGTAATCCATAATATTAGTGATTGAAAGGTTTATAATTTGATTTTGCTATCTTTTGTTAAGGTGCGTTTCATAGCATCTAACCAACCAGCTTTTTCCTGGGCGATCTGATCTGTATTTGCGTTCTCCGGTTCAAATTTGCGTTCAGCCTGCCATTGAGTACGGATTTCATCAATATCTTTCCAATATCCGACTGCCAAACCTGCAAGGTAAGCTGCACCTAAGGCTGTAGTCTCCGTAATTTTCGGACGGATTACTTCAGTGTTAAGAATATCTGCTTGGAATTGCATCATTAAGTTGTTACGAGAAGCTCCGCCATCAACTTTTAATTCTTTTACTTGATTTCCTGTATCGCGGACCATAGCATTGACGATGTCATACGTCTGAAATGCGATACCTTCCAGTGCAGCACGGGCAATGTGAGCAGCCGTAGTACCCCTGCTGATACCGCAGATAACGCCTCTTGCATATTGATCCCAATATGGAGCTGCCAGACCGGTCAAGGCTGGTACGAAAAACACTCCACCCGTATCAGGTACTTGGGAAGCAAGATCTTCTACTTCACTGGAAGATTTGATGATGCCTAATCCGTCACGGAGCCATTGTACAACCGATCCGCCTGCGAAGATAGAACCTTCAAATGCATATTGTACTTTATCACCGATTTTCCAGGCAACTGTAGTCAATAGATTATTTTTGGAAAGGATAGGTTTGTCCCCTAAATTCATCATCAAGAAGCATCCTGTACCGTATGTGTTTTTCATGGATCCCGGTTCAATGCACATCTGACCGAATAATGCGGCCTGTTGGTCACCAGCGATACCACAGATAGGTACTTCGTGAGCGAAGATAGTCGTTTTGGTCGTACCATAGACTTCTGAACAGGATTTGACTTCAGGCATCATAGACATTGGAATCCCCAACATATCGAGTAGTTCTTGGTCCCATTGCATAGTATTGATATTGAATAGCATAGTACGACTGGCATTCGTGACGTCAGTGATGTGCAAAACACCTCTGGTCAGCCGCCAGATGAGCCAACTGTCGACATTTCCGAATCTCAATTTGCCTTCTTCTGCACGTTTACGGGCTCCTGGGACATGATCAAGAATCCATTTGATTTTTGTGCCACTAAAGTAAGCATCAATGATCAAACCAGTTTTCTTTCGGATTACATCTGTTTTTTCTTCAGCCCTTAATTGATCGCAAAACTCGGAAGTACGGCGATCCTGCCAGACAATGGCATTATAGATAGGTTCTTCTGTATCGATATCCCATACGATAGTGGTTTCACGCTGGTTAGTGATTCCGATACCAGCTATATTCTTACCATTTATGTCTATTTTTGAGATTGCTTCAGCAATTACAGAAGCTTGAACAGCCCAGATTTCATTAGGATTCTGTTCCACCCATCCGGATTGAGGAAAAAATTGTTTGAACTCTCTTTGTGCGGACGATTTTATTTGTCCGTCATGATCGAAAATCATTGCTCTTGCGCTGGTTGTACCTTCGTCAAGGGCTAGGATGTATTTGTCTTCTTCCATAATATTAATTAATGTTTTTTTCTTGATCTTAGATAATCGTATTTTTATATGGTAGTGTACTTGTATTATAGCTTTTGTGTTTTCCAAGTAATTTTGAGCCTTGCCTAATGCATGGTACAGGTTGTAATAGTTAAGGTAAGCAGGGAAATATTGGATTACTTGATCACATGGTTTAGCTTTTTCGTTTCTTCAACATCAAGTGCCTGGGCAATGAGAGAGATCGGATTCTCTACCTTATAGCCAGTGGACATTTCTATTTGCCATTTACAGGTCTCACAGTCAGTTGCAACAATTTCCGGATTCACCTCTTTTATCTGTTTAAACAGGGGAGCTCCGATTTTCTGAGAGTTTTGGTAGTTTTCTTTCTTGAAACCGTATGTGCCTGCGATACCGCAGCATCGAGATTCTAGAACGGTTAAGTCAAGACCTGGAATCATCTTTAGCAGTTCAATACTGTAGATAGCCCAGCCCATGCGTTCCATGTGACAGGCAGTATGATAAGCTATTTTCTTCTTGAAATCTTTACGGAATGCCAATTTGATCTTATCTGCCTCGATCAGTTTGTATAAGAAGCGGGTTGCAATGGAAATCTTTTCTCGTACATCATCGTTGTGGATGTCCAGTAAGGCTTTGTACTCATCACGTATAGTGAAAGTGCACGTAGAGCTTGTCGTCAGTACTGCTTCATTTTCCTTAATGGAATTGCGCATAGAATGGACATTCTTCTCACCTTGTTGCTTTGCCTGATTATATAAGCCATTTGCAATGAGAGCAACACCGCAGCATTTCTCCTTTTCCAACAAGTTGACGCCATATCCGACAGCATTCATGACCTTTACGAAGTCCTTACCCAATTGTGGATAGTTATAGTTAGCATAACAACCATGGAAGTAACTGACATGGTGTGAGTATTTAGCCTGTTCTAACTCATGTTTTTTATACCACGATTCAAATTTTTCATGGGAGTAAGAAGGAAATTGACGATGCTCGTCGATCTTGAAAGCAGAGTCCAGTATTTTTTTCGTAATGCTCAGTCCTAATGAGAAATTGACAATAGGAGCAAATGCCGTAGCCAGTCCTCCTACAAAATCTGTGTTGGCTAGCATTCTGTCCCTTAAGCCAGGTCTGTGTGTACTATATTTGATACGAGCAGCCTGGATGATGTCACCCACTTTTACTCCTTCAGGGCAGGCTACTTCACAACGTTTGCAGTTAAGACAGAGTTTCAGCATTTCGTCAAAATATTTCGGGTCTTTCAAGCGGTAGCGTTCTGTGTCCGGGCCATCCTCTTTAGGGCCACGATATCTTGGTTCTACAGCCGCAACAGGACAATAGACTGTACAGATTGTACATTTGAGACATTTCTCAAAGTCGTGTGTGCTTATATTTTTTAATTGAGTTTTTTCTAACATCGCATTACTTCTTTAAAATGTTTTCTGCTACTTGCAGACCGGTGAGAAGTGAAACTCCCTCGCTGTCAGCAGACTTAATAGGGTTATGGCCATTAAGAATTGATCCGACAGCATAGAGGTTGTTGATTTTTCCCCCGTTCTTCTGAACATTGAAATTGGTATCTGTCCTGACACCATAACTCATATAAGGTTGGGTCTCGAAGATATTTTCTTTAGTCCATTGTGTCCGGTCATCCGGGCCATCAATGTCAAGGTTGAAGAGCGATTCAAAGATATGATTATAGTTTGTGTTAATACCTCCACTAAAGAATGATCCGGTCGCCAAGACAAAGTTGTCAGCTTGGAGAGGTTCGTCTTGTAAATTTTCTGTATAGATACATTTTAGTTCATGATTTGTAAAATCACCTTTGACAACCTTGTTTTGCTTGAGGAACATACCTCCTTGAGACTGGAAATATTGACGTAGTCGAGTCTGGATAAATACTCCCGGTACAGATGGAGGCATAGTTGCTGCAAAAGTAATTTGTGCATGAATACTTTGTTTTAAGAGCATGATGGCAGTTGGATTTGCTATACCTAAGACGGATGGCAAGATAACTATGTCCTGTGTCTGACTGATTTGATTGATTTCATCAGCCACTTTTTTGATATTATTTTCTTCTTCCAACACTTTGGCAATATTTGTTGCTCTCATCTCGGACGGATTCTCTCTTGCATGTTCAAGTTCTGGAGTAGTGAAAGTTTTCAAAGTGACTTTTACTCCCTTTCTTGAGAGATTATCAACCAGAAACTCTACTGGGAAATCAAGAAATCCACAAATGTTGGCAATAATTACTTCTTTATAAGGAAATTGGTCAGGACTTTCGAGGGTGACCATATTGTCTACCGTAAGCCATGTCGGTTTGGCAATGCCAATAGGAGAGAGCCTGAAATGATTCTTTTCAACTTGTCCATTTACTTTTATTCCAGCGGTATTTAATAACTCCTGAGCTTGTCCGGCACGTGTTTTCAATAGTGCAGTACCGATCTTAGAATAAGGATGCTCTGAATCAAGTTGCTGGGCTGCCTCTATCGGGTTGTTCACAATATTTCCTTGTTTGTCATATCCCAATAGGTCAAAAGAACCGGAACTAAAATGCAGACTGCTCTGGCCGGCAGCAGCAATCATGACCTTCTGGCCCTTTCTCGCCAGAGAAATGCCACACGCAAGTCCGCTGAGTCCACCACCTATTATGATTGTATCATATTTCATTGTTGATCTTCCTTTTTCAATGGAGTTATTTGATTAAGTCCGCAGAGTCCTTCATAGATTTGCGACATGAGTTGTCCTTCTTTTAAAGTTTCTCCCCAAGCTACAGGAAACATTCCCTTCCAACGCTCCGAGATAAAGTCGGTCAGGTCCTGCTCGCTTTTTTGTACTTCGAGTTTCGCTACTTTACATAGAACATTTGCAGCCCTACAGGCGCAGAGCTCGCTTTGGCAAGTACCCATACCCATTCTTGTATGGCGACGTAGATTAGCCAGGTTATCAGTATTCATTTTATTTACAGCATACTTGATTTCTCCTACACTGACCTCTTCACATTCGCAAACCATTGCTTTATCTTCAATAGTTTGATGTGGAATTTCTTTTGTGAGTGTACCGTGGCGGCCTTCTTGTACAAAGGATGTGTAACTATGAGGTTCTGAATTTTTAGCTATAACGGATTCTGATCCCGGTAGGGGAGTAGCAGCAGTTTTACATGCTCTGTCAATGCCAAGTTTTGTGCAGGCTAAGTCGGTAGCTTGTTCAGCCATACGCCTATAGGTCATCATTTTCCCCCCTGTTATTGTTATGAATCCTTTCAATCCGTCACGCGTTTCATGATCAAGAAGGATGATGCCGCGGCTGATACTCCTGCCCGAAGGATCATTGTCTTTAGCGACTAACGGCCGGACGCCTGCGTAAGCGCGTAGAATCCTTGTGGATGCCAGTACAGGAGCCATTTGTTCGCCCTCTGTAATTAAGGTGTTTACTTCTTCCGGAGTAACTTTTAGATCATCTATGGTCTTAACTGGAACTCGGTCGCTGGTTGTTCCGATGACGCAAACGGTGTCATCCGGAACAAGAATATCCGCATTGGCTGGTTTCCTGCAACGATTGATGACCATGTTATTTACACGATGTCCGAAAATCAATAGTGATCCTTTAGCCGGAAACATGTTGACTGTTACGCCTGCCATGCGAGCAATAAGGCCTCCCCAGCTACCAGCGGCATTGATGGTCAATCTGGAGTGAATCTCACAGGTCTTGCCTGTTTTATTGTTACGGAGTATAACCCCTTTTATACGACCATTCTCATTGATAAAGTTGATAACTTCATGGTATGTCAGAAATTCTCCGCCATTTCTTTTTGCATCAATAATATTTGCTGTAGAAAGTCGGAAGGGATCAATGGAAGCATCCGGAACTTTGACTGCACCGATTAAATTTGGATTGACAGCTGGTTCAATTTGCCTTGCATATTCTGGATCAATAATTTCAGCATTGATACCGGCTTTGTGACACGCTTCAACAAATTTTTTCTGATAACTTAAATCATCTTCTGGTAGGGTGATGAATAATCCATTGGTTGGATCGATACAATGTCTTGCAATCCTCCGGAGAATCATATTCTCTTGAATACATTCTTCCGCAGATTCCGGATCAGTGACGGCATAGCGAGAGCCACTATGTAGAAGACCGTGATTGCGTCCTGTTGCTCCGTTCGTGAAATCTTGTTTTTCCACAACCAGAACTTTTAAGCCTCGCATTGCGCAGTCTCTTGCGGTTCCCACACCAGTAATGCCTCCTCCAATGATGATAACATCATAAAGGGTATGTGTATTATTATTCATATTCAGGTCAATAGTAGTTTTAAGGTTCTTGAAGAACTTTGGAACAGTATTCTTTTTTATGTTCTTTCTGAAAATAAGAATTAATGGGCTTTACGGTTTTGTCCGTAAGTGCATTTGTTTCTTTTCGGAACAAATATAGTTTCATTTCTAATTATATCCAATTAAATTAACTTTAATTCACTAAATTATAGCACTGTTAACGAATCGTTCCATGTAAAAAGAGAAGAATGTTCTTATATAGAACAATTATTTACTTTTGCTTATACAAATAATTGTGTATTCTTTGGCATAAATTGATTTTAAGGAGTGCTTTTCCTATTAGAATAAGAATATTTGTTAAATATAAGGTTAAAAAGACATACTTTTTATTTAATCACTAAAAAAAAAACTAATTTTGTCATTGATGAGCTTTGAAAATAATGGCAAGATACTTGAAAGAAACCATAAGATTGATATTTTGGCAGAAAGAAGAAGTTCTAACCTTTGCTGATTCTGACAGAGCGTTTCGGCAAGCGATTGATGCAAATGAATCATAATTATGACTAAAGAAGATAGGCAAAGTCTAATACTTAGCCAATTGATGAAACAAGGATCTTTGCTCGTTTCCGATTTGGCTTTAACACTGGATGTTTCTACTGTGACAATACGTAAAGACCTTACAGAATTGGAGAAGAATGGGAAACTTTATCGTAGTCATGGTAAAGCCATTATGATTAATCCTTTTGCAAATAACCGTTCAATTAGTGAAAAAGGAAAAGTTTATCAAGAGGAGAAATATTGTATTGGTCGTGAAGCAGCCCGCTTAATCATAAAGGATGATTCAATCATTATTGCCTCTGGTACTACCGTTCAGGCTTTTGCTCGTGATATTAAACCTGTTCACCGTTTGACGGTAGTTTCTGCATCTTTGCCTGTGTCTGAGACATTGGCTACAAATGAAGACATTGACATCATCCAATTGGGTGGTAATCTCCGTCATAGCAGCCTTTCTGTAATAGGCTCTTACAGCGAATCTTTTTTAAAGAATTGTTTTTTCAGCAAATTATTTATTGGTGTAGATGGCATTGACTTTGATTTTGGTTTTACAACAACGAATATGGGAGAAGCACGACTTAATCAGAAGATGATAGAATCTGCACAAAAGACCATTGTACTTGCTGATTCTTCAAAGTTTGGGCGTCGTGGTTTTGCTAAGATTGGGGGAATTGAAGATATAGATATGATTATTACAGATGATCATATAACACCTTCTCAAAAAGAAAAGATTGAAGAATTGGGCATTGATTTAATTATTGCAAAGCCTGAAACAGATTTGGAGACGAAAAGCATTTAAATCCCCTTACATATTATTTAAATATTTTATTTCACTATGAATATACCTTCTGAATTTGATGATATACGGCCTTTTGAGCCGGAAGAATTACCTGCAGTATATGAAAGACTGTTTTTAAATAAGCAGTTTCAAGCTGTTGTGAAATTCTTATATCCCGATGTACCTTTTGAAGATATAGCAGATAAGATGCGTACGTGTAAGACTAATATAGAATTTCAGCGTACATTCTGCTATACTTTTCTGGAAAGACTTCTTGCGAATACGAGTACAGGATGTGAGATGGATACCTCGGAGGTAGATAATAGCCGGTGTTATACTTTTATGAGTAACCATCGAGATATTGTCTTGGACGCAGCTCTTTTGGATAAGTTACTTTTAGATGAAGGGTTTCCTACAACTTGTGAAATAGCCATAGGTGATAATTTACTGAACCTCCCTTGGGTACAAGATATTGTCCGGGTAAATAAATCCTTTATTGTCCGTCGTGGTTTGATGGCTCGTGAACGACTGCAATCAAGTAAGGAGTTGTCTAAGTACATACACTTCGTGATTAACCAAAAGCACCAGAGTGTTTGGATTGCACAGCGTGAAGGGCGGGCTAAGGATTCAAATGATTGTACTCAGGAAGCAGTACTGAAGATGATGGTTATAGGGGGTGAAGGGACAGTCATAGATAGTTTGATAGATTTGCATATTGTCCCATTATCTATTTCTTATGAATATGATCCTTGTGATTTTCTGAAAGCGAAAGAGTTCCAACAGAAACGGGACGAAGAAGGATGGCAGAAAGGTACTGATGATGATATTCACAGTATGAAGACTGGCATCTTGGGCTATAAGGGACATATTCACTATCATGCTGCTCCATGTCTGGATGAATACCTCAAGACACTTGATCCTAGTACGAAAAGAACGGAGTTACTCTTGAAAATCGCCATGCATATCGATCAGGAAATTCACAGTCGTTATATGCTTTATCCTAATAATTATATTGCTTTGGATGAATATGAGGGGAACGATGTATATGCTTCGCATTATACTCCGGTACAGAAAGAGCACTTCGATGATTACCTGAATAAAAAATTGGCACAAATTGATTTGCCCAATAAAGATGTTGTTTACCTTCGAGAGCGTATGCTTTCTATGTATGCAAATCCTGCACGTAACTTTTTGGCAACGAAGGCATAGCCCTTATAAAAATTGAGAAAGTTGGAAGGCCAGGGAATTTAGAGTGTTCTCTGGCCTTCTTCAATGGATGGTGGTTCTTTCTTTTTCCATCTGTCAGATTCAAGTGTATTGTAATTAACGTGAGTTCGACGAATTCACGTTAAGTTAACAGTTGTTTGCGTTTATAACTGTTTATGTATGACCTTTTTCACAAAAAGAGAAGTAGGTGTTTTTTATGTAATGGGTTATAGGGACAAAAGATTTCTGAGATAAAATGTTCGTTATGTCTATGAGAAAAGTTGTTTATTTCTCTGCAACACATTCCATCTCAATAAGCCATTCTGGACGGCATACTTTGGCATGAACAAGGATATGGGGGATATCGGGATAAACTTGGTTCATAAAATTCTCTGTTGTTTCAGCATCTGCATCATCTCGAAGGTAAACGATGAAATATTTAATATCTTTCATAATAGCACCTCCATCAGCCAAAAGGGTACCTATATTTTCCAGCAGACGTGCTGTCTGACGAGTTATATCACCAGGATACATAACTTTTCCTTTTTTGTTGATACTGGCTGTACCGGATATAAAAAATTGTTGTTCTCCATTTATGGTAACTTTTGTACCTCTTTCAAAAGCTACTCCATAGTCTTGAGTGGGGTTAAGATGATCAGGAGCTTTCAAATATTGTATATTCTTTTCTTCGATATTCGGATAAGTAAGAAAATCCATTGCTACTCCAGCTTTTGGAGATGAAGAATATCCTCCTATTCCTGTACTGGCTATAAAATGAGTTTGAGAGGTAAGACCTTGTTTTTGAAAGAGACTATTGCGAGCCTGAACTACTCCAGGATAATTTACGTCAATATCTCTTACATATATCCAAGTGCGTATCAGGTTCTTTGCCATTGTCATACCTGTTCCTTCTAAGCTCTTCAAGTATTTCTGAAATAGACAGGTGGTTTGAAAATAAGAATCTTTTCCATTAGCTTCCTTACCAGTCAATCTAAAACTCTGAAAGATGAATGGACGGATGTTAGAGGAAGTCTTGATGAGTAGAGAAATCTTTGATCCAATCAGTGGAGGCTGTTCTATGATGGTGTTGGCAGCCTTTGATAATAATTCTTTGAATAGCAATGAGTGCTTAAGTTCTGAGTATTGGTTGAAGGCATCGCTTAGAAAAATTTTAGTGTAGCATAGATGTCTTCCCTCAGCTTCTTCGAGATCAAGATAATTGCCAAGATGCAGGTAAAGCTCACTAATGCGTTGTAAAAAGGTTCCTCTGCATTGAGGAGAAAGGATAATGTATCTGTTATTCATTTCTTATGAAGTAAATTTCTACATTTACAAAGATACAGCTTTTATACAAAAAAAGAATATTTCCGTCTAATTCAGAACTGAAAATACTTGGTTTTAGGGATAAATGATTGAACAGAACACGCTTTTTGGTGAGTTTGGTTATGATAAAAATAAAAACAGACATTCTTGAATATCATTAAGAATATCTGTTTTACTTATAAGGAATATAACATCTGCTACATTGAATATCCCTTTAAAGTGATTCTAACAAATGTTTGATAACCACTTCTGCTGAAATTTCTCGGTTGGCCGCTTCTGGAATTACAAGGCTGTGGTCACTTTCTATTACATCATCGGTAACAATCAATCCACGCCGAACTGGCAGACAGTGCATGAAATAACCATCATTAGTCCACTTCATGTGTTCTGTATCAATAGTCCAGTTTCTGTCTTGATTTAAGATTTTACCATAATCTGCTGGATTCTTGACACCTGGACAACTCCAGTTTTTGGCATAGACGAAGTCGGCTCCTTCCAAAGCTTTTTTCTGATTGTATTCAACTTTGGCATTTCCGACAAATTTCGGATCAAGTTCATAACCTTCCGGTTGAGTAATGACGAAATCCACATCAGCCGCATTCATCCATTGTGCAAATGAATTAGGAACTGCTTGGGGAAGGGCGCAGCAATGGGGAGCCCAACTCATAACAACTTTAGGATGTTTTGTTTTTTTATGTTCTTCAATGGTAATGAGGTCAGCAAAAGCTTGCAGGGGGTGGACAGTCGCCGTCTCCATAGCGAATACCGGGCGCCCGCTGTATTTTACAAATTGATTGACAATGGTCTCTGCATAATCGTAATCTCTGTCCTTAAGTCCAGCGAAACTACGTACACCGATTAAATCGCAGTAACAGCCCATAACAGGGATAGCTTCAAGAAGATGTTCACTTTTGTCACCATCCATGATTACGCCACGTTTGGTCTCAAGTTTCCAGGCTCCGGCATTTACATCCAGGACGATAACGTTCATTCCTAAATTCAATGCTGCTTTTTGAGTTGAGAGTCGAGTACGTAGGCTGTTATTGAAAAAGATCATCAATAACGTTTTGTTTTTGCCCAGGTTTTGAAATCCAAAACGATTCTTTTTTACTTCCTCTGCCTCTGCGATTGCCTGATTGAGGTTGCCGATATTTTCTACATTAAAGAATGTTTTCATAATGTTATGTGATTTTTGATAGATCTGTGTTGAAGGCGATAAGTCGTTTTTTATGGACGTATCTGACCATGTCCGTCAATGAGCCATTTATAAGTGGTGATTTCTTCAAGTCCCATAGGACCTCTGGCTCCGAGTTTCTGCGTGCTGATACCTATTTCTGCTCCTAATCCGAATTGCCCTCCATCTGTAAAACTTGTTGCAGCATTTACATAGACACATGCAGCATCAACCAAAGCTTGAAAGTGCTGAGCAGTTGTCGGATTTTCAGTGATAATACATTCACTATGTCCACTACCATAGGTTGAAATATGCATTAATGCTTCATCAGGAGAGGCTACGGTTTTGACTCCCATAGCATAGCCAAGCCATTCTGTACTATAAGTTTTCTGGTCAGCATGAAAGAGCAAGTCTTCAGGATATTTACCTTTCAGAGCCAGATAAGCCTTTTCATCGACAATAAGTCTTACATGATGTTCTATAAGTGGCTGACAAAGTAACGGTAGCTCGGGAAGTCGCTTCTCATGGACAATCAGACAGTCTAAAGCATTACACACACTTGGTCTGCGGCATTTTGAATTGTTGATGATTGCTCTACCTATGTTTATATCACCAGACTTATCGAAATAGATATGGACAACGCCTGCTCCCGTTTCAATGACCGGGACTTTAGCCGTTTCACGTACAAATTTGATGAGTTGTTTGCTTCCACGAGGGATGCAGAGATCAATGTAGCCAACTGCTGTAGGCATCTCATTGGTAGCTTCGTGTGTCGCGGGAAGAAGAGTGACAGCGTATGGACTGATATGAAAATGTTTCAGTACCTCATGAATTATTTTTACTTCAGCTTTATTAGTTTGATCAGCATCTTTCCCTCCTTTTAAAATACACGCATTACCACTCTTGAAACAAAGAGAAAAGACATCAAAAGTTACGTTTGGTCGAGCTTCATAGATCATTCCAATAACTCCAAAAGGCACACTGACGCGTCTAAGATGAAGTCCATTAGGGCGGATGGTTTCTTTTGAAATCCTACCTAAAGGTGAGGGTAGGTTAGATACGTGGCGCATGTCAGAAGCAATGTCTTGTAGTCGCTTGTCAGTAAGCATTAACCGGTCATACATCGGATTCTGAGATCCCATTCGTTCCAAATCTATGAGATTGGCTGCTAAAATTTCTTTTTGATGATCTATAATGGCTGTAGCTACAGCATTCAATATTTCATTACGTTGGTCATCAGACATAAGTCCAAGAGACGTACTGACTGCCTTTGCTTGTTTAAATGTATTTTCTAATTGCATTGTTCTTCCTTTCCTGGTAATCTATTATTAATATAGAATTGGGCAAAATAAAAGAAAGATTTTATTCCATATAGAGATAATCATAATGGATAAGTGGTTTGATGTCATGGATTCCGATATTTTTACGAGCTTCATCAGCAGAATAGCCACTTCTTCCAACGGCGATAATTTTACCGTTCGTATCTATCACATCAATAATATCGCCTTCTTCAAAATCACCTTCAATAGTCGTAACACCGACAAGTAAAAGGCTTGTTGCCTTTTCGCCTTTAAGAGCGTCTGTCGCATTTTTGTTAATAAAGACACGACCCTTGGCAAAACTTTCACTATGAGCAATCCATTTCTTGACTGTAGTAGTTGGATTAGGATTAGGCCTGAATTCGGTGTGCATTGTCTGTTGGGGTTTGGTAACTAATTCTACAAGAATATTCGGAGTCTTTCCATTTGCCAGTATCACTTTGATACCCTCTTCAGCAACACACCTTGCGATTCGGGCTTTTGTAATCATGCCGCCTCGTCCGAAGCCGCTCTTGGTGTTCTGGATATATTCACTTAAGTCATGGTCATAATTGACCATAGGAATAACACGAGTAGTTGGAGATTTGGGATCACCATTATAGATACCATCTACATTTGTGAGGATAATAAGTGTTTCTGCTCCCATCATAGAAGCAATAAGGCCGGAAAGTTCATCGTTATCAGTGAACATCAGTTCCGTCACGCTTATGGTATCGTTCTCGTTGACAATAGGCATGACACCGTTTTCAAGCATTACTGTCATGCACGAGCGCTGATTGAGGTATTCCTCTCTTGTAGAGAAACTCTCTTTCATAGTAAGAATCTGCCCTACCG
>DAIPMC010000077.1:10472-13162 GCA_036768895.1 Prevotella sp. | reverse complement strand
ATGGTCACCGGTGATGATGATAATGGTGTTCTTATCCATTCCGTTTTTCTTAAGAACGGATCAGAATTTCCATTTGACCTGAACCTCCATATCAGTTATGGCACTTTTATTGACGAGTTGATAACCGCTGGAAATGTGGTTCCTGTCAAAATAATCTGTGGTTCCAGCCTTAAGAATAACCAGAAGATTCTTATTAATAGGAGTTCTTGCCATCATGGTATAGCGGATACCTCTGCCGCTGAAAGAAGGAAAAGAGAGTTGATAGAGTAATCCTGGTTCGTAGCTATACAGTCTGCTGTCATAATCGGCGGTATGAAAATAGTTGAAACTTCCTGCTATGACAACATTCTTGCAGGAATAACTTATTTCCTCTGAGTTCATGTATCCTGTGCTGTGTTTCCCATAGCGATAATCTGACAGGTCAAACTGAGCCTTGCAGGACAGAGGGCCCGTTGCATATCCTATGGTTATTCTTCCTTTCTGCCGTGTATACTGGTTGGGGGCAGAGTGATCTTTGTTTGATTTGCTCTTGATCTTTAATCGGTATTGTGTGAAGATATGCCAATGGTCTGTGGTCCAGGTAAAGGATAAAAGTTGATCCCATGCATGTGCGTTTGCCGGCATTTGATAGTTAGGCCATGCGAAATAAGCATAATCAGTGTAAGCCATCATATTGAGATGACGTGAAAGGGACCAGTTGATTCCTATATAAATTCCATTTTCGTTCTGGACATGTCCGCCTTCGCTGAAACTATTGCTGAAAAGGGAGTGATATTTGTAAGAGTAGAACCGTTGCAAAGCGATCAGAGAGAGCTCTTCTGTGAGTAAGACTGAGACCGAGTTGATGGTAGCGATGGCATGACAGTCTCCTGTGGCGGTTTCTCCCTCAAAAGTGAATCGCCGGCTGAGATAGCCATAGTCTGCACTGATATTATAGAATGATTTCCCGGCGGGAGAATATCGGCGATAGATGGCTCCAGTTTTAGGTTGGAGTGCTTTATCCAGATGACAGGAGAAAGCTGTGAGTCCTGTATGGAATCCGTTTTGAAACCAGTTGAGATGTCCACCGAATACAGTTTCGGATGCATTGTGCTTCTTATCCATTTCTCTTTGTGTTCGGTGATAGCCTGTCTTGAGGATTGTTGCAATCGTATTGTTATCCTTGTTGAGTGTGGCATCAATATTACGATAGGAAATGAAGGTGGAGAGGTCCAGCCCTTTAGCGAGGGTTACTGTGGTTGCAGCACCTTGCATATAGTTCGCTTCTGACAGAGAAGAATGAGTCCGGATCTGTCCATTGTTCTGTCCGATATGGTTGAGTATCGTGAGTTTTCCTAATTCAAAATTGTTGTTGACAGCCAATCCTAATCCGAAACGGAGTCGATACCGGCCCAACACCAGGTTCTTCAACCGTCCGAGTTTTTGAATCTGGAAATAGAGGGAATAATAATCATATCCCCATTTGTTTCGTCCTGCAAGGAATGGCTCGCCTGCATCCTGAGAGGCGGTCAGACCGAATTTGATGAAATTGCTGTAATGAAATTGGTATCTGATCCAGTGCTTGTAGGGGTATCCTAAGTAACCTTCCTGATCTCCCTTGCGACGATAAAAGGGAATTTTGACTGCTGTTATCGCTTCTTGTTTGCCATATTTCTTGATTTCCTGAACTGATGGAAATTTCTCTGCAGTGTCATTTCCAGCATAAACAAAGTAGGGTAGAAGTTGAAGTTGTTCATAATCAAGTGATTCGATCATTGCCAGTTCTCCGAGGCTCTTCATCCCTCCATACTGATAGACATAAGCTTGTATATCTTCGATTTGCTGTGAAGTCAGAAAAGGTAGTCGCTCCAATTGCTCACGTTTGGCCGTATTGATATTGAACGGATGTTCAGCTATTTCAGAAAGTTCATCATAATCATCTTTGAATGAAATATTCCGGAAGTCTTCCATCTGACTAAGTTCGTCAAGGTCATGTTCCCATGGATATTTTTCCTGAGCATGGCATACGAGTATACAGAACAGCGCCAGAACGGATAATAACGTTCTTTGCATGATGTGGTATTAGATTTGATGTTTTTATAGTATGATTCTATGCAAAGATAGGTGGAATTAATAAAAAAAACAATAAAAGGATTAAGAATTTATTGAATTATCGAAATTATCTGTATTTTTGCGCTTGAATATGAAAAGGAAGTTGATAATAGTTATCTGTCTGTTACTTGGACTATGTCAGGTTACAGTAAGAGCTCAGAATGATCCTGATCGTCCGGGTCATATCAACCCTGAGGACATGAAGGTAGATATGAAGAATCCTACCTTTGAACCTCGTGTTCGTGTGGGGAAAGTGAAATTCGGGGGAGACAGTATTCAATATGTGGAATTGAATCCGGTTTATGTCTTTTCTCCTCCGGCATTTGATTCTCCTCAAGAATGGGCTGCCTATAATCGACTGGTTTATAATGTAAAGAAAGTTCTCCCGATAGCTGAGGAAGTGAATACGATAGTCATAGAAACTTATGAGTATCTTCAGACTTTACCCAATAAAAAAGCCAGGGATGCGCACATGAAGTATGTGGAAAAAAGTATCCGGCAGGAATATGAACCACGAATGAAAAAACTTACTTATGCACAGGGTAAGTTGCTTATTAAACTGGTCTATCGTGAGACCAATTCTTCTGCCTATAGTCTGA
>DAIPMC010000077.1:0-10439 GCA_036768895.1 Prevotella sp. | reverse complement strand
GGCAGGCTTTTGCATGGATGTTCGGCGCCAGTCTGGAAAAAACGTATGATCCCAATAATGTTGACCGCCTTACAGAACGTGTCGTCCTGCAAGTGCAAAGTGGTCAACTTTAGTCTTATTTTGTTTTCTCCGTAAAGAGTACCTGTATCAAGGTCTGACCTACTGCCTTGAGAGTAGCCTTATCAATATGGGCCATGGTATCAGATGTGGTATGCCATGTGGGACCGAAACTGCTTTGGCTGCAGTCCGGATAGTAAGGGATGATATCAATGGTCGGGATATGTGCTGTCTGATTGATAGGCAAATGGTCATCAGTGATAGCTCCGCCTTCTTGCTTCGGGAAGAAACTCCTGTAACCTGCTTGTCCTGCTGCTTTCCAGACTTTCTTGACAATGGCTGGAGCATACTGTTCTGACATCTGCTCCTTGTAAAAGTGAGCTCCGGCTCCTCCGACCATATCCAGAAGGATTCCGTATCTTGCTTCATATCCTTGTGGAAGGTGTGCACTGAAATACTGAGCTCCTAAGGCCCAACTGGAACCGTCGTCAGGTTTGTTGCTCCACTGTGGAGTTCCCCAGTCTTCTGCATCCAAACAGACAAAATCTATACCCAGTCCTTCTTTCTTTAAAGAAGGTGAGTTGGGGTTACTTCCTTTCTGATCTTGCTGCTGAAGCAAACGGGCAAGCTCTATCATAACAGCCACTCCACTTGCTCCGTCATTAGCTGCCATGATTGGGGTGTGGTGCTTGGTGCTGTCGGGATCATTATCAGCCCAGGGGCGACTGTCCCAATGAGCACAGATAAGGATACGTGTCGTAGCTTCCGGATTATAACTGGCAATAATATTGGTACTGTTCAACTTGGTTCCGTCATAGCCTGTTACGACTGCTGACTGTTTCTGGATTTTGCAGCCATAGTGCTTGAATTTCGCAATGATCCATTGTCCACATTTCTCGTGAGCAGTAGAATTCATCGTTCTTGGTCCGAAAGCACACTGAGCTGCCGTGTAGGCATAAGCTGAATCTGCATTGAAGGAAGGTCCCCTCAGAACTATCTTTTCTGTTTCTTCTGTGCTTATGATACGTTTGTTCTCATTATGCTTGTTGATCCCATAGATTCCGGCAATGCCTGCCAGAATGATAACGGCTGCACCGGTTATGATTCTCATCTTTCTTTTCCTTGTCATTGTCAAAATGTTATATTTATTGACAAGCAGACTGTGCCTGTAACATAACTCTCAGCCAGTTGCCTCCCCAGATCATCTCAATGTCCTTTTCACTGAATTTCCTGCGAAGGAGTTGAATAGTGAAGTTGATGAGCTCACTGGCATCAGCAAGTCCTGTGACAGTTCCGTCTCCGTCAAAGTCAGTTCCTAGTCCTACATGTTCTATCCCCATGATCTTGATGGCATGCTCCAGATGAGCCATAGCATCCAGAATAGTAGCTTCCCCTTTCTTACGCAGGAAACCATGGTAGAGGGTGATATGAGCAACACCTCCTTTTTTTGCCAATGCTTTCATCTGTTCATCGGTAAGATTACGTGGTACATCACAGAGTGCTTTACAACAGGTATGAGAACAGACTATTGGAGTCCTGCTTATATCCAAGGCATCGTAGAAACTCTTTTCGTTGGCGTGGCTTAAGTCAACCATAATGCCTTGATTATTCATCTCTTTGATTACTTCCACTCCAAAAGAACTTACTCCGTTGTGTGTATTACAACCCTGAGCACTGTCACAGATGTCATTGTCTCCATTGTGGCATAATGTGATATAAACAGCTCCGCGTTGTGCGAAATGTTTTATGTTAGACAAATCATGGCTTAATGCCAGACCATTCTCTATACCGAGCATAATACTTTTACGCCCGTTTCTTTTATCTTCATAGAGATCTTGTGGGGTACGGGCAATACTTAAATACGGACTTTGATTATTGACAATTTCCTCAATCTTGTCAAAAATCAAATCCGTGTATTCTGTAGGCGTTATTGTTTTGGGCTTTGCCTCAATGCCATTGTGGGTTTTTATGGTCTTTTCTTTTAAACCGGGATAGTGAGTTGCAAGTTGTGGGTTGTGTCGGACAATTCCTTCCAGATCAATCTTTGAAGAGAAAGATTCTCCTAATTTCGGTTGGGGCAGATAGGCGACCATCGTTACAGCATCGGTACGTCCTTCGTTCATCTTGTGTAGGTCATATAGAATCCGTGGATCGCGATGATCAAAGCGTACACCCTGTGGGAAAAACATCGGCGTGTCACAGTGTGTATCTAAGGTAAGCACACGTTTGTGAATTTCTTTGGCTTGATGAAATTCAGCAGCTTTACTGACAAGCCATTGGAAGATTTTCAGTCCTTCTTCTCCCAGCCATTCCGGATGCCACTGTACCCCTAAAATGGATTTGTATTCACTGCTTTCTATGCCTTCTACGATATCATCTGCTGACTTTGCAGTAATATGAAAGCGTGGACCGGGATTACCTACAGCCTGATGATGGAAAGAATTCACAAAGAGTTGGTCTTTCCCATAAATTCTCTCTAGTTCGGAACCGGGAGAGAATGTGACACTGTGTGTCGGTTCTGTGCGGTCTGCATCCTGATTATGCTTTACTTTGATAGAAGGATTGATGTCCTGAATCACTTTCCCTCCGAGGGCTATGGCAAGTGTCTGTATGCCACGGCATATCCCGAGCATCGGGATTTGGCGCCGGAAAGCCAGACAAGTAGTCAATAGTTCTGCAAGATCTCGTTCTGCATTGATATGACGCAAATGGGGTATAGGCTCTTCTCCTGACCAAAGGGGATTATAATCGCCTCCTCCTGTAAGGATGAGCCCATCCAAATGCTCAAGGGTGTTGATGATAATATGCCTTTCGGTGACAGGTGGAATAATGACAGGTACGCCTCCTGCTTTGACTATTTGCCGATAATAGACACTTCGGATGATAACATTGATATCTTCATAATCTGAGGTAAGGCCAATGAGGGGACGAAATTCAGCCTCTGGGAAAGTAGTATCAAACTCTTCCAGATGCGAATTTATGTTGAAATTTTCCATAAAACTCTAAATTCTTTTGATCTCTTTAAATCAGATCATCAACTAAACGACATTTCTGACTGATGATGAGAATTTACTCATCATACCGTTCTGCCTTACCTTTTTGTACACCTCTGCGTACTTCGCTTCATCATGTATTGACCTTATTTCTCCTCGTCAGCATCAATCTTGACAGGAATTTCCCGTTTGATACTTTGCTCAAGAGAAATCAGGGTCTCGGTAGAGACAACACCGGGGATGCTCTGAAGTTTGTTATTCAGCAGATCCATGAGTTGCTCATTATCTTTGGCATAAAGTTTTACGAGCATGGTATAAGGACCTGTAGTGAAGTGACATTCTACAATTTCCGGAATGTTAATCAGCCTGTCTACCACTTTCCTGTACATACTGGCACGCTCAAGGTTGAGACCAATATATGTGCATGTAGAATATCCCAGGCTTTTCGGGTTTACATCAAAACCACTACCGGTGATTACGCCGTTTTCAATCAAGTGCTGAACACGTTGATGAATAGCTGCGCGTGAAACGCCACATTCTGTGGCAACATCCTTAAAGGGAATACGTGCATTTGCTGAAAGTATCCTCAGTATCTTCTTGTCAAGTTTGTCAATTTTATACATTTCTTGGTTTTTTATTTGAATTCCTCCTTATGTTTTCTATTTGAAAGCAAATGTAGATAAAATAATCTGTATAAACAACAAAATGCACAAGAATATTTAAAATTCCGTGCATTTTGTTTGCTTGTTAAGAAAAGAATACGCTTTTTCCTTAATAATAAGGCAGTTAGATGCGTCTTTATTTCTTTTTCTTCTTACTGACTTTCTTTGTAGATGGGGTTTTTGAAGTGGCAACAGATTTTGTCTTTTCCGGTGTTGCCGGAGTTGCTTCTGTCTTAGCTGGAGGGGTTACAATATCTTTGAGCTCAAGGTCAAAGATCAAAGCTGAATAAGGAGGAATTTCTCCAGCACGGCGACTTCCATAGGCTAGTTCCTGTGGTACATAAATTTCCCATTTACTGCCTGTCGGCATGTGCGTGAGTGCTTCTGTCCAGCCTTTAATCAGACCGTCGGCGCGGAACTTGTCGGATTTGCTTCCATGCTTTTCAGTGGAATCAAATACTTTCCCGTCAATGGTACGACCTTCATATACAACTTCCACTTCATCACTTGGCTTTGGTACAGGACCGTTACCTTGTACGAGAATCTTATATTGGAGTCCGTCTGGCATAACCTGTACTCCTGGTTTCTTGGCATTGGCAGAGAGCCAAAGCTCGCCGGCTGAGGAAAGCACTTTCGTCGTATAGTCTTTTGCTTTTTTTGCGTCAAATATAGAAGTGTTCTTAGCGAGGGCATCAGTAAAACCTTTGTTGAAAAAGTCTTCCTTCAGATCAGGAACTGCACTCTTGAAATTTTCCTTTGTTCCCGGGAGAATACGGTCATTAACCATTTGGGCAATTAGCATACCTGTTACATAGGCTTTTCCTTTGGGTGAGGTTGCTGTTTTCATTGCTTCTTGGTAACCGGCAATAAAGTCTGTCATGTAAGTAGTATCGACTTTGTAACTTTGCTGGATAAAAGGAATCAGTCCGTCTGTAGCTTGCATTCCTGCTGCATAACTGATAGAGTCGACTGCTGTAGCTGGTATGGCTACAGATGCCTTTGCTTCCTTTTTGTCTTTTTTGGAATGATTTCCTGCAAATGCAAAGGAGGCATTTAACAAGAGAATAAAAGAAAATAATATAATTCGTTTCATGATGTAATAGTTTTTTATAACTTCATAAAAAGAAAGACATCCCTTCTGCTTATCATTTATCAGTCCGAAAAGACTGTGTCTGATTTAGCATGAGGGACGTCTTAAAAAAGTTTCAGTGGTTTATTTACCGTTAACTGAAAGCAATTCAATCTTAAAGATAAGCGTAGAGAACGGTTTGATAGGACCTTGCTCACGATCCCCGTAGCCTAACTGTGCAGGTACATAGATTTCCCATACAGAGCCTTTGGGCATGTGCACCAGAGCTTCTGTCCATCCACGAATGACCTGATTGGCACGCAATTCAATAGGCTGACCGCGCTTGAAGGAAGAATCAAAAACTTTACCATTGGTTAGACGGCCTTCGTAATTTACCTTTACCGTAGAG
Source organism: Prevotella sp. (assembly GCA_036768895.1). Classification (GTDB taxonomy): domain Bacteria; phylum Bacteroidota; class Bacteroidia; order Bacteroidales; family Bacteroidaceae; genus Prevotella. The sequence continues at coordinate 5,249 of DAIPMC010000077.1, read as the reverse complement.
GTATCAGCAGGGATAGGTCCGTTTCCTTCTTTGATTACTTTATATTGTAAGCCAGAAGGGAGTGTCTTTACTCCAGCTTTATGCTTGTTGGTGGCAAGCCATTTCTCATTGGCAGTTTTGTATGGACCATAGGTCTTCATCATGTTTTTCTGTTTGATCTGCATCATCTTGGCTTGAGCAATCTCACCGGCTTGTTGAATAGTCATGACGCCCTTTTTGCCTGTCGTTCCTGTGATAAAGCCTGCCATGAAATTCTTGAGGGAGATAGATTTTGTAGAATCATTACCGAATACTTCATGGTTAATACCTTTCAACATCTGATTGGAGATCTGCTGTCCGATCTGGATACCGGCATAGTAAGCAGCTTTCTTCTTGTTCTCACCTGCGTTTGCACCATCGTTGAGGCCTTTGATGAAGTCTGCCATGTACGTTGTGTCAATGCCCATACGTTGAACCAAGAATTCCTTCAGGCCTTGGGTCTGGGAAAGTCCTAAGGCGTATGACATGGTATCCACGTCAGTCTTGAGGTCAGCCTTAGGCGTTGATTTGCCACAACTTGTGAACATTGTAGCAGCGCTGAGCGCTACGAGCGCTCCGATAAATAGTTTTTTCATTTTCATTTATTGATTTTTTGTTTATAGTCTTGTCAACCTTTTACTTTGTATTCTCTCTGTCTGTCCGGAGTTTTCTTTATATGCCCTTGGTTATTTGACATCCTCTTACCAGTTGGTGTATACGATAAGACAAAGGAATGCTTTGTGCGGAAGCGACGGAATGTCTGTCCTGATTATTTTACGGCTATTAATTCTACGTCAAAAATCAGTGTTGCATAAGGCGGAATCGTTTTCCCTGCCCCCTGTTCTCCATATCCCAGGTTATAAGGGATGAAAAATCTATATTTGGAACCTTCCTGCATCAGTTGCAGACCTTCCGTCCAGCCTGAGATAACCTGATTGAGTCCGAAAGTGGCTGTCTGACCGCGATCGTATGAACTGTCAAATTTTGTTCCGTCAATCAATGTGCCTTCATAGTGGCATTCTACCTGATCAGTAGCTGCAGGTTTCTTGCCGTCACCTTTACGGAGAACCTGATATTGAAGACCTGAAGGCAGTGTAATGACCCCTTCTTTCTGGGCATTTCCTTTAAGGAAATTTTCTCCTTCTTTCTTAGCTTCAGCAGACAATTCTTGATTTTTTTTCTCGAAAAAATCATTGATCATTTTCTGGGCATCAGTATCATCAATAGCAAGTTTATTGCCGCATATACAGTCTTTGACGCTTTGGGCAAAGTCATCGATACTGAAATCAGGAATGTGTAGTTGTGCAAGTTGACGACCGATACCGATTCCTAAAGCGTAGCTTAATTGATTCATAGGTTTTTACTTAATTCTTTATAAAATGTTTATTAATCTTACAAAGATACGACTTTTCTTGTGGAATGCAACGTAATTTGCAAAAAAAAGCATTAAATTTGTGGTATGTTTAAAGGTGGGAGTTCGATCATCGGATACGATGATGAAAATAAATACATACGACTATGAAGAAGAATCTTGTGTTTTTAACAGGTGCAGGTATGTCTGTGGAGAGTGGCTTCTCAACATTCCGTGGTAATAACGGGCTATGGGATAATTATCCTGTGGAGCAGGTCTGCTCACACGATGGGTGGCTGAAAGACCCTGATTTGGTTACTGATTTCTATAATAATCTAAGAAGAAAACTCTGGAAAGGACAACCTAATAAGGGACACCAACTCATAAAGGATCTGGAAGAAGAGTATAAGGTAACAGTCATTACTCAGAACGTAGACAATCTACATGAAAAAGCGGGTTCTTCAGATGTCATCCACCTTCATGGAGAATTGACAAAAGTCGGTTCTTCCTATGATCCTTACAATCCGAAATATATTAAGGAACTGACTCCGGAGAACTCGGATGTCAAACCGGGTACAAAGGCTGAAGATGGGAGTTTGCTGCGCCCGTTTATCGTTTTCTTCGGAGAGAGTGTGCCGATGATTGAACTGGCTGCACAGGCGGTGATGAAAGCGGATATATTCGTTGTTGTCGGCACTTCTCTCAATGTATATCCGGCTGCCGGATTGCTGCAGTATGCGGGGACTGATGTGCCGGTGTATCTGATAGATCCTCATCCTCCTGTGTCTTCTGGTAACCGTAATATCGTAACTATAGCCAAGGGAGCTGTTGATGGGATGAAAGAACTTTATCAGATTCTGATGAAGGATATGCCTGAATAATAAATGTAAAAGGATAAGATTAATCGTAAGTAAGCATGAAGCAGGTCGTACGTATACGTTGTAAAAATAATAATAAGATTCAGAATGTTTCCATGGGGAGTACTCTTTCTGATGTCTTTCATGATTTTGATCTTCACATGGACTATGGTCCTATTAATTGTAAAGTAAATAATAAGGTGGAGGGGTTGCATTTCCGAGTTTATCATAACAAAGATGTGGAATTCCTGGATATGCATACCTCATCCGGTTCACGTAACTATACGCGTACTTTGTTCTTCGTTTGCTGCAAGGCTGTGCATGACCTTTATCCTAATTCGAAAGTTGTTATCGATATTCCTGTATCCAACGGATATTATGTGAATCTGCAAATCGGCCATCCAGTAGGACTTGAGGATGTGAAGAGAATCCGGGAACGGATGCAAAAGATTATTGATGCTAAGATCCCTATCAAGCGCTTTGAAGTGCTTACCGAGGATGCTGTCAGAATGTTCCAGGAGAAGGGCGATATGGAAAAAGTCAAACTTCTGAGTAGCTCTGGGAGTCTTTATACTACCTATTATCAGATAGATGATTATGTGGATTATTATTATGGAACTCTTTTGACCAATACCAAGTATCTATACCTCTTCGGACTTGAAAAATTCTATAATGGGATGTTATTGCGTATCCCGAGTTTGGAAAATCCGGCTGTTCTCTTTGAGATGACTCACCAGGATAAGATGTTTGGAATCTTCCAGGAACATCATCATTGGCAGGATATTATGGGAATCCGTACTGTCGGTGATTTCAATGAGGCGGTTGAACATGGAAGGACGACAATGCTGATTAATGTTTCTGAAGCTTTACAGGAGAAAAGGATTGCTCAGATAGCTGATGAGATCGCAAATAGGAAGGGTACAAAACTGGTCCTTATCGCTGGTCCGTCTTCTTCTGGAAAGACGACAACTTGCAAACGGTTGTCTATCCAACTTATGGCAAATGGCATAAAGCCGCTTCAGATTTCTATGGATAATTATTTTCTGGACCGGCAGAATACTCCGAAGGATAAGGATGGAAATCTGGACTATGAGAGTATCTATGCTTTAAACCTTGATCTTCTGAATCAACAGTTGATGGCCTTGTTTCGAGGCGAAGAAATAGAATTGCCGAAATATAATTTCCAGAGTGGAAAGAGTGAATTCAGTGGGACCAAACTGAAAATGGGGGATCATAACATATTGGTTATGGAAGGCATTCATGCCTTAAACCCGGAACTGACGGCTAAGATACCTGAAGAATATAAGTTTCGTGTCTATGCTTCGGCTTTGACAACCATTCTGCTGGATGATCATAACTATATCCCCACTACAGATAACCGGCTTCTGCGTCGTATAATCCGGGATTATAAATATCGTGGCGTGAGTGCACAACAGACGATTGACCGCTGGCCTTCTGTACGGGCTGGTGAAAGTAAATGGATTTTCCCGTATCAGGAAAATGCGGATGAAATAATAAATACAGCTTTATTGTTTGAGATCGCCGTCATTAAGACTCAGGTTGAGCCTTTGCTTCAACAGGTCCCGGAAAATTGTGAAGAGTATTCTGAAGCTTATCGCCTCTTGAAATTCTTGAAATATTTCAAACCGATCTCTTACCGGGATATTCCACCGACAAGCCTGTTGCGCGAATTTCTGGGTGGCAGTTCTTTCAAGTATTAGGTACGGTTAATGGGAGTCACGCCTGTATGGCAGGCTGACCAAAATGGTGCATTATGGGGTGGCGAAATGGTGCATTATGGTATACCGAAATGGTGTATTTTGGTATACCATAATGCACCATTTTGGTTGGCTTTGATTTCTGTAAAACTTTTCTTCTGAGTGATAGGCTTAATCCTATTCTTTATCTTCAGGCTCAGTTTCCGACTGGTATCCTGATGATCGATATGTCGATTTTGAGGGGACTGATATCTATAATGAAAAAGATGCTAAGATAAGCATAAAATTCAATATATGCAGAATGTTTATTCTGCCAGTTCCGCCATTATCCTACATTTCTGTTTTTTTGTGGTTCTGTATATTGGGTATTATTTCTTAAATAATCCAATAAAGCCTCCTCTAATTGTGAATTCTTCTCAGACAAATTTTTTATTTGTTCCATCAAATTGCTGATTTGTACCTGATAAAACTGTTTATCTCCATTAAACGACTGTGCCTTTGTTTCTTTACCCTGGAGCATATTGCCTTCACCAGATAACAACCACTTCGCAGATATATTTTCACATTTTGTGTATATCAGCTCTGCGTCAAAGGACTTTCTGACTATCCACATGCTAAGGGCTTGTGGGGATATTCCTAATTTTGCTGCGAATCTTGCCTTATTTCCATTTGAATAATAGTTGATAAGGCTTTCAAGCATTTCTTTTTTCTTCATAGCCACAAAGTTAAAATAAACTAAAAGTGAATCAAATATACATCTATAGTTTGTGATATGACACAATTTGTTTACCTTTGCGGGTAGACTTTAGCCTATCCCGTTAGTTTACATGGCAAATATACGGATTTTAGGTGAAACGGTAAGTTAATTTAAGAAATTTTAAGCGTACATGAATAAGATGCTTGATGCAAATTGGACTAAAACAAAAGTTCTATAGACGTGATAGCATTGAAGTTATGTAGTCTCTTTCCAAAAAGACAGAGAAAGTGATTCCTGTGTAAGTCAACTAAAGACGCAAGAACAGGTGACTGTTATCTGAATCAGAAGAGAGTGTTGAATGTTCTAAAAAGGATATGGATGTTAGATAAAACGAGTTAAATGCATGTAGACTTTATTCTATACATTTGTTGAACAGTATATAGAAAAATATATATTATTTTGCGCATATTTTTATCTGCTAATTTATTTAACAGAATAGAACTTTAGGGAATGAAAGTTAATGATTTGCAAATATTGTTGGCTGGTAGCAACATAGAACAGTTTGTGTCCAATTGATGTCCACGCTCTATAAACAGGGCACTCCAGAG
>DAIPMC010000076.1:7024-13297 GCA_036768895.1 Prevotella sp. | reverse complement strand
TCAAAACTCGGTTCACCGGTCATACTGTCTAGTTTGAAACCGACCCGCAAGGAACGAATTATTTGAAAGAAACGTTCTGTCCATGCCGTTCTTTTCGGTTTCAAAACTTCATAAATAGTCTTGCCAAATAAATAAACAAACTCTGACAGTGAAGTGGTAGCATAGATATCTATAAAGAAGGTGTAATATTTTTCCTTGAGTAATGGTTGGTTCATGCTATGTAGAATCAACCCCGTCTTTCCCATACGTCGTGGAGAGATCAGAGCCGTATTACGCCCGTTCGTGATTTGTTTAATCAAGAACTCAGTCTCCTTATCACGATCACAAAAGTATTTGTCAGATACGTATTTGCCTACTATAAAAGGATTTAATACCATTGTCGCCTCCATTTCTTGCTCATTATTGCAAATATAATTATTATATTTATAATAACCAAAGAAATTCGAATAAATGGTGTGAAAACACAAATTTGCTATGTGATATGAAAGGCGTTCCCATGCTGAAGGACAATCTGGTTTTAATAGATGCCACATCAATTTGTAAAAACAGAAGTTGGGATGACCTGTTGCAAAACAAGAAGTGTATCAGAGAAAAACAATGATACACTTCTTTTAAGATGATGGAATGATCAAACGATTATTCCGTATGGATTCTTTATTTGATAGTAACTTCTCTCGGGCCTGTATCCATGATAGACATTGTCATATAGTAGGGGGAAGATGCTGCATTTTCGTATGCTTGAATGATATAGGCATGTCGGAATTTTCCAGTATGATTTTTCAGTAATGAGATCTTGCATAAGCCAGGAATATCAATGATATTAACCTTTCCATTATAGTAAGTTATTGTTCCCATTTCTTTCCCGTTTATTTTGATTACATTTTCTAAAGAAAATGCACTGAAATCGTAGACAGATGTGTTGTCTTTCCTCAATTTTATCTGAAATAAGGGGATGGTGAAGTCTCTACCATCACAACTATACAATGTGTCTGGTTTCGTGGTACTCAATGAGAATGAGGTCTTATTGAGATCAGGAAAGTGATCACTGTCATCGTCGTGTTTATTACATGATACAATGACAAGTACTGACAAGAAAGCCAATAAACCTAATACAATTCTTTGTTTCATGGTTTTTATTCATAAAAATAATTTTCCATCACCGTTTCGTAATAAGGCATTAACTAAAGAAGAGTGAACTTGATATTGATATTATGTGTTTCGTTAGGCTTATCTTTGTTGTAGAAAGTGCCCCACAAATGTCCTTTTATTCCAAGTTTTTCTATATAGTATTCTTTATCACTTCTACCTTTGTTATTCCAGTCAAAAGTATCCCATGTCAAGTATAAAGGATAATCCGGTGAAGAAGTATATATATAGAATTGCTGTTTGGGGATATTTTCTAAAATCAAACGACACTTGTCCAACTGCTCCTTATCTTTGGAAAAACAAACTTGATGTTTTCTGCTATTGATATTGTTTAAGCAAAGACGGATTCCAACAGCTGAGTCTCCTAAATTCTGCAGTACTAATCGCCAGTCGAGGGATAATGTGGAAGAATCCGCTTCATCTCTATAATATGTTATCCAATATGACCTTCCGAAATTGATATTATAATTTGTGTCATTAATACAAACAGGATTTCCATCAAACTCTCCATTTTCACAGTTCAAGTTAAAAATGAAAGGATCTGTTTTCATCCTATTGTCATCTTTGTCACATGCAGACAATGAGCAAATAACTAAAATGAATATAAAAATTCTACTCTTCATTTAATAAATCATATTTTGGTTGGGTTCATTATAAAGACTACAAAATATCAGGATGTCCTTATGTGAATGCAAATTATTTTTCTTTTATCCAATTACTTTTCGTCATTGCATAGCCTCCCATGACTCCTATACCATTATAAATGTTGGTATAGCTCGGTCGAACAAATGATATGCCATAGTTGGCTGTGCTGTTGTTATTACTGTCATTGACACTCTTGAAGAAATTGTATAACTCAGGGGTAAGACGGTAAAGTTCTACACGATAACCTCTGACATTACCCTCAGATTGTATATCCAGATGTAATGTATAGGTGGAATCATGGAGGAATGAACTGTTATCGAAGACATAGAAATTCTGGTAAAAGTCATTGGATTCATCAAATATCTTTTCTCCCAGTGTGTAGTTGTTCAGTACCGGTTCATCATAAGTGCAAACTTCTTCAAGCTCTTCATGAGTGATGACAAGTTTATTGTTTCTGTTATAATACCCGATAAGTCCAATCACCCTCACTGCATATTTCGCCGGCGAAGGAGAATTCATAAGAGATAGTCGGATCTGGTCATACCAGACCCCATCGTTGAATACAGACCCCATCTCTGTCTTCGTTATTTCCGGTACAGAGGGAATAGTGGTGGATGAAGCTGCTTTCATCCCTTTTGCACTGGCCTGCACGGTTATCCGGTCTTTGGCCTGTAGTTGCCCTGTAAAATAATAGACGAGCTGATAGGTCTTGTAGGCATCTACCTTTTTCAGAAACTTGACCTCCCTCTGTGCTCCGTTGACCGTACAACTTACCTGGGCCGTATCCAGAAACATGTTCTTTCCTTTTACCGGTATGGAAGAAGAAACAAATATCTCCGTCGTGTCCTGTGAAGATGGGAAACAATAGATGACCAGTTGGCTGTCTTTCGAGAGTTGATCAATATTAATATGGTCCTGACAGGCTGTAAAAGCTAACAATATGAGGATGCAACTGATAAGGAAATATCTCATGACGATTAAAATTTCAAGGTATAACTTACTGAAGGAATCAATGGAATATATCCGCTGGTCGTGGCATAATAAGTGCCATCATCCTTCTCATGTATTTTCATGCGCATGGTGTTCAAGTGGCAATAGGCATTATAGATACTGACATTCCAGATGCCTTCTCTGCCGTGACGGGTACGGTGGGTGAAATTAGCGCCTACATCCAATCGGTGATAAGCCGGCAGGGCCATATTGTTGGATTTGCTGTAGAATTTCCCTATTTCATTTTCTCCTTTATGGTTAGGGAAATCCGGAAGCAATAGATACTGGTCTGGCAGTGTCATGCGGTTTCCGGAATGGTAAGTCCATGCCGCATAGACTCCAACTCGGTGAGAAAACTGGTATCTCCATGTGATATTGATCTTATGCCGGTTGTCGAACTGGTCCCGAAACCATCCGGTTCCTATTTCATTGTATTTCCTTAATGTCCATGAAAGGGTATAGGCAGCTTGAAGGCTCATTCGGGCATGGTGATAGTTGCCGTCGAATTCCAGCCCATAGGAGCGGCCGTCGCCGTCTGTGACGTCCTTGTCCCATCGTGATGCTGCTGGCTGGAATCCTGCCCAGTGACGATAGAGCAACAGATGACGAGTCCTTTTATAGAATCCTTCTATGGAGAGAAGCCATGAACGGCCGGGCTGAGCATAGATACCTGCTGCAACCTGACTGGAACGGGCGGGAAGGACAGTGGACGTCGTCGGTACCCAGTAGTCGGTGGGCATATCAAGATAAGATGTGGCAATGCGATGGACATACTGGGTCATCATCGTATAGGATAATTTGACAGAGAGGTTGTCTCTCATTTGAATCTTTGTAGCCAGACGGGGATCAAGATAATGATAGATCTTGCCTTTCGTTGAGAATGAAGAGAAGTTCAGTCCGAAGTCTGTACTCCATTGGTCTGTGATTCGCATCTCGTCTTCTGCATAAGTTGTAAGTTCCGTAGAGTGTTTGATGTTATGGCTTTTCATTTGCACGGTATCCACTGCTTCGTTCTTTTCACTATAATAGTAGGATTTCTGAATGGTCTGTGGCTTGAAAAGGTGTTGGATAAATGTTCCTCCGAAATTGATCTTGTTCCGGTTGTCCGGCCGGTAATCAAAATCTACTTTCAGTCCTCCATCGTATATCTTGGAGTGATTGTGCTGCTGTTCAAGACTGGTACGATGACGGATGCCATCATCTGATTCCTCAAAATTGTCATCAGAGTAATCCAATCCGGAATAATTATAGGTGAATATCCCTGCTATATTGGAGAAAAGACGGTTTCCCCATTGCCGGTCCCATCCCAGAGCCAGATTCAGATTCCCCCATTTGAAATTGTTTTTCATATCTTCATAGTCTTCTTCCCAGGCACTTTTATCACGGACATTGTAGTGGTCAAGTCCGGAATAGATGCTGACATACATCTTGTCTCTGTCACTGAGATGATGGGTGATCTTAAAGTTCAGGTCATGGAAAAGGTAGCCGACGGTGTACTTGTCGTCATCCGATTTGCGATGGTTTGCGATGTCAAAGATAGGTTTCAGGATCAGGTCAATCCAACTCCTGCGGAGGCTGAACACGAAAGAGGTCTTTCCCTTGACAATAGGTCCTTCCAGAGAGATCCTGCCATCCAGAAGCCCCAATGACCAGAGACCATGATAATGATAGAGGTCACCGTCTTTGGTTCTGACATCCGTAACGGAAGATAGTCTACCACTATATCTTGCGGGGAATCCACTCTTATAAAAGTCTGCATTCTTGATGATGTCCGTATTGAAAGAAGAGAAAAGTCCCAGGGAATGATTTGTCTGATAGAGAGGGGTGCCGTCGAGCAAGAACAGGTTTTCGTCACTGTTTCCTCCGTGTACGTATAGCCCGGAAGCGAGGTCCACTCCTGATGCAACACCGGAGATACGCTGCAAGGTCTTGATGACATCCGGACTGCTTAGCAAAGAGAATTCGGTGTTGAAGTCGGCAGAGGTCAGGGATCTTTTTCCTGTCTGTGTGGTCAGCAAGGGTGAATTCAGGTCACCTTTTACAATTACATCATTCAGTGTCGTATTTTCCTGCAACTGGAAATCGATTCTTTCATTCCCGGACAACTTGATTCTGGGGTGGATGTCTTGACAACCGATATAAGAAATCCGCAGAGAATGTGTGCCTTCGGGAAGAGTGAAACTGAAAAATCCATATTCATTGGTCAGCGTGCCTTGTTTTTCTTCCTTGTCATAGATCGTCACATTGACTAGCGGCTCACCATTTTCATTTTTTATGTAACCGCTGATGGTGTACTTCCCATGGGCATTCTTTTTCTTCACTTTTGCCTTAGGCTGCTGCTTGCTCTGTTTTTGCGGTTTCCTTCCCAGAATGATGTTCATCCCACTTCTTGTCCAGGTGATATCGGTGTTCCGGAAGAGTTTGTCCAGAGCTTTTTCAACTGGCATATTCTTAAGAGACGGGCCATGATAGGGGGCATCCAGTCGGATACTGGAATCATAGATGACGAATATTTTCTTTTCTTTCTGCAATTTCTTGATTTCCTGGCCGATGGTCAGACCATAAGCGAAACTTGAGAACATGCACAGGAGTACGATCAAAATAGATTTCATGGCTTCCTATTTCTTGATATGGATGGTAATATGAAGTGCATCTTCCAGTGCACTGATGATGTCGTTGACATTCCTGGTCTTAAACTCACCCGATATGGACTTGGTGGTGTCGCTTGTTACCAGGTTGACCTGATAACAATCACCTATCTCCTTCAAGGCTTTGTTGACAGGGGTGTTGTCGAAGATGAAGATGCCGGTTGCCCATGCGGTCTGGTTGGAATGATCGGAAGAGATGAGATGAGGCTGAGGATCTCCTCTGGAGATTTTTGCAGTCATGTCTTGGGTGAGGACAAGGCTATGCTTCCTGTCTCGTGCAGAGAAACGGACTTTGCCACTGGCAACATAGACTTTGGATATATCCCGACAGGTTTCATCTACCTGAAATATTGTTCCTATATCTTCCACAAGTCCGAGGTCACTGTTTACCGTAAATGGATTCCGACTGTTGTGCCGGATGATAAAGTAAGCCTTTCCTTTGAGATCAACACTTCTTGCATCTGCAGTCTTGCCGTCCTCATGATAGGAAATGGAGGAATGAGGGGCTAGGATAATTTTGCTGCCGTCTGCAATGGTAATGGCCTTGATGCTGTCATTTGAAGCGAAGAGGACCGTATCTCTGTTTTGTTGCAATAAACCAATACCGATTCCTGCCAGCAAGAGGATTCCGGCAGCAGCGGCTGCAATACGGCAGGCCAATACCTTCCTTCTATGAACTATAGAACCATAACCGGTCTTCTCATGAAAGGTGGAAATCGCCTTCCGGGTGTCAAATTTACCTTCCTGATAGTATCTGATAACGAAATCAAGTATCTCGTTCCATTTCTTGTTTTTCCCCATCTTTTTATTTTAAAGACTGCCCGATTCCTGAATACCCTTATGA
>DAIPMC010000076.1:0-7014 GCA_036768895.1 Prevotella sp. | reverse complement strand
AAAATAAAGAAATAAATCTTCCGGGCTTCTCCGCGGAGGATCTTGTATGCCTTTGTAATCTGGGCTTCTACCGTTTTTACCGATAAATGGAGTTTCTCTGCAATTTCTGCATAGGTATCCTGATCCCGTTTACTCATCAGAAAGATCTCGCGGCACCGCTTGGGGAGGGAATCTATAGCCGTCCAGAGTTGTGCTGCACGCTCGGAATTGTCTTCGTCCTCATTGATGTCAACTTTATCTCTGGCTTTTTCAATATCAACGAAAGAAGGGGTGCTGCTGGTATGTTTGTTGGCATCATAGCAAGCATTCCTTACGGAAATGAACAGATAACTCTTGGTATTTAGGACAGGTGTGTTGGCTTTTATCTTGTTCCACCAACGGATGAAGCATTCCATCACAATGTCTTCCACACTATTTGTGTCTCCCAATAAAGAGGTGGCATACATACATAGCGGGCGATAATATAATCTGAAAGTTTCGTCAATATCTTCCTGATCAGGTTCTTTCTTTAACATGAAAACGTTCGTTACTTTTTGAAAGTAATGCAAATATAAGCATAAATATTGAATCCGGAATATTACTCATTGTGTTTTTGTGCCATTAGTCTGAATATCCGGAAACAGAGGTCTTACTGATAATTAGTGTTTCCATTCACTAATTTTACGGTATTTTTAGTGTTTCCATTCATTATTATTACTTATCTTTGCAAATAGAAAAATAATAATAATATGACAGAGCAAGATTTAGAGCCTCTTTACAGGCAACAGGAGCAGAAGTTGAAAGATACGCCGACATTGCTTCATCGTTATCTTTTCAGTCAGATAGACTGGCGGGACCGTCTTATTGGCATTAAAGGCCCGCGAGGTACAGGAAAGTCTACCTTAGTGTTGCAACATATCAAGGAAGATTTTGAGGATCGTGATGAACTCCTATACTTATCGTTGGATGATTTATGGTTTTCCAATCATGACATTATAGAAACGGTTGATTATCTGTATACTCATGGTGTGCGTTATCTGTTTCTTGATGAGATTCACCAGAATAAGAACTGGCAGAAAATCCTCAAGAATATTTATGATACCTATCGCCATCTTCATGTGGTCTTTACCGGATCGTCCATGCTCCAGATCAAGGAAGGTGAGGCGGATCTATCCAGACGCCCGATCATCTATGAGCTGAAAGGACTTTCTTTTCGAGAGTTTCTGGCCTTTGAAGATCAACTTCATATTGATGCTGTTGATTTTAATGATTTGCTTTCACACCATACGAAGATAGCAGAAGAAATATGTTCAGAAGTTTCTATTCTTCCCCTATTCGAGAAGTATCTGAAATATGGATATTATCCATTCTATAAGGAGGTTTACAACGGATATTGGGAAAGGGTGAAGAATATAGCCAATATGGTGATCGATGTGGATTATCCGAAAACCAGTGATGTGTCGATTGGAACACTTGATAAAATGAAGAAAATGCTTATGGTCATTGCTTCAAGCGTACCTCAGACACCCAATATGAGTGAGTTGTATAAGCAACTGGATACCGACAGAAATCAGGGGCTTAAAATGCTTTATGCTCTACAGAATGGGGGATTGCTGGCATTGCTTTCACAGAAGGAGAATAGTCTGAAGCATCTTTCTACTCCTGATAAAATCTATCTTGATAATCCTACATTGATGTATGCTTTGGCTATTTCTGCAGATATTGGTACGGTTCGGGAAACTTTCTTTTATAATCAGTTGAAAAAAGATCATGAAGTCCTTTATCCTTGTAAAGGGGATTTTTTCGTTGATGGAAAATATTATTTTGAAGTTGGAGGAAAAGGTAAGACTTTTGATCAGATAGCTGATATTGATGATGGTTATCTGGCTGTTGCCGATACGGAAATAGGACGCAGACATCGTATCCCTCTGTGGATGTGTGGATTGCTTTATTGAAAAAATGCGTAGATAAGACTTCCTTTGCTGACCTTTTACAATCATGATAAGAAGACAAAAACTCAAGGCTTTATCCTTAATGAATTTTGAAGAATTACAAAGAAAAGAGAAGGAAAGAGGGAATTATTGCTTAACTTTGTGTTGTCCTATTTAAGAGAATGTCTATTTAATAAAGTGGAGCAGAAATGATGATTTTAGATAACAGTTCAAATATTTACATTCATTTATTCTGTTTGAAAGAAATATAACATGATTGATCAGATTATTATAGAAAATTACAAGTCAATACAGAAGGCAAAAATTCCTATGAGAAATTTGAATGTATTGATTGGGTCAAATGGAGTGGGTAAAAGTAATTTTATTTCATTCTTTGAACTGGTGCAGAAAATGTTTGATCAGCAACTTGGCAGTTTCATTTTAAAGCACGGTGGTATTGGCAGGTTTCTTTATCAAGGTCCCAAACATTCTGAATTTATCAGGGGACTTATTGATTTTAAAAACACAAATGCCTTTTTCTTCCAATTAACTCCGACAATAGACAATAAGGCTTTCATAGAATATTCTGGAGATTATTTCAATTTGAATAATGAGAATACTAAAAATTATTCTGACTGGAATAAGATTTTTTGGGATAGGAATGTCGAGGAGTCAGGAATAAAGAACAGTCTGACATGGAGAGCTGGATATCTGAGGAACTTCCTTAAAGGATTTACGGTATATCATTTTCATGATTCCAGTGAGACTTCTCCTATGAGACGTGAATGTTCTATAGATGATAATGAAAATCTAAGGCATGATGGAGCAAATTTGGCAGCGTTTTTGTATAAACTTCAAAAGACGAATCCTAAATCTTTAAAACTGATAGAAGGTGTTGTAAGGTCCATCGCACCCTATTTTAAGGGGTTTAAATTGCAACCGAGTCGGATAACTCCCAATATAATCAAATTGGAATGGGAAGAGATGGGCTCGGATATGTATTTGGATGCTTATAGTTTTTCCGATGGGACAATTCGTTTTATTGCTTTAGCAACGGTATTACTGCAACCCAATCTGCCAGATACCATTATTATTGATGAACCTGAGTTAGGCCTTCACCCTTCTGCTATAAATAAGCTCGCTGCTCTCATGATTAAAGCTTCAAAGAAAACTCAGGTAATTGTGGCTACCCAATCAGTTAATCTTGTTGATTGTTTTGAAGCTGAAGATATTGTTGTCGTTGACAGGAAAGAGGACCAGACAGAATTCAACAGACTGTCATCAACAGATCTGTCTGAATGGATTAATGACTATAGTATGGGAGAGATATGGCGGAAGAACGTAATTGGAGGACAGCCATGAAAAGACTCTATGTTATTGTAGAAGGGCAAAGTGAACAGGAATTTGTCCGGACTTTAATAGCTCCTTATTTACGTGACTTTGGCATTTATTTCGTAGAACCAATCCTGATACATACCAGCAAAAAGGGTAGTGGCGGTTTTGTCAATTATGAGTATTTGAAAAGGGATGTCTTCCATTTATTACCATCACCTAAGGATGATTTTATTGTTTCTATGTTTGTCGACTTTTTCCGGTGTCCGAAACTTCCACAAAAAGAACGATACAACAAAATATCTGATCATAAACTTCAGGTTGATGAAATGGAAAAATGTATAGGTGATGACATACATGACCATCGTTTTATTCCTTATATTCAACTTCATGAGTTTGAGTCTTTACTATATTCTTCTAACAAAGGATTTGAAGAATATTTTTCAGATAAGGAACAGCAGAAAACCCGGAAAATAATTGATGAATTCCCTAACCCTGAAGATATTAACTCTTCGCCTGAAAAATCTCCGTCAAAACGTTTATTGGCTATTAAGGAGGATTATGATAAAGTGATAGAAGGTAATCTTATTGCTTTAGGAGTAGGATTCAAACAGATATTGGATAAATGCCCACGATTCAGAGAGTGGATAATGAAATTGATCAAGGCTTGTAGTGATGATGAGAGGCATCTATAATAGAATTTAATGAACATCAGATTATGAGTAATTCAGATAATGAGAAAAGTCCACAGTTCAAGCAAACTGCGACACTAAAGGAATCTTTGATGGAAACTCAGAAAACGTCGCTTGTTAGCATTTCGAAAATATTTGGATGGCACATCAAGCCGAGTCTCCGGAAAAAAGAGTTTGCGGATCAACTGGCTGAGATGATTCTGGGAAATCCTTCTCATGTGTTGGAATTCCAGACGGTGTGTGAATTGCGGTTTCTCAAGAAGGTCGTGGAGGCTCCGGATGATGAACCTTATAAGGCGCCTCTCTTGCTATACCAACTTTCTCTGAGCGATATGGAAATACTCAAGATACTGTTGCCTGAGGATCTGAACCATGCGTATTATTCCATTGCAAAGGATCTGAAGGAGGCTTTCAGACCCTGGATTGATCAGGTGCTGCAAAGGAAATTGGATCAAGGGGAAGAATTGCTAGACACGGTAACGATGGGATTCCTTAATCTTTATGGGATTGTAGACAAGGATCCGCTGGTACAGATGATCGCTTCGTGCGGGGGGGTGACTTCTGATAAGAAGGCTATTGAGGACTATCTGCTCAGCAGGAGCCTCTATTGCATCCATCAGATTCTCTTTAATGAAAATGATGGTACGCAAACTAGGGCTTTTTTATCGGTCTTTTTGGATCAAGAATATATAGACCAGTTGATGCAGGGACTGGACGAACGTCCCGAAATCCGGGATTATAAATCATTTTCTGAAGCGGAAGTAAAGGCATGGGGTCAAATGCCTTTTCCTGTACATGATCAGCCTGGTGCCGAGAAGGTTTACCAGCTTCTGAAAAAGGGGAAACTGCCGGCAGATCAGGCTGACGTGCGTATGAATATATTATGGGTGGGAACACAATTGGAGAGCCTGTCTCTTTCCCAACAGATCTCGGCTTTGTTGCGTGGCTTGACTATCAATGTAGCTGAACTGAACGTAAGTTTAGGTGTCGTAACAGATTTCGCCAATCATATTCCGCGATGGTTCCTGAGAGGGTATTGTCCGTCGGAAGTCTATAATAGGTCCGGAAAACCGCAGATGCATCCTCTGTCTGATGTGCCTTTCATGTATCCTGGAGACAATCCTTGGGCAGGAATAAAAATCCGTCCGAATGATCCTTGCCCTTGTGGATCCGGGAAGAAATACAAGAATTGCCATGGGAAGAATATCAATTGATGAAAAGAGAAAATGAGAACGATCATGATATGAAGATATCAGTTATGCTTTACGTACATTGCCTATAGCCATAGCCTATGGAGCTTGGGGTGCTATAGGCATTGTCCTGATTACATTTATAGGTGTGATCTTCTTTAAGCAAGGTACCAATCAACTCTGGTTCTTTTAGCCAGTTGAAATCAGCATATATGAATAAGGTTTCCATTATTCCTCCTTCTTTGTTGCCCTGCGACGATGCTTGAGATTCATATCCTGTAAACTCCTTCCGAGCGGATCATCCTTTGCAAGAAGTGAAATATCGTCATCCAACTGTAATACATAAAGTATGCGGAGATAGGTTCCTATAGAAACTGTAGGTGTTCCTTTTTCAACACGCATCACGGTGAGTTCGGAGCTGGTTGCTCTTTCGGCTATCTGAGCAATTGTCAGATTACGGCGAAGGCGAGCTAATTTGATTTGTTCGCCGACGGCTTCCATCTTCTTCATCAGTTTTCTTGGAAGTTTGTTCCCAAATGTTGCCTTTGTCATATCTTAAACTATATTTAAATATAGCAAATATACTGTTTTACTTTATTATATGATAGTTTATAATCCGTTATTTAATAAATTTTATCTTAATATAGCGATCATCTCACTTGTAAAAGCATAAAATTGTTTTATTAATCAAAGGCGTGATATAGCCTTTGATCGATAGAGTAAATCTTCTTAAAGCATTGCGGGTGAGTTATCCGGAAGAAGGATAATGTCTATTTGATACAAGGCGCAATGATTTCAGCCAATTGCTCCAGGTAGTGTCCGTCTTGTTTGCTAAATGTGTTTCTTTGCGTGCTGTCAATATCAAGGACGGCAACGACTTGTCCTTTCTGTCTGATAGGTACGACAATCTCTGACTGGGAGAGACTGGAGCAGGCAATGTGTCCGGGGAATTTCTCGACATCAGATACGATCTCGGTATGGTCTTCCGCCCATGCCGTGCCACATACTCCTTTACCTTTTCTGATACGGAAACAGGCAACTGGTCCCTGGAAAGGACCGAGGATCAGGTCATCGCCTTTAACCATGTAGAAACCTATCCAGAAATATTCGGGAAAGGTATCCTTGATCAGGGCTGAGAGATTTGACAGGGCGGATACGGTATCCGGTATTCCTTCGATGAGGCTGCTGCTTTGGGCAAGCAGTTCTTGATAGCGTTCTGCTCTTGGCTGCTCAATCCGCGGTCGCTCACTACCTGCAGGAATCTTCTCCAGCATGGCCTGACGGAGGTCATGGAGCTCTCCGTCTTCGATGAAGTGGCCGTCACCTATGGCATGAAAGGTGTGAGCATTCTGTTTGTCCGGATTCTCCCAGAGTTGTACGCACTGGAGAATGAGCAGTCCTTCATCTTCAATATAGCGTTCCAATTTGCATTCCAGACATGCCTGGCAATCGGAAAGCAGTGGGGCTGAGACCTCTTCCGCCTTCCGGCGCTTCAGATCAAACTCCTTGAATTTGTCACATTCGGAGCTATGGGCCACGCCCACACCGCCCACGACAGACTCCATCATATCTACCGTGGGGATACACAGACAGCATTCCTTAGAGTCCAGAACAGCTCTGAAAGTTTCATTCCAAGGTCCTGTAGCGATACAGATATGAGGAATGAAATCCATGACCATGCTCCATGACAGAGTCATGACAAAATCTTTTCCGTTCCGGTTTGCTGTGAGCAGAATGACGGGACCGGGTTCTATATACGTAAAAGCTCTGCTCAGTTGTCCTTTGATCAATGCCATATTGATAAATATTAAAGAAATCCCTGGTTTCTGAGTGCATCTATCATGCCTTTGGACATCGCAATGTTGCCTTTTTCGGCATATCTGATGTCCG
>DAIPMC010000075.1:0-13328 GCA_036768895.1 Prevotella sp. | reverse complement strand
GGGATGAAGAATTTGATTCCCTTGAATCACATATTAATGCTGGATACCAATATTGCAGGGTCTTTGGGTAAATGGTCCATAATCAAATTTTTAATCCGACTTATCTTATCCCTCTCGCTTTGAACACAACTTCTTTAGCTGCATTGATTTCCTGAAACTTCTTTTCTGCAGCTTTTCTTACATCCTCACCGAGGGTAGCGACACGGTCCGGGTGATTTTTCAAAGCAAGTTTACGATAGGCAGTCTTTACTTCCTCATCTGTCGCATCCGGAGAAAGGCCGAGTACTTTATAGGCGGCATCCAAGTTGTTTCCTCCGTTCCTGAGATTGAGCATGGATTCGACGTCAGCTTCAGTCAGGCCAAGGTTGATAGCGACAAAATTCAAAGCTTCTATCTCTTCATGTGAAACAACTCCATCGGCTTGAGCGATCATTGCCAGATAACTGAGCAGTTGAAGGCGTTGCTCGTAAAGCATATTACGGGTGATTTGCATGCAGCAGTCCCGTATGACACCCTTAAATTCACCAGAGCCTATCTCGTCTTGTTTCGTAAAAAGTTTGAGTAAAATATCCTGTCCTTGGCGGACAGATGCTTCTCCGAAATTCTGATGCAGGAAATTGCGCACGAAATTCATTTCGGAATGCATAACCTTTCCATCGGCCTTGATAATATAAGAGGAGAGTACAAGCAGAGAAAACATAAAGGAATTGCGCTGACCTTCAAAGTTCCTTTGATAGTATTGATTACTATATGTTCCTTCATCATTATATCCTGTGTGCTGGAAGTTGGTGCTTCCTGTTTCTGTATTGACCTGATCAATCCCGTGGTCAAAGAGTGCTCCCAGTGCGAATCCTGCAAGTGCTCCGAGAGGCCCTGCGGTGATGAACCCCAGAAAACCACCAATCCATTTTCCTAATGCCATATCTGATACCTTGAAGTTATCTGTTTTTAGCAGCAATTTGCATGCCATTTATGGGCACAAAGATAATGATTAATTTTGGGAAAAGATCTGATTTTGAGCATAACATTTAGTACCCTTTTATTTTTATAACTGATATTTGCTTTTCTATAATCAACTCTCATTGCTTGTGATTATGGAATCAGCGGATTCTTGGAATCTAACTTGATTTTTCTATCCATAGAAATCATTTAAAAGCTGTATGGTGCATAGCGCAGAGCGCTATGCACCATACAGCACAACGCTATGCACCATAGAGCAGAGCTGTATGCACCATCCAGGTAATTAATGACTATGATCCGGAATATTAAGGTACGAAATGCAGGACTTTATTTCTTACTGTATTGGCTTGGACTGATACCGAAGTGCTCCTTGAAACATCTGTTGAAGTACTGTGGACTACTGAAGCCGGTCTTATAACTGACTTCAGAAATTGATAGAGTGCCTTTCTGGAGCAGGTCTTCCGCTTTCTTAAGACGCTGGTTGATAAGGTATCGTCTTGGAGAAATACCTAGGAGTTCCTTTGCCTTGCCATAGAATGTAGTACGTCCCATACACATTAAAGAAGCGAGTTGGTCAACATTGAAATTAGCATCGTCAAAGTGTTCTTCGATATACGAATCCATACGGGATAGAAAGCGTTTGTCAGCATTGCTGGTGATCAGTACAGGTTGTGGAGTATCTACCTTGGAATCCGGCCGTACTTCCTGTTGAGGAGGAGCTTGAGGTACAGACTCCCTTTCTTCATGCCATTTGATAAGTTGGCAGATACGTATGATCAGCAGCCGGTAGTTGCATGGCTTCACCATATAGTCATCGGCTCCCGCTTCGTATCCTTTAATCTGATGTTCTTCATCATCCAGAGAGGTGAGCATAATCACTGGAAGGTCATGGATGTCAGGTTGTTGCCTGATTTGCTTGACAATACTATAACCATTTCTGTCCGGTAGCATCACGTCACAAAGCAGAAGGTTCGGGTGCTCCTTCTTTACTCCTGCATATCCTGTGTCACCGTTCATGTATCCGGAGACAGTGAAATATCTGCTGATAGTCTCCTTGAGTTGAAGCATCATATCCGGATCGTCTTCTATGATAATTATTTTCTGATGATTGAGTGCCTTTGGCTGGACTTCACTGATGAGTGCGTCCAACTCCTTCTTATCTTGCTTATCATCTTTTTCGTCAGCACTTACGGCAGCCGGAGCCTTGAAGTCAGTGGCATTGTAATCACTGCTATCCAATGGGAGGGAGATGGTGAAGATATTTGTATCTTCTTCTCTTTTATAAGTGAGTTCTCCATGGTGCAGGCGTGCCATCTCATGTGCATTATAGAGTCCGATACCCATGCCTCCTTGTGAGACATAACCGTGCATGAAAGGCTGGAAAAGTGTCTTTTGCTGTTCCTGTGTAATACCGTTTCCTGTATTTGTTACTTTGATCAGCAATCTGTCTGTATGGGATGAAAGATGGACATGTAAGGTTATCGAACCTCTTTCCCGAGTGTACTTTATGGCATTACTCAACAGATTGTACACCATCGTCTCCAGCATCTCATGGTCAAAAAAGAGGTTATACTTCTTGGCAAAAGGAATGAAACTCATATTGATTTCCTTTTGTTTGGAATAGCTCCAGAAATCTTGATAGATACGACGGATAAAACCGATGATGTCATCTTTTTCAACACTTAAGTGTTGGTTGCCGGTACTGATTTTTCTAAACTCCATCAGTTGGTTGACCAGACGGAGTAAGCGTTTTGTTCCTCGTTGTGAAGCTTGTATTGCTGATTTAGAAATCTGTTTGGTGTCCGGATCGATCAGTCGTTCTACGGCATTTTGAATGATTGCGAGTGGAGTGCGGAATTCATGTGCAATGTGAGTGAAGAAATTAATCCTAAATTCAGAGATCTGCTGATTGACGGTAAGTTGTTGATGGAGCCGGACACGTTCTCTCAGATTGTGGTATACATAACTTACGGCAAGTGTAATGAACATCAGATAGATGATCCAGGCCCACCAACTGCTGTACCAGGGATGGCAGATGATGATCTTTAGTTTGATTTCATTACTCAGATGTCCGTTGGCATCTATGGCTCTGAGATGAAAGGTGTAGGAACCTGGGCTGAGGTTACCATAGTTGGTGTGATTTTTGTTGGTATAGGGACGCCATGATTTCCGCAGTGGTTCCATGTAATATTGGTACCCTGTTGTCCCTGTTTCTGCAAAATTGAAATCAGAGAAGTGTATAGACAGTGAATTTTGCCGATGGGAGAGATGTATCGTCTTTTGCTGGCTGAGAGCTTCTCTAAGTTGACGCATCTCGTTCGTGTCACTGTCGTTGATGAGTATAGAGGTTCCATTGATAAGTAAGTCTGTGATACGCACTGGGAAAGAAACTGTTGATGCGGTCTTTCCTGTTTTTGGCTGGATAGCAGCCAGCCCATGGCTTGTACCGAAGAGCAACTGTCCGTCAGGGAGAAGGGCAGCACTGTTGTCTGAGAATATGTTTCCGCGGAAATCCTGACTGAGCTGATAAGTTTTTACTCCTCCAGGTTTCCGCCCATTCATTTTGATATATGAAAGTCCACCCTCTGTTCCGATCCAGACTCCTCCTTTTTGATCAGACAAGATGGAATGGATATAATTATTGGATAGCCCTTTCTTCGTATTTATCTGTTTATAGGCCAGTTTGTTACCCGTTAGTTGGCAATGGATGACTCCGATTCCTCCTGTGCCGATCCATATAGAGCCGTCTTCTGCAATGCTGATACAAGAGATTTCATTGGTCGGTAATCGATGATTGGAGAGATTGAAATGTAAGAAACTCTTGTCAGACATATTTTTCTTGTAAGTATCAAGGCAGAAGAGTCCGTCATAGGTTCCTATCCATAACCGTCCTTTGGAATCACAACTGATATCCTGTATGCGGCTTTCATTGATATTCTGGTTCAGAAACTGCTTGAATTGCAGAGGTTTACCCTTTTCGTATCTTACTTGTAGCAGTCCACTTCCTCTGGTTGCAATCCATATACGCCCTTGAGGATCGGACAGGATATCAGAGATGTCATCACAGGGAATAGGATGTATCTTGTCTTCATGCGTATGTGCTTTTCCGTTTATGAATAGTCCGCTTCCCCTGGTTCCTATCCAGATATTTCCTTTTCGGTCCTTGTAATAGGAATAGACAGGATTGGGGAATTTCTGTTCCCCTGTAATCTGATGGGTGAGGAGATTGTAATGGTAAAGAGTATTGTCTCGTGTAGAAAAGACAATATCTTGCTTTCCTTCGGAGGATATGGCCTGAATTATATTACTTTGGTCAAAGAGATGGTAGGCAGTAGGATAGATATACTGGAAATCCAGATCTGAAGGGGAAGAAAGTCGTATGACTCCTGTATTGTCTGCGGCTATCCAGATATCTCCGCTCCGGTCTGCAATAATGCGTGAAAGAAAGTCTGAGGGGATTATGGCATCATCATCTTCAGCAAGATAATGCTTGAGGGTTTCATTTTTGGCAGAGTAGGTGTATAGTCCGTTACTGGTGGATATGTAAATCAAATTGTTGGGGCCGATACAAACCCTATAATATCGTTTTGTACTTGAGAAAATAGAAAATTTGGGTTTGATATCCAGTTTCTTGAGTTGGCCGTCAGGCATGAAAATCCACAGATTTCCCACCTTATCAGATACGAAATAGTATCCTTTGTCATGGTCCATAGTCGTACCTTCAGGTATCTGGCACGTTGTCGGTTTGGAAAAGGTTTTCTTGTGAATATCAAAAGCATAGGTGAATTGAGGAGTAAAGATCAGCCATTGTCCTTGCCAGATGATGGTGTTCGTTACCTTGTTGACTGATCCGATGATGGATGGCAGATGAGTTCTGGAGAGGAGTTTGCAAGCTTTTCCATAGATCAGTACATCATCATTCTTGGTTAAGAGGAGCACCTTATTATGGTAAGCTTGTACGTCAAGTATCCAGTCTTTTTTATTCAGGATATGAACCTTATTATTCTTGTCAACGACAGTCACCCCGTGATTCGTGCAAAGCCAGACATTGGAATCTGCATCTTCTATGATTTTACTGACGTGATTGCTGGGCAGAGTGTGTTTTTCCTTTGTGTAGTCAATAACAGAGAGGTCCCTTCCATTATAAATCACTTGTCTTGCGCAAGTTTTGGAATCATAAAACCACATTCCGTGAGTAGAAAGAAAGCGCTTCTCCAGTGGGACGAACTTGACCGGTCTGTTATAAGTTACGAAGCGTGATCTGCGGAGATCGTAGCATCCGTTATCGTATGAGCCGGATGAGATCCAAAGTAATTGGTTGGGATGGTCTATGTACAGCAGACCGATAATGGATGCTGTTCTTTGCCCTTGAAGATTTGTAAAGGTATTAAAGTTGACAAAACAATACCCGTCAAAACGGGAAAGTCCACAAGTCGTTCCCATCCAGATATAACCTTGGTCATCCTGGATCATATCCATAACCGTATTGCCAATTAAACCGTCTAAAGATGTATAGGTTTTGGAATTAATGGCACCATGAATATTGAGATCGATGAACAGAAAGAGTATAAAAATGGTAAAGAGACGGACAATTTTCATTTATCTGATTAGTTTTGGCCTTTAGTTTGCAAATATAAGGAAAATAATCGGAAGATGAGCAAATAAATGAAATTCGAATTTTTACTTAAAAAGTATTTTAAATTCGTGAATTTGTAAATTGAAGAAATACTATTTATATATATAAGGTGACAGAATCAGACAGGATGCCGTCACCCCGTGTGTCAAATTTTAATAATTGAAATTTACCCTCTTATGCTTATAAATCATTCAGAAATTGTTTCTTATGATTTGCAGAGTTGGTCGTATCTGTATACTGGATATGAGTACTGTAATTGTGGTAAATATTGCTATTCTTCTTTACATAGCCATAGATCTGACCTTCTCTCATATTTAATATGAAACCGGGTAAGTCTTTATCTTGATCATGCTCTATGACAGCGTTGCTGCCATATTTGCTTATCAAGAGCCTTTTTAACTCATTCAACTTGATTTGGGCTTTATTTTTGTTCAAATGGGTATAATAGGCTTGAGCTGCAAAGACAATCTGTGTTTCCGGATCAAAATATACTGCAATCTTGGCTTTCTGGTTTAAAAATTTTCCTTTGAAGATTCTCGTACCATTTTCAGCAGAATATTTGCTGCTGAACTTATCCAGTTTATATCCTTTTTGGATTAACTGTATCTGATATTGTTCAATAGTACCTGCCAGAGGGATACCATCAAATCTCAAATGTCCTGTCTGTGCTTGTGCCAAGATGGATAGGAAGGAAAAAATAACTAACAATACCGATTTCTTCATATTGATTCATCTTTTAAGGTTCGCTAATAAAAAACCAAAGATACATAATTTCTACAAGAAGATCATAATCTTGTAAGACTATTTTTTCTGGCTTCCTTTTTTATCTTATTTTCCGGAATTCTATGAGAATAATAGATTTAACCTAAGTTTATTATGGATATGATATGTACCCTTCGTTCTTGTCTATGCATTCATCTGAAAGAAAAATGCTGATAGATTCGTGTTCTTGCTTTTTCCGAATGTCAATTAGAGATCATTCAGCATCTGATGCCTATGGCTCTCTTCGCTGATGGAATCGGTATATTGGATATAGGTATTATAGAAAATGGCATTTTTAGACACATAGCCGTATATCTGTCCTTCATGGGTTGTCAACAAAAATCCAGGCAATTCTTTACTTTGGTCATGTTCTTTCATGTTAGCTGCACCATATTTGTTGGCCAGCAGACCCTTGTAATATTCAAGTTTGACCTGTGCTGCATTTTCATCGAGTTTTGTGAAATAAGCCTGAACTCTGAAAACCTGTTTCGTCTTTGTATCGAAGAATACTTTGACCTTGGCTTTCTGATTCACAAATTTACCGCCATAAATGCGTTTACCTTCCGGAGCCAGTTTACCGTCAAGTTCTTCGATCTCAAATTTGTTGATCGTATTTTGCTTGAACCCTTTTGCAAGTAGTTGCTGCTGAAACTGCTCGATATTACCTGTAATGGGTATTCCTGCAAATTTTAAATGTTCAGTCTGAGCTTGTGATATTACACATAGTAGACAGAAAACGAATAATAAAATGGATTTCTTCATCATGCTATTTTTACCTTTGAGTATCTGTTTTGTAAGCAAAGATACATAAAATATGTTGAAAGCCGGCATATCTGTATCTTCTCAACATAAATTAACAACTTTTTGTGAAATAAAAAGGATAAATGTTTTATCAATTATGACTGTGATCTAGCCTTGGACGGCAGTATGACACAATGAAGAGTTTGACCCATAGCAATTTTTTTCAATATAATGTTCTCAATATTGGTTCTTTCAGGACTTGTTTTTCATCATAAAATCGTATCTTTGCAGTATGGCTTGTCCAGATTGCCGGAGGTTAGATAGGGATAGACTTGTATAATGAAATAGAATGCTTATCATAAAATAGTCTTTTAGTTTTTTGAAGCACTAAACCATAGAAATACGGATATATGAACCATCAGATTAATCATCGTTGCATAGCAATGCTTTTTATTTTATTCATTGTTATGAACCTGTCAGGGCAGAATTTATTTCTTGACAGCCGTCCGGAAATAGATGCTGCCCGTATCGGTGTTAAAGGTGGCAGTCAGGGAGGGGAACTGGCATTGGCTACAGCTGCATTATGTGCGGACAGAATATCTGCTTGTGCTTATTTCGATCCGTTCCCCTGTGACATCCGCCATCAGATCAGAATTCGTACGACATGCGAGACCGAATTGAAGAATGATCTTTCCTATTATGGTAACCCCTGTTCTTTTATTGATGTGATGAATATTCAGGATCTTATTGATACACGTTCCTTTGCTTCGAAAATTAAGTGTCCGGTCCTCTATACAGCCGCTCTGTTTGATGATGACTGTCCTGTTCACGGTGGTTTTACCGTATATAATCTGCTCACCACTTCAAAACAGTATAAGGTGTTTCCTTATGATGGGCATATCGAGGGGTTTTCACATGATGCTTATATTATGAAATGGCTGGACAAAACATTAGCAGAAAAATAGAAAAGATGCAAAAGATAGAAATGATCTCATCTGAATTGGATAAATTCATTGATGCAGAGAAGCGTGAAGTACTTCCCAGATTCTTCAAGACCGGGAAAGGACAATATGGAGAAGGTGACAAGTTTCTGGGCATTACGGTTCCTCATATCCGTAATGTGGCGATGCAACATCTGGATCTGAGCCTTGATGAAATAGATCAGTTGTTGATGTCCCCCTGGCATGAAAGGCGTATGTGTGCACTACTGATCATGGTCGAACAGGTAAAGTGTTCGTATAAGCGTTCATGGCTGAAAGAACATTCTGAAAATGAAGCTGATACCTTGCATCGGGATTACTATCATTTCTACCTTCAACATACCCATAAGATCAATAACTGGGATCTGGTAGACCTTACAGCTCCGACTATCGTTGGAGAATATCTGGTGGATCATGACCGGGATATATTATATCAACTGGCTGACAGTTCTTTCCTTTGGGATCAGCGGATCGCGGTAGTATCGACAATCGTCTTTATCAAGCGCAATGATTTCATGGATATCTATGCCCTGAGTGAAAAATTATTGCATCATCCTCATGATCTGATGCATAAGGCTATCGGATGGATGCTGCGTGAGGCAGGAAAAAGGGATAAACCAAGGCTTATGGATTTTCTGGATATACATTCCTGTGAGATGCCACGGACGATGCTTCGGTATGCAATAGAGAAATTTCCGGAAAATGAACGGCAGTATTATCTGAAACGATAATATTGATCTTTACATAAACATACTTTATCAAAAAGTGGGATATATCGGAAAAAGATATATCCCACTTTTTAATTTTAGAATTTATATCCGAATCCCAGATTGAGGTATATGGGATACATGTTAAAGGTTACAGTCTTAAAACTCTTCTTGAAGATATCATTCAATCCCCATGTCAGGTCAGCATTAATACTGAAATGACTGAAGGCAAACCATGATGCTCCGACTTGCACTCCTGTATGGAAATGCCGAAGGTCACTGGAGAAATCATAAGTTCCGCGTTTGCCATCTTTGAATATAAGTTTCTGGCCGATAGGAGATCCTTGCCGGAGATATCCGTCTGTGACATATCCGGAAAAATCACCGTCAAGTTTATAGGATTCGAAGATACCGGCACGTAATTTCCACTCTTTGTTAAGTCTGTAATTAGCCATGATCGGTATGGTCAGGAAGATACTGCTGTATTTGGTATTTACATATCCTGTCCAGTATCCGCTTACTTTACTGTCGTTGTCAATGATTTCGGTACTGTAGCTCTTCACATTGGCACCGGTATGCATACTTTTTTCTTCGAAGCGTATACCCGCAGATATTCCCCAGATTCTTTTTTCTCCAAGCCAGCGTGTGACGTCACCTTCTATCAGTCCGTTTAGCCGGGGATTATATTCCTTTATAGACCGGATTTCTTTAGGTAGGGGAATAGGAGATGCTCCGCCGAGGTTGATTCCACATTGAACACTATATTCCCAACCATTTTTTTCAGCATTCTGCAATGTCTGATTAGTGTTGCTTTGAGCTTTTAAGGCAACGACAGGTACGATGATACCGAGTACCAATAATAATATCTTTTTCATTATTTGCTTTCAGATTTATAGAATAGTTGCATCTCGTCCACCCAAAGTGTACTGCCTACAGCTCCGTTAAAGATGGCTCCGTCAATACTTGATGACATGATAATTGCAATATTGTATTTGTCCCCTTTGAGTTTGGTCTCATCAATGGTCTTTCCTGGCTTCATAACAAAAGGTATAGCAAAACGCGTCCATTGGTCAGTTTCTTTCTTGTCTGTTATCCGGGCTATGGAAACGATGTTATTACTTGTCAGCGAATTTGTGCCATCAAGATATTGTACATCATCAGTTACTTCATAAAGTACGGCATACAAATCAAAATTATCTTTTTTGTCTTTGATTACATTGCTGTTGGCATCCGTAAAGGAAGGACCTGCCTTATATTTGTAATAACCCACAAGTTCTGTAGGAATATGGCGAAAAGGTATGCCAAAATGGGTTGACTTAGCCATATTCGTAAGATCAACTTCAAAGGTACCCAGAAAAAGATTTCCGGCAGCAATAGGAGCCTTAAACATAACCCCGAGTGCACCGGTACTGCGAGTTGTAAGTTTTGCACATTTTCCGATATATCCGTTGTCATCCTGACATGTCGGATAGTCTGTGGCGGGAGCGTCTGAGTTTGTTATCATAAAACCGGCATTTCCGCTCCCCCATTCAATCGTTGAACCGTCTGTAGCCTGGTCATAAAAGATATGGAAATAATTTTTATCCTTACCTGTTTCATAATCAGGATACGTGTAATATTTTATGTTTTCGAAATGATATACTGTTGCGGGGTTCGAATAAACATATTCCACGGTATAGGTTTTATGCCACTTTCCGTCCTGTGAAGTAACCGTATATTGCTGTGGTGCTGAGAAATCGTGAAGAGTTCCGCTTGCCGGCGAAATGGTTGCACCGTCAGTGAGGGTAAATTCGGGTCTCGGTTTGGTTATATCCACGGAATCTTTTACGTAGAGCGTGACTTTTTCATTGGTAATTACCGGGTCACGGATGAGAGAACTGTCTGCAATTTTGCACGATGTTATATCCGCTTCATTATTAAGAGCTTCATCTTTGATGCAAGAGCTGAAAGTAAATATCCCTAAACATACAAGTAGGAAAAGAATTTTTTGTTTCATTATTTTGTTTTACTTAACTTGAATGCAAATATAATAAAAAAAATGATAACAATAATTATTTGCAGTAAAGTTTTCAATATGATAATGAGTCATTAAAAATTCTAATTTCAACTTGTTTGTTTAGGGTATACTGTCTATTATGTTTTCATCTGTGATTTAGTCGTCTTCTGGTTTTTTTCTTATTTGTCCAGAAGAGAGAAGTTCTTGTTTTCTTTAGTTGAAGTACCTTTTCGTTGATTTTGCAATCTTGACCAATGAAAGCATAATCGGAACTTCTGTCAATACTCCTACGGTAGTGGCCAGAGCAGCTCCACTTTGTAGTCCGAAGAGACTGATGGCAACAGCTACTGACAGTTCAAAAAAGTTGCTTGCTCCAATCATTCCTGCAGGAGCAGCTACAGGATATGGCAGTTTTGATGCGTAGCTCCATCCGTATGCAATGCCGAAAATCAGATAAGTCTGGATAATCAAAGGTACAGCTATCAGTATGATATGGATGGGATTCCTTAAGATCGTGTTGCCTTGGAAAGAGAACAGGATAATCAGTGTAAGAAGCAATCCGGCAGTAGTGTATCTGTCAAATTTATGTACAAAGACATTCTCAAAGTACTCCTTGCTTTTTTTCCTGGATACGATCAATCGGGTCAGGATGCCTGCAGCCAACGGCAAAACGACAAATAGAGCCACACTGATCAGTAGCGTGTTATAAGGGACTTTTACTCCTCCTACACCGAGCAGTAAGGTTACGATAGGTACAAATGCGATTAATATGATCAAGTCATTTACCGCAACCTGTACCAGGGTATAAGCAGCATTGCCTCCGGAAAGATAACTCCAGATGAATACCATAGCCGTACAGGGCGCAGCACCCAGCAGCACAGCTCCAGCTAAATACTGTTGCCCTAGTTCTGCCGGAATCCATGGGCGAAACACGACCATCAGGAAGAAGTAAGCTAATCCGAACATCGTAAAAGGTTTGATAAGCCAGTTGACGATGCAGGTTATCATCACTCCTTTAGGATGTTTTGCCACATCTTTCACACTTTGAAAATCCACTTTCATCATCATCGGGTAGATCATCACCCAGATCAGGATAGCAACGGGGATACTTACATGAGCATATTCCCATTTGCTCAGCGTTTCGGGTATCATGGGCAAGAACTTGCCTATGAGGAGTCCGATGCCAATGCAGATGATTACCCAGATACTCAGATATTTATCGAAAAATCCTATTTTTCTTTTTTCTTCCATTGCTCATTTTCCTTTCCATTCGATGAGAACTTCATTCCCTTGGGAAAGTTCGTTCACTTTCTCTATCCATTTTATCTCTTCAGATGCTTTTGCCTTAAAGAAAGGATCATCAGAGGTGTTCAAGGCCAGACATTGGTTGACCACCCACCATTTGTCTTTGATACCGGCTCTCTGAAGATCTTCTTGCAGCCTTTGAGCCTCGAAAACGGGTGTTGCCTCTGGCAGTGTGACAATGACAACTTCTGTTTGTTTCTCATCACGCAGTCTCGGTAAAAGGTGTTTCACAGATTCCGGCGTATCGCCTTCACTGCTTGCAATCTGCTTATCGTAACTTTGTGTAGAGTCAAGCAGCAGCAGTGCATGACCGGTAGGAGCTGTATCTATGACTACGACCTGTTCGTCAGCTTTCTCCACTATATCTGCAAAAGTACGGAACACGGCAATCTCCTGGGTGCATGGTGACCGTAAATCTTCTTCTATATATTCGAAATCGGTGACACCTGCTTCACGGGCAGTGCGCCTTACCTCATTCTTGTATTTTTCCAGTTCTACTTGTTCGTCGATTTTGCTCACGCTGATACCTGCATCGATGGCTAACTGATAATTAATATGGTTGGCAGGGTCAGTAGTAGTGAGATGCACACTTGCTCCACGCTTTTTTAGTCCCAGTGCTATTTCTGTTGCAATAGTTGTCTTTCCGACGCCACCTTTTCCCATGGTGAATATTACACGTTTCCCCTGTGCGAAGATATCATCAATGAGTGCATCCAGATGATTGTATCCCTTCAAATCTGCTGCTGGTACAGAAACTTCTATAGTCTCATCTGCTGTCAGGAGTTTGCGGACATTCTTGATATTAGAGAGATTGTAAGAACGTAAAGGAACCTGGACGACATCATATTCCTTGAGTTCTTCAGGCATCTTGGCCAGTGCTTCCTGTTGTAGTGTATAGATAGACGAAGCCAGTGCATCGTCGCTGTCTTTGTGCTGTATCAGTCCGTTGATGACCAGTAACTGGTTGCAGATACCAAGTTGACGGAGTTCGTATGAAGAGCGTGCAGCTTCTTTCAGAGGAGCTTCTTCCGGCCGGCTCACCAGAACAAGACGGGTCTTGCTTCCATCAGCAAGATTCATTACAGCTTGTTTATATACATCTTTCCTTTCTTCAAGCCCTGACAGTTGTCCGAGGCATGAAGCTCCATGCTTGCTGGTCTTGATGAACGAACTCCATGCAGACGGCAACTGAAGCATGCGCAGGGTGTGTCCGGTAGGGGCTGTATCGAAAATAATATGAT
>DAIPMC010000074.1:5698-13395 GCA_036768895.1 Prevotella sp. | reverse complement strand
TAATATTATGGATTACTCATTAACCTACAGATGTTTTCTGGAATTTCTGGGAACTCTGGTAATGATTCTCTTAGGAGATGGGGTTTGCGCGACAACAGGACTGAAGAAATCCAAAGGTTACGGTCCGAGTTGGATCACTATTGCATTCGGATGGGGATTTGCAGTAATGGCCGGTGTATTCATTGCTCACAATTCTGGTGCACACCTAAATCCATGCGTAACTATCGGGCTGGCAGCAGCTGGAGCGTTCCCATGGTCAAATGTCATTCCTTACGTCATTGCCCAAATGGGAGGAGCTTTTCTTGGTGCAGTCATGGTATATGTAGTTTACAAGGAACACTTTGACATTACTGATGACCCTCAGGGCAAGTTGACCATTTTCTGTACGATGCCTGCCATTGAAGGTCATAATGGACGAGCTTTTACCGTTGAGGCTATTTGTGCCTTCGTACTCGTTCTTCTTATCATTTGTCTGCTTCCGCAGAACTACACTTCTGACGCAGGTAAAAATCTCGCAACAATGGGTGGACTAGGTGCTTTTCCAGTAACAATGGTCATCGTTGCCATTGGCATGTCAATCGGTGGTCCTACAGGATATGCCATGAACCCTGCCCGTGACCTTGGTCCTCGTCTCGCCCACCAGCTCCTTCCTATCAAAGGAAAGAGAGATAGCGGATGGAGTTATGCATGGGTGCCTATATGTGGTCCTATTTTCGGTGCAGTTTTGGCTGCAGGAGTAGGGTATCTATGGCATTTCTGCTAAATGCCAAGAGATCTGATAACTTTCAAGAAATCAAATTAGCTTAATTGAATTATTTATTAACTTTTAAAACAAATATTATGAATCATTTTTCAAAAAAATCAATTTCGATGGCATTAGTACTATTCGTAATTGGTATTCTACCTGGATTTGCCCAGAATTATCATTATCAAAAGATTGCCGGGTGGAGCGATCTGACAAACAGTAAGATTCAAAATTTTCTTGAATCAACAGTTACTATGAAACAACGCAAAGTTGCTGTATTTGACTGTGATGGAACACTGTTTGGCCAATGTCCACATTATCTTGCAGATGAAGCCCTCTACGACTATGCGGTACGGACATATAAAGGGAAAAAAGATGCCAATTCTATTGCTAAAATGAAAATCGTTGACCAACTTCTTCATGGTAACAACGTTGGTGTAGAGTATGTAAAAAACCGCATCCGTTTCTTAAGCGGTACGACTTCTGAAAAGATTCAGAATATTGGTTATGATATGTTCAAAGAAAAATATCAGAACAAATTCTATCCACAGATGAAAACCTTACTGTCTAACCTGAGAAACTTTGGCTTTGAAATTTGGATTATATCTGCATCGCCAGAATTGCTTTACCAACGTTTCTGTTGCGAACAGTTAGGTGTATCAGAAGATCGCATGCTTGGTGTACGCTCTCTTATCAAAGCTGATGGCACTGTAACAGACCAACTTGTCTATCCTGTTCCACAAGATGAAGGTAAAGCTGAGGTTGTTAACACTTTTATAAAGGCACAACCATTATTTGCAGGTGGCAACAGCCGTGGTGATATGGAGATGATGAATACTTCCGTTGGATTGAAATTAATACTGAACCCTGATAACACAAAGAAAGAAGCAGCTTTCGGAGGCAAAACCTGCAAAGAATATTGGGCAGCTGATCCCAACTGTATCACAGAATATGTACGTGATGTTCCTGAGAAAGATTACAAATATGTTTCGGATCAGTTAGGAGTAAAGAAAAATGCAGTCTCAAGCGTTTCTGCCCCAGAAGTAGTCACCTATTGATTCTTAACAATCTGGCTGTTATCTTTTTTAAGGGACAGCCAGACTGAAAAAGTAAGTAAAATCGAAACAACTTATCTAATATATTATGAATAAATTTTTATGGTTAGCCTCTGCTGCTCTATTAATTGCACAGAGTTCATTTGCCCAAGACGAATTATCTCTAAAAGTAAGTGGACGGGGATATATTGATGGATCACAGGTTATTCAAAATAGTGACGAACACGAACCAAGTGGGATGTCCATCAGTGACCTCCGTGTAGGGATAAGTGGAAAGTGGGAAAACTGGAGTGCTAAAATTGACCTTGGATATGCACAGAAGAAAATTTCCTACAAAGATATATATTTACAATATAACTTTAAGCCAAATTCATATGCTCGGATCGGACATTATGCAGAACCTATAGGAATAGACTACATGGAATCTTCTGGTAATATCAAATTTATTGACGCAGGCATTGTCCAGCAGGCTTTCGCTCCTGGTCGTAGATTCGGTATCGAGTACATAGGCTGGAGCAAAGGTTTATGGGTAGGAGCCGGAGCTTTTGATGATGCCAATTTTTCAAATAAGCGTAACCAAAAAGAAGCTAGTGACGGATACTCATTAACGGGGCGGGTCGTCTATGCTCCTACATATAATCCGGGATCCATCTTTCATATAGGAATTGCGGCATCCTATCGTGTACCAACAGCAGGAAATTATCACGAAGATCGTATAGATAGTTATGGTTGCACATTAGGTTCACCTGTTATCAGTGACGAATTCAATACTGCAAATGTCGAACATGCGAAACATAACTTACGCCTTGGTACAGAGTTGATCGCAGCTTATAACCGCATCGCTATACAGAGTGAATATATCTATAGCAACACGAGCCGTACCAATACCATTTCAGACTTAAAATCATACAAAGCATGGGGTGCTTATGGACAAGCTGCAATTCAACTTATCGGCCAACCGTATGAATACTCCCAATCATGGGCTCGCCTTGCATTACCTAAACCTGGATCACTTGAACTTGCCGTCCGTTTTGCTCATGTCGATCTTGAAGATCCTGAAGCAGGATTAGGTGTACATGAATTAACAACAAATAATGGCAAGACTCTTCAAGTCGGCAGGATTACAAATCAACTAACGGTCGGACTCAATTACTATTACAAACCTTTCCTGCGTTTTAAACTTGACTACGATAATTCACATCTTCGTGGAATGGAGAGCTTTAACATGATCACGGGACGTATCCAGTTTTTCTTTTAATCAATAAAATTAACTTTTATAACATTCGTGATGGAGATCAATTGTGAAATTGATCTCCATTTTTTTCAGAAATATTATCGCTTTCAGCCATTCTCTTTGAATGAATACTTAACACACAAAATTGAAGAACAGCCAAACGGCTTGCCACTTCATACTAGCAAGAGTCCCGAAGCAATCAAATTACTTCGGGACTCTTTTCCAATTTACAGAATCTTCGTTTCAGAACTGATTTTCTACAATATCACTGAGGACATCCTTGATATCAAGACCGGCGGCTTTAACCTGTTGAGGTATAAAACTGGTAGTTGTCATACCGGGAGTAGTATTTATCTCAAGCATATTGATCTGATCCTTACCCTCTTTATCTTTAGATATAATATAGTCTATACGGATCAGCCCATTAGCATGGAGAATATCATAAATACGAGAACTCTCAGCAGCCACAGCCTTTGTCGTTTCCGGGCTCAGACGGGCAGGTGTGATTTCTTGAACTTTTCCATTATACTTAGCTGCATAATCAAAAAATTCATCTTCACTTACTACTTCTGTAGCTGGAAGAACGACAGACTTCTTACTCGTCTTGTATACACCTTGTGAAATCTCAACACCAGAAAGGAGTCCTTCAACCATTACCTCATTGCTTTCCATAAAAGCAAGACGAAGAGCAGGCGCTAGACGATCAGCATTATCGACCTTGGAAACTCCAAAGCTACTTCCATCAGCAGCTGGTTTGACAAAACAAGGCATTCCAATGCACTTAGCCACCTCATTATCATCACATTCTTCGCCACGACGCAACAAGATGCTATCAGCCACATGCACGCCAAAAGTACGGAGATAACGGTTGAGCACATACTTGTCAAAGGTCAAAGCCTCAATGAGCACACCACTTGTAGAATAAGGCATGTTGATCAGATCAAAATAACCTTGCATTACCCCATTCTCTCCAGGTTGACCATGAATAGTGATATAAGCATAATCAAAGAAGACTGCCTTCCCATCCTTTTTAAATGAGAAATCATTCATATTGATCTCTGCCGTATCCCCATTATCAAAGTTAACATGCCAGTCAGTACCCTTGACGTCTACGATATAAATGTTATAACGCTCTTTGTCGAAAAAAGAGTATAGTCCTTGCGCTGAACGCAGTGAAACATCGTGCTCAGATGAATCACCACCACACACGATAGCAATAGTTCTCTTTAAATTTTCCATAACTTATATATTAATATATTCCCTGTCAGAATAGCAAATTCCAGTAATGCATATTCAACAAGTTTGTCTCTTTTACTCCAATATCAGTTTCAACAGTTACTATTCATCTATATCCTCTTCAGATATTGTTATTCCCATGAATATAGTTACGCCACTTCTCAATCAGTTGTTGAAAATCATCTGGCCACTCACTGGTAAAGTCTATCTGCTTTCCAGTACGAGGATGGACAAAACCGAGTGTTTTCGCGTGAAGTGCCTGTCGAGGACAAATCTTAAAGCAATTCTGCACGAACGCCTTATAAGTAGAGCTACGCTGCCCACGCAAAATTTCCATTCCTCCATAAGTTTCATCAGCAAAAAGCGGGTGGCCTATGCTCTTCATATGCGCCCGGATCTGGTGCGTACGGCCAGTCTCAAGAATACATTCCACAAGTGTCGTATAGCCATAACGTTCCAACACTCGATAATGCGTAACAGCACTCTTCCCTATTCCACTATCTGGTGAAAAGACTTTCATACGAAGTCGATTTCTCGGATCACGAGCGATATTACCTTCTATACTTCCTTCACTCTCAGTAAAATTACCCCATACCAAAGCATTATAACTCCGATGAGTAGTCTTGTTAAAAAACTGTCCGCCAAGAGAAGTCTTGGCCTCCGGAGTCTTGGCTACTACCAGCAGTCCGCTCGTATCTTTATCTATACGGTGCACAAGTCCTACTTCCGGATTATTTGCATCAAAACTCTTTATCTCT
Organism: Prevotella sp.; assembly: GCA_036768895.1. GTDB lineage: Bacteria > Bacteroidota > Bacteroidia > Bacteroidales > Bacteroidaceae > Prevotella. The sequence continues at coordinate 8,367 of DAIPMC010000074.1, read as the reverse complement.
CTCAGATGCCAGGCTATAGCATTGATCAGTGTCCCTGTAAAATTTCCGGCCCCTGGGTGTACTACCATACCGGCTGGTTTATTGACTACCATCACGTCATCATCCTCATAGACTACATCTATTGGAATATCCTCAGCTATAATACCCGTATCGTGCTTAGGATAATCCAGAACCAACGTAATCTGATCATAAGGACGTATCTTATAACTGCTTTTCACAGGTTTTCCATTCACACGAATATAACCCGCAGTAGCAGCATTCTGTATTCTATTTCTACTCTGATAAGGATTATGCTCACTTAAGAATCGATCGATACGAACTGGCTGCTGACCGGCATCCACTTCGATCTTCCAATGCTCAAAAAGCCGTTCTTCTCCTTCGATTTTATTAAGATTATTCTGTTCTGAAATCATTCTCAAGCCTCATCTAACTATTTTACACCTTTTTCTTTAGAAAGATTCCTTAATTTCCGGAATTGTTCTGATTAGCCGGAGAAGCATCTTCCGTAGAAGGCACATTTGGATCTGTCCCCTGAACCTCCTGGAATGGATCTTGACCATTATCATCCGATGATTCATCATTATCCTCAGAAGGGTCGACATAATCAATGGAATCAGAAGTAGGGAGTTTTCCATCTCCGACCTCAATAATCAGAGAGGTATCTACACTGATTTTGTCACCTGCATGAACTTGACGTCCGTTAGCCAGAATGCCATATACCCAGTCTTGCTCTCCCGAAATATACTTAGGTTGACCAAGCCTGAAACCCATAGCTGTAAGTTTAGCCATAGCCTCCCGTAAAGAACAATTATCAATAACATCAGGAATAGGTATCATCGGTGAATTAGAGGCATTAATTGTCACATAAATAATATGTCCCGATTTCACATGTTCTCCCGCCGGTGGATTCTGAGCCAGAATGCATCCTGGAGGTAGAGAACGCACATAACCGGTATCACTGACTTCTATATCAAGACCTAAACCACTAAGGATATATTTCGCATCATTGAATTTCTTGTGAAGCAAATTCGGTACAGGTATAGCCTCACCATGATGAGTGTAAATATCAATTCCATATTCCACACCCACGAAAAGCAAGAAGACAACCATAGCCATGATTGTCAGGTTCCCCCACAGATAGCGGCTTAAGAATTTACTGAAGAATTTCTTTGACTTCATAATTATTCTTACTCGTATTCCCAATTCTAAGGATGCCAGCAAACACAGGAAATACTCTCCAGTTGCTTCATTCCATCCACCTTGCAAAGATAGACAAAAAAAAGAAAGAAGCAAAGAATCACCTCTACTTCTTTCTTTTTAACCATAAATGGTTAATTATTCATCTGCGAAAAACGGATTACTTACCGTGATTCTCGTCAGAAACAGTTAATTTCTTGCGGCCACGAGCACGACGAGAAGCCAAAACGCGACGGCCATTCTTTGTTGCCATCCGCTCGCGGAATCCATGCTTATTCACGCGGCGACGATTATGAGGCTGGAATGTTCTTTTCATCTTTGTTATTTATTTATTAATTATAATATCATACATAAAAACCGGCAACGCATGACTTTCCTTGGACACACTTCCCCGCTTTGGGCTGCAAAAGTACGGATATTTTTCGAAATAGCCAAGTTTTTACGAGCATTTAGCTCTATTATTAGTATTTTTTTTATATTTACTTTGTTTGTTTCTTAAAAAGAAGTAACTTTGCAATCGCCTAAGAAAATTATAAATAAATATACAGCAATGATTAATTCACAGGAGATTAAAATCGGAACTTGCATCCGCATGGATGGTAAGATCTGGACATGTATTGACTTTCAGCACAGAAAGCCAGGCAAAGGGAATACCGTTATGAACACAAAACTGAAGAACATTGCCGATGGTCGTGTGTTGGAACGTACCTTCCAGGTTGGTTTCAAATTAGATGATGTACGGGTAGAACGTCGTCCCTATCAATATTTGTACAAAGATGGGACCGGCTACATTTTTATGAACCAAGAAACCTTTGAGCAAATTCCTATTCCGGAGCTCCAGATCAGTGGTGTAAAATATATGAAAGAAGGTGATGTTGTAGAAGTGGTCACCGATACTTCTGACGGTACAATACTGTTGGCAGAAATGCCTGTAAAGACAAACCTGAAAGTTATCGAATCAGAACCGGGAGTAAAAGGCAACACTGCTACAAACGCCACAAAACCTGCCAAGGTCGAAAGTGGAACAGAAATCCGAGTTCCTCTTTTCATCAACGAAGGTGATACTATTCAGATAGATACACGCGATGGCAGTTATCTAGGGCGAGTAAATGCTTAAAGAAATTTCCCTTTAGGATACAGGATGACTGTGGTAGATAATCAATTAGATCATTAATCACAAAGTCATCCTTTATTTTTATTACTATGATCCAGTTGGGGCTAATGAGGAAAAGAAATCTATTGTAACCTTTTACCTTTTTATCAGCAGTTTAAATTGCTTTTTATGCTGTTTTTTGTATGAGATACTCCTTTATCATACCTGTTTACAACCGACCTGAAGAAATCGGCGAACTTTTAGACAGTCTGACGCATCAGACAGTCCGGGATTTCGAGGTTATTATAGTAGAAGACGGTTCCGAGATTTCTTGTGAGAATGTATGTAATAGTTATCGAGAACAACTTGATTTGCATTA
>DAIPMC010000074.1:0-5648 GCA_036768895.1 Prevotella sp. | reverse complement strand
GGGACAGACTCGGAATTACGGAGCAAAGCAAGCCAAGGGATCCTATCTTTTGATTCTTGACAGTGACGTGGTCCTTCCTCCTGATTATCTGAAAGCCATCAATAAAGAACTTGATTATAAACCCAGCGATGCCTTTGGTGGTCCGGATCGTGCAGCAGAATCCTTTACGCCCTTACAAAAAGCCATTTCAATCTCCATGACCTCTTTCTTGACAACAGGAGGAATCAGGGGAGGAAAGAAAAAACTGGACAAGTTTTATCCCCGATCCTTTAATATGGGGATTCGCCGGGAGGTATATGAGAACCTGGGAGGATTCTCGAACATGCGTTTCGGAGAAGATATCGACTTCAGCATCCGAATTTATAAAAACAACTACCACTGCCGTCTCTTTCCTGAAGCCTGGGTGTGGCACAAACGCCGTACTGACTTCAAAAAATTCTGGAAACAAGTCTTCAATAGTGGCATAGCTCGTATCAATCTTTATAAGAAATACCCGGAGAGCCTGAAAATCGTTCACCTCCTGCCAGCAATATTCACCATTGGTGTAAGCTGCATGCTCCTGTTAAGTCTCATAGGCATCATTTCAAGACTTACCCTTCTGATATGGGTTCCTCTCACTCCGCTTGTAATCTATTATCTATCCGTTCTACTTGACGGTTTGAAAGAGAGCCATTCCTTCTACATCGGAATACTTGCAGGCTGTGCAGCATACGTGCAGTTAACAGGTTATGGCTGTGGCTTCTTGAAAGCTTGGTGGCGGATGTGTATTCGAGGGAAAAGTGAATTTTCTGCTTATCAGAACACATTCTATAAATAAGTCTATCAGTTTAAGACTATTCCATAAAAACATATTTCATTTCAATACCATCTAATCTATACTATAAAAACGGAAAACGTATCATATAAGGATGGATGAAAACTAACCTTATATCACCTTTTTCCATTAATAGTCATATCATGAAAAAAGAAGAATCAACTCGAGAAACCTTTAAGTTGAAAAAAACGGCAAATGTCACCTTAAATCATCCGCAACATAATCACAATGAGAATGATGTACAGAAAATTTACAAGATTGACTCCAACAAGAAAAGCCAAGCCCTAAAGGAAACAACATCCCAACATTCTGATAAGGATACTTCTACAAGGCTGAGCATTAAAGACTGGGCAAAAGAAGACCGGCCACGAGAGAAACTTGAGCGATTAGGTCCTGCAGCCCTATCCAATGCAGAATTGCTGGCTATCCTCATTGGTTCTGGAACACCACAGTTTAGTGCTGTAGATCTGATGAAGACAGTTATGAAAACCTATAAGAACAACTTAAATTCATTAGGAAAAGCTGACATCCAGGAACTCGTAACTCGTTTTAAGGGAATTGGTCCCGCTAAAGCTATTACTATTCTGGCTGCCTGTGAACTGGGGAAAAGGAGACAACTTGAGAAGATTGAAGAGCGCCAGGACCTAGGGTCCGCTACAGCGGTCTACAACTATATGCACCCTCGTATGCAGGATCTTGATGTTGAGGAAGCATGGATACTGCTTCTGAACCAGAATTACAAATTAATCAAAGCTGAGTCTATCAGCCACGGAGGATTTACCGAAACTGCTGTAGATATCCGGATAATTATAAGAGAAGCCCTCCTTAACCACGCTACCATCCTTGGACTCTGCCATAATCACCCAAGTAATAATGCTACACCTAGCAGTGCGGATGACCGCTTGACACTCAGAGTCAAGAAAGCTTGCGATACCATGAGGATCTTTTTTATGGATCATGTCATCATCTGCGACGGACAGTACTATTCTTATCGGGAAATGGGCAGACTATAAGTGATTCCTGACACACTATTATCGTACGCATGTATAGCAGAACAAGCATCTTCAAAAGATAAGTTTAAATCATCAGGGATGTTTTTTAGAACTCTGCTGCTGGTATTCCAAAATTTATTCCTATCTTTGCATTAAACAGACAGTATCTAATGAGATTTCATACAGTTTTTTGATACAAAAGAAGAAATGACTCAAGAAGAAAAAACCAAAATCGAAGAGCGGATTGTAGATGTTCTTAAGACTGTTTATGATCCGGAGATTCCTGTGAACATCTGGGATTTAGGAATGATTTATAAGATCGACGTCAAAGATGATTCTACAGTAAATATAGATATGACCTTTACTGCACCCTCTTGTCCGGCAGCTGACTTCATCCTTGAAGATGTCAGGACTAAGGTTGAAAGTGTAGAGGGAATTACGTCTGCTAATGTAAATCTCGTCTTCGAACCAGCATGGGATCAGAGCATGATGACAGAAGAAGCCAAAGAGGAACTTGGATTCAACTGACCTCCAAGCATTGAAATTATAGACTGTTCATATCCTATTGGACAGCCTTTCTCACATAAAATCTGTCTGAAATCCGGAGAACTTAATTTCTAAGCATTGCCAAATGAGAAAGAATGTTTATTTTCTATCTGATGCCCATCTGGGATCACTGGCTATACCACATAACCGTACACAGGAACGACGACTGGTACGCTTCCTCGACAGTATAAAAGATAAAGCGACTGCCATCTACCTCCTGGGAGATATGTTTGACTTTTGGGATGAATACAAATATGTTGTACCTAAAGGCTATACCCGGTTCTTAGGCAAACTATCGGAGTTGACTGATATGGGAATAGAAATCCATTTCTTTACAGGCAATCATGATATCTGGACTTATGGATACTTGGAAAAGGAATGTGGCTTAATCGTACACCATAAACCCATTACCACAGAGATTTTTGGTAAAATCTTTTTTCTTGCCCATGGTGACGGATTAGGCGATCCGAACAATCAGTTTAAACTTCTACGAAAGATGTTCCATAACCGTACCTGCCAGATTCTCCTCAATGCTATGCATCCGCGCTGGGGAATGGCTTTAGGACTGGATTGGGCCAAACACAGCAGATTAAAACGCATAGATGGTAAGGAGACACCATACCTGGGAGAAGACAAGGAATATTTGGTAAACTTTACACAAGATTATCTGAAAACACATAATAACATTGATTATTTCATTTACGGTCACCGGCATATCAAACTCGACCTGAAGTTAAATGACAAAGCCAGGATGATTATTCTCGGAGATTGGATTTGGCAATATACATACGCCGTTTTTGACGGAGAGCATTTATATCTGGAAGATTATATCGAAGGAGAAACACAACCATAAAATTCGGACACGATCTTTTCTAAAACCGAATCTTGCTCAGAACTGTTAATTGATACCTTGAAAATTTTTTTAATTACCGGACTGCCAAACAATGAATATCATTTAAATTTATATATATAATCCTTTTATTTTAATCTATTTAGATAGACATGAAAAAGAAACTGTGTTTATTATGGGCATTAACCGTCATCAGCTTGATCGTCAATGCTAAATCCTTTCAACTCCATTCCCCTGACGGCAGAATTGCCATCAATGTCAATGTCGGTAAGACAATCTCTTACGCTGTCAACGTAAACAAGACTCCGATTCTCGCACCATCAGAGATATCCATGAATATCTCTGGAAATAAATCTTTCGGCAAGAATTCCCGCCTCAAGTCTGCTGAAGTAACTGCTCATCACGGTACAATAGCTGCCTTTGCCTATAAAAAGAGCATCGTCAAAGACAACTATAATGAATTGAAGATGACGTTCAAAGAAAAATTTCAATTGATATTCCGTGCATATAACGATGGTGTAGCTTACCGTTTTATTGCCTTGAAGAAGGGCCCTTTCACTGTCAATAATGAACAGGCTGAATTTAATTTTCCAAAGAACTGGAACGCCTTTGTGCCTTATACAAATTCAGATGGAACCATAGAGCAACAGACCGACAATTCTTTTGAAAACACCTATACCCACACTCCTCTTTCTCAAATGAACCCGAAACACATTGCTTTTGTGCCCGTTATTGTTGAGGCAGATAATGGTATAAAAGTTGGTGTCACAGAAGCTGACCTTGAAAATTATCCCGGTATGTTTGTCCTTAATCCTAACAATGGGAAATCGCTTGATGGTTATTTTGCCAAATACCCGAAAGCCGTCGAACAGGGTGGGCATAATATGCTTCAGGAATTGGTAAAGTCACGTGAAAATTATCTGGTGAAATGCCAGGGCCAGACCAACTTCCCTTGGCGTGTGCTCTGTATCTCACTTCAGGATAAGCAACTCATGGACAATGATATGGTCTATTGCCTTGCCTCACCTGCACGTTTTAAAGACACATCCTGGATCAAACCTGGAAAAGTAGCATGGGATTGGTGGAATGACTGGGGGCTCTATCATGTACCTTTCAGATCAGGAGTGAACACGGAAACTTACAAATATTATATTGATTTCGCTGCTAAACATCATATCGAGTATGTCATTCTTGATGAAGGATGGGCCGTAAACGGAAAGGCCGATCTGATGCAGGTCGTTCCGGAAATCAACCTTCCGGAAATTATCAATTACGCAAAACAAAAGAATGTGGGAATTATCCTTTGGGCTGGTTATTATGCATTTGACCGGGATATGGAAGAGGTATGCAAGCATTATTCACAAATGGGCGTCAAAGGATTCAAAATCGACTTCTTCAATCGGGATGATGCGCAATGTGTCAATTTCCACTACCGTGCAGCCGCAATGGCAACTAAATATCACCTGATCCTGGACTTTCACGGAACATACAAGCCAACTGGCTTAAACCGCACCTATCCAAATGTTCTTAACTTCGAGGCTGTTGCCGGACAGGAACAGAACAAGTGGTCTTCCATTCAAAGGTATGACCAGGTAGATTATGATGTTACACTACCTTATGCGAGACAACTCCAAGGACAGATGGACTACACACAGGGAGCTATGCGAAACGGCACTAAGGATACTTTCCACCCTTCTGGAAGTGACCCGATGAGTCAGGGAACACGTTGCCATCAACTGGGTGAATATATTGTATTCTTCTCTCCGTTGAATATGCTCTGTGACAGCCCCACACACTATGAGAAAGAACCGGAATGCACAAACTTCATCGCAGAGATTCCTACGATATGGGACCAAACTCTTCCGTTAGCTGGGGAAATCGGCAAATATGCAGCCATCGCCCGTCGTAAGAATAAAACATGGTATGTGGGAGCTATCAATAACTGGGAAGCCAGAGACTTGACATTAAACCTCAAGTTCCTCGCCGGTAAGACTGCTACGGTCTTTGAGGATGGCATCAATGCTGACCGTTTCGCTGAAGATTATCAGAAAACAGAGATCACGATTCCTGCAGATGGTCTTGTTAAGATTCACTTGGCACCAGGTGGTGGATATGCTATGAAAATAGATAATGAATAAATAAAAGGTTGCAGGTAGCACATTCAGATAGAAGAAGCATTTAATTCACCTCTTATCTGATACCTGCAACCTTTTGATAAAGAATCATTTCAATTAAAATTTCTCAAGAATCATTTAATAATTTTGTACAAATCCGGTTTCAAATTAACATTCGTAATTCTATATTTAATCTTATTACTGAACATTTATCGGAATTAACTGAAATATTTATCCAGCAAAGAAATAAGTTGTTATCTTTGCAATCGAACAAAAGAAAAAAGATTCACTTTTCATATAGAAAACAAGAAATCGTTATTCGATTAGGTTAT
>DAIPMC010000073.1:4138-13531 GCA_036768895.1 Prevotella sp. | reverse complement strand
GTCTATTGTGCAGAATGGCCGGACAACAGTTTCAATATCATGAATGTCCTTCTGAACCAAACGCCACAGTTTACTTCAGGAGTAATTCCTGACCGTCAATTTATCGCAGACAGTTTGAAACAAAAACTGACCCTTTACAAGACCCAAAATCTGACAACTCTAACAACTCAGGCACAAACATTGGCTTATGACAAAACCGGTAATCTGACTGTACAAAACGTTAATTTGAAACTCATACCTTATTTCGCATGGTGTCAGCGTGGAAGCGGCAATATGAAAGTCTGGATTCCGCAAGACCTCAAAGCCGTACGCCCCGCCGTACCGGCTACATTAGCATCACTTTCTAAAATTGCCTCCTCCACCCCTTCCCGTTCATTAAGCAGTATCTCCGACGGACTGGTTCCATCTGATGAAAATGACCGGTCTATCCCCTATTTCCACTGGTGGCCCAAACAAGGTACAACGGAATGGATCACGTATACTTTCCCGGAAGAAAGAACCATACAAACTTCTACTGTATATTGGTATGATGACCAGCCTTGGGGTGGTTGTAGAGTTCCGGAAAACTGGAATATTCAATATAGGGATAATGAAAATCATTGGCAAAATATTAAGCATGCCGATCATTATCCAACATTAAAAGGTCAACCCTGTAGGGTTCAATTTGATCCAGTAAAAACAAAAGCTGTAAGAATCAATGTAAAACAACCAGAGAAATTTTCCTGTGGACTTTTCGAATGGTCCGTAAATTAAACCTTCAAAAATACCAAAATAAATATCGGCAGAAATCCTTTCTCCAAACAAGAAATATGATCTCTACCGATATTTCATCTGAGATTATCTTATTGATAATTGCGGATTCTGACATCAATGCCTGAACCTTTCAACAATTGAGCAACACGCTCAATCTTTGTTTCTGAATAATGGTAAGGAAACAACACTTTCGGGTGAATCATCTTTGCCACCTTTGCTGCCTGTTCAGGAGTCATTGTAAAGGGTTGGTTGACAGGAAGAAAAGCAATATCTATGTTTTTCAACTCTTTCATTTCAGGAATATCTTCGGTGTCTCCTGAAATATAGATGCGAAGACCATCAAGAGTCAAGATATAACCATTGCCACAGCCCTTCGGATGAAATTGCAGATGTCCAGGAGTAATGTTATATGCCGGAACAGCATCTATTTGAATATCAGAACCCAAACCCAAATGGTCTCCGTTTTTCATCACTGTACTTTTCCCCATAATCTTTTTCGCTGAAGCTAGGTTAGCGATAATGACCGTTCCCGGTTTTGACAATTCTGAAATTGCCTTAGGATCAAGATGATCCGTATGATCATGTGTGATTAAAATCAAATCAGCCTTGGGAAACTTACGATAATCCGTTTTTGGTTGCATCCCACTTACCGGATCTACTTCTATCTCCTTACCATCATAATTGATTTCAATACTCGCGTGCTTGATAGCGGTCAGCACGACCTGCTTACCATGCTTAGTGGCAAACGTATCTTTTTGGACTTCATGTGCACAAGCTGTTGTCATTATTAACATCAAAAAAAGCAGGGCATTTGCCCATTGATTGATTTTCTTCATTCTGCTACGAAGATAACAAATAAACTGGTAAGCACCAAAATATTTTAATCTCTTTTTTACAAGACCGATGATTCTCTTTTATTGTTCACTTAATCCTTACAATGTATTTTGTTAAACAGACTTTACAAAGAAAGCTTTTTAAGAAATTAAAACATTTAAAACACGAAATAAATATCAAATTATCTATCTTTTTATTATCTTTGCAATAGACTAAGCGAAGAGGGTTGTAAGATCAGCGACAGCCTTTGATAATGTAGGAAGTATTTTAAATATATTAAATATCTTATAATTATGGATTTTTTAACAAATGACAAACTCGTAATTGTCGGTGCTGCCGGTATGATCGGTTCTAACATGACTCAAACAGCTATCATGCTGCATTTAACTCCAAACATTTGTCTTTATGATGTCTTCTCAGCTGAAGGTGTTGCTGAAGAAATGCGTCAGAGTGGCTTCGATGATGTAAATGTCGTTTCTACTACTGACCCTAAGGAAGCCTTCACCGGTGCTAAGTATATTATCTCTTCAGGTGGTGCTCCACGTAAACAGGGTATGACTCGTGAAGACCTTCTGGATGGCAACTCCAAAGCTGCTAAAGAGTTAGGTGACAATATTAAGAAATTCTGCCCGGATGCCAAATTCTGTGTAGTTATCTTCAACCCTGCTGATATTACCGGTCTGGTAACTCTGGTACATTCTGGTTTGAAGCCAAATCAGGTAGCCACACTTGCAGCTCTCGACTCTACACGTCTGAAGGGTGCTTTGGCTAAACACTTCGGAGTAAGTCAGGCAGAAGTTAAGAATGCTTATACATACGGTGGTCATGGTGAGAAGATGGCTGTCTTCGCTTCACCTACAACTGTCAAAGGTGTCAAATTACTGGATGTTATCGCAGGCAAAGCTAAAGTCAACGGCAAGGGTCTGACTTCTGACGAGTGGAAACAAATGCAGGTAGAAGTAACAAAGGGTGGTGCAAAGATCATCGAACTTCGTCGCCGTTCTTCTTTCCAGAGTCCAGCTTACCTCGCTGTCAAGATGATTGAGGCTGCTATGGGTGGTGAAGAATTCAACTATCCTGCAGGTTCATACGCAGACACCTCTCGTTACGCTCATGTAATGATGGCCATGCCTACACGTATTACATCTGATGGTATCTATCAGAAACCTGTTCTGGGTACTGAAGACGAATTTAAGACACTGGATGCAAGTTATGAGCATCTGGAAGGTCTTCGTGACCAGGTCATCAAGATGGGTGTTCTCCCTGAGGTGAAAGACTGGCACAAAGTAAACCCAAACTTGTAATTTAGGTCAATTCATAGAAAAAAGCAAGCCTTTTGGGCTTGCTTTTTTCATGTCAGTATCATCATCCTTTTGAATCATCAATAGAAAACCATAGAAAAGGTTGTCAGTCCTTTTCTTTTATCACTTTTAAATATAAGAGCCCCACCGCTAAGATGCATGATCTGCTTTGAAACAGGCAGTCCAATGCCACTGCCTTCTTTCTTGGTTGTGAAAAACGGCACAAAAATATGTTGGGCCACATCTTCAGGAATCATAGGACCATTATCAGAAACATCAATAATAACGGCCTCGCTTTCATTACAATAAGCCTTTACCATAATATCTCCACCTGCATCCAACGCTTGAATAGCATTCTTGAGCAGGTTGGTAACCACATGTCCTATCAGACTCTCATCAGCATAAAGTATCAAATCATCAGGCGAAACATCCTGACTAATAATAATTCCTTTACCAAGAACCTGTTGCTCAGCCAGTCGAACCATCCTTTCCAAAAAAGGTTTTACATAAAACAAGGAGGGAACCGGTGTAGGGACATGCGTAAATTTCCGATAATTTTCCACGAACAAAATTAATTCCTGACTCGTTTTATGAATCACTTCCAGACCATCACGCATCTCTCCATCAGCCTTTCGATACAGGGTTTCACTAAGTGAAGTAATCGGCGTCACAGCATTCATTATCTCATGCGTAAGTACCCGAATCAACTTAATCCACGAATCTATTTCATTTTCATCCAACTCAGTATTGATGTCACTGATTGTCACCAACCGTACCTTACACCCTTTCAGTAAGGTCTGAGAAGCACGAAGAGAGAGGTGACATTCTTCACGTTCATTACTGAAAGACACCTGACTCTTTTCTCCAGGCAAGATATCCCGAATCTGACGGTAAAGTCCGGTACTGATACGCTTCAGTTGGTCAACATGTGTCAACGCTGAAACGCCAATCAGCCTCAGAGCCGCATCATTGTACTGCCTCACGTTTCCTCGCTCATCTACTACAAGAATACCGGTATCAACTAAATTGATAATCCGTTCATAGTATTTCTCACGTTCCATAGCCTCACCGCGTGCACTTTCCATGATCCGCTTGATCCGATTAAGAGCAGAATTAAGAACCTTATCATCACGTGATACCTTATTTTCTGGAAAGCGAAACGTATAATCCACATTATCCATGGCATCAAACATGAATGCCACCTTACGTATGTTTCGGCGATAATGACGATATAAACGTATATAACCGAGCACGAACAAGAGGATTATTCCAACAATAACAGCTATCACAAAGGAACTCATAAACCGTATCTTTTGATTTTATTATACAAAGTCTGGCGTGATATACCCAATCGAGAAGCTACGACCGACAGATTTCCCTCACATTCCTGAATCGTTTTCTCAATAAGTTGCTGTTCCATCTCATCCAGAGTTTGCGCCGTTTTCAAGGGCTCATTTGAATGAATATCACTGCCTTCAATGTCTTCTCCGTGAATTTGAGGCCCATCAGACAAAATCACAGCTTTCTCTACAGCATGCTCCAGTTCCCTGATATTTCCATACCAAGGCATCTCTTTTAGTTTCCGTTCAGCATCCTCACCTAAGGACAAATTCTCTTTGTTATAAATTCCACCATATTTCTTTAGAAACAAGTAAGCCAAAGGTACGATGTCATCCCTGCGCTGCCTCAAAGGAGGCAAATGCAAATGGATGGTATTGATACGATAGAGCAGATCTTCACGGAACTCACCCGCGCCCTCAGCCAGTTCAAACTTTCCCGGACGATCGGCTTTTGCATCTGTAAAAGCACCTTTCACATAACCGAACAGTTCACTCTCAAACAAGGTCTCTGTAATCGCCCCCATATCAATAGGCAGCATCTTGGTTTTAGAGCGGTTGGACCAACGATGTATTTCGTTAGCCAAGACCTCCTTCCCTGTTCCATTTTCTCCGGTAATCAGAATATTGGCATCCGTTGGGGCTACCTTCTCCACCATCAGCCTCAACTCCTGCATGGCATTACTATCCCCCCAGAACATTCCGCCAGATTTCAATTCTGCAGTCTTTCGGGGATTTCTGGAACGAGCTTCCATCAAGGTCTTTATCATCTTCTCATTGTCAAAGGGTTTGACAATGAAATCGGCAGCACCCTCCTTGATTCCTTTTACAGCGAGTTGTATATCAGCATACGCGGTAAAAAGCACCACCTGGGTCTGAGGTTTCATACGCTTGATTTCTCTTAACCAGTATAATCCCTCATTGCCGTTATTAATACCACTGGAAAAATTCATGTCAAGCAATACCACATCCGGTTTCTCGTCACGCAATTTTGCCGGAATTAAATTAGGATTGCTAATAGTGATAACGGTTTGGAAGGTATCTTCAAGTAAAATGCTAACAGTAGTCAGGATATTTCGGTTATCATCTACAACAAGCAGGGTTCCTCGTTTTGCCATATTCTATAATTCTATATCTGCAAATATAGTATAAACTCCCTGAATTGCCAAATCTAGAGATGACTTATAGGCCATTCCTCTTTAAAGATCAGAAATCAAGATCAACTATATTATCATTTTTGACAGAGATATTTATGAATCTGCCCCACGGCATCACCTGCCCATTTAGCATCATATCCGGCATTGATCCGTATCAGTTCTCGTCCCTTGATACCAGTAGTGAAAATAATCTGATACTCACCTATTGTATAAGGTGTAGCCATATTTTTTGCACTCACGCCAATGATGTCGGCCATGTTGATTTTCTCACCATCAACAATCAGAAAGCCTTTCTTAGCATAAATCAGGATAATGCCGGCGGGCTCATTCGCTTTCGAAGCATTGATTACCACACTATCATCCGGTTCACCATATTCAGCAACAACCGCTTCAAGTGAAGTATACTGTTCCAAAACAGTTCCGGACAGTTCTCTATCTACCTTTTCTTTCTGTTCTCTCTTTTCCTTTTGTTTCAAGAAAAAATAGGCCAGAGGAAGAATCAACAGGAAAAGTAATGCTACTATTCCTGAATAAAGAGCCAATAGTAAAATGGCTACAACAGCAAGAACTATATTCCGTTTCATAAGCAATCACGTAATAGATTAATAAACAACGATTATTGGTTATAACGAGCAGCAAAAGACTGTGCACACTTTGTCAGATCACTTACCTGAGGTATTGTCAGTGTCCTCAACCCATGTTTCTCACCATGATATATACGAAGAAGATAAGGTATATGATTTGCTTTCAATTGTTTTTCCAATTCGTATGCCTGTTTTACAGGAACAAGTTTATCAGCATCACCGTGAGAAATCAATACAGGCGGCATGCCATTATGTATTCTATTAATAGGAGACAAACGAGTAGTATTGTCATTTGGAAAGACCCGTAGCATCAGTCCCCGTTCACGTACCAGACCAGGCTTCACGATCTTTATTAAAGACACGACAAAAGGAGAAAAATCTGTACGGAAGAGACGGTTCAGATCAGTCGGTCCATAATCATCCAGGATAAAACGGACACGTACAGAGTCTTCAGGTTCACTTCCTATCACCAATGCCAGATGTGCCCCGGCAGAGGTACCCCATAACCCCATACGTTGGACATCAAGATGATATTTTACAGCATGTTTGTAAATCCAGTTTAGTGCATCCCGGCAGTCAGTCAGTTCTGTAAGGGCATTCCAGCGTTTACCATCAGCCAGCCGATAATCAATGGATATAACCGTATAGTGTGCACGCAGGAATGATTCTGCAAGAGCCTGACGGTAATTACTCCATATCCATGACTTATTACCACCTACCCAACTGCCACCATGAATATAGACAAGTACAGGACGTCGGCTTGTTGTATCTTTTTTCAAAGAATAGATATCAAGCCGCAGTATACTGTCATGCACCGTTTTATAAGGAACATTCGCAATAGTGTCCACATCAGAAGCCCCTTTGGTATTGGCATAAATGCTTGTTTTATCTATTCCCCGATGAGCACATGATCCAAGGCCTATAAGGACTGTAGCAAACAGTAAAATTCTCTGTAACGTTATTTTCATAAAAATATTTTTTACAATTTGAGCATAAAGATAGCGTATTTATTTTACATCAAAAAATATAAACTCCATCGTTATTCATTATTTTTTGCCATTTTCCATTTTACTTATTCAAATATATTTAAAACTTTGACTATAATCTTGTCTAAACAAACTTTCTTAAATTATCAAACATCACATCAGTGTTATATACTTTCTGGCCATATAATGTCAAGAAATAGACTCATACAACAAATTGGTAAGTGAAAGATTAACTATTATGAATACAAAAATAGATAATTTTATGAGAATATTCAAATTCATAAAGATTAAAAAACGGATGAATACGGATTTACTTGTCCGAATCATTCTCCTTACATGATTCTAATGGTATCTTCAAGGTTTTCCCATAATCTTTCCCCCGATTCCCGGCTCCGTTCAGGCTTAATATACATAATCAGGAAGATAATGATACCGTAAAGATCCAAAATATCTGAATAAGTACCAAGAAATAATAAAGAAAACAATTAAAAGATTCAGGTTTTATAGAAATAGCCCCCATCCTCTGTAAACGACAGATCTTATCGAAACAGGTCTTGCCTGTCCCTCAATCTACAGTATCTTGAAAGACACTCTACGATAAGCTTAACAGCCTTGCAATATTTTCACCCAACACTTTGCTCAGTATCGTTTGATCAGGACATACACGTTCTATCATTTTACGCATAATCCACATGTCGCCATACGGATAATCCACCCCATAAAAGGTTTTATCCGGCAATTCTTTTATTATAATTTTCAAAACCATAGACGAGAATGTGGCAGAAACATCAAGATACATATTGGAATTACGCTTCACAATATCTATTGTTTCCTGCCAGTTACTGCCTCCAGAATGTCCAATAATAACAGGTACCGACAGATACTTTTGTGCCAAAATTTCTATTTGTTGAATATCTTCCAACCCAAGTGGGTTGAAGCCATGTATCCAAATAGGCAGACAGGCAGTTTGTGCAGACGCTTTGAAAACGTTTTCCATCGCAGGCACAGTTCCACTTGCCAAAGTAAACTCGCCAAGTCCCAAAATATGGTGCTTGTCAAGTTGCTGTCTGATCTCCTCCATCATATCCGGTATGTCCATATCAAGCGGAACTATACCAAAGCAGTAGAAACGGTCAGGGTATTTTTCAACGGCATCAAACAGCTCTTTATTGGCTACATTACTGTATTTCCGAACGACTTTAGTATCACCAGAAAGAATATTCATTAGTTTCTGCATCTCTTTTTTTATACCCTCTTCATTACTCTGCAATTCAGGATGTATACTCGTCCTGAACAAGATGGTCTTGTCAATTCCGGCCTCATCCATAAGAGAGAGGTACTTCTCAACGGGAAGTGTAACATGAGAATGTCCATCAATAATTAAACTATTCATGATTTTATGCTGATTTATTTTCGAGATACAAAATTACAATCTATCTTTGTATCCTGCAATACGTTACCAATGGATATATATTATAACTCCGAGGTAAGGCATATTGATTATAAGATACTTATGAGAAAAGAATTAACGAAGATTAAACCTTGTGAACATCCTTGCCCTTTCAGGACTGTAATGGATAGACTTGGAGACAAGTGGTCTGTCCCCATTATCATGATCTTACAAGAAGAAGGGACATTGCGTTTTGGTGAACTTCTCAATCATATTGACGGTATCTCATTAAAAATGCTAAGTTCCTGCCTGAAGAAACTTGAAATGGAAAAATTGATAAAGAGAACCGTTTATCCTGAGGTACCACCAAAAGTAGAATACAGCCTGACTCCGACAGGCCGTGGATTAATACCTCATATCCAACAATTGTCAGAATGGGCACATAAAAATTTGAAGTAATTGATAAAATGTGGTTCATCCAGAGAATAACCGGACCGCAGACGATATAGACCTACCCGTATATCCGCCCATTCCCGACAACGTTTCTCAATCGTATTCAACAACCCCGAGTTTAGTCCTTCTGTTTGGGGACAGACATTCATCACCGGGAAACAGTCAGCCAGGCACATATGCCCATGCGTACATCCCAAATGACGATAGTCCGCATCATATTCTTTCGCATCCGGAATCACTCTCGTCATTCGTGAAATCATAATCCTTCCGCAGGATCGGACCATCCGCAGCACTTATCGGTGGTAACCCGTTCTCCAAATTCTTCTTTTCTCTTTCTTTATACATAACTTACACCTTACTTTACAGAAGTAACCAAAGTTGCATAATATTACAAAATCTATAATCAGAAAACACATTAGAGATCTGCATCAGCTTTCTTTATCCAAAAACAAATGCTCCATGGATTCCCAAGTGTCCAAATATTAAACAATGGTGTCCAATATTTGGACACTTTACTTTTTAAGGATTAAATATAACCTTCTGATTATAAGCTCTATAACTATTTGGCACATCTATTGCTTTACTGAAGTTTCCCACC
>DAIPMC010000073.1:0-4100 GCA_036768895.1 Prevotella sp. | reverse complement strand
ATGAATAAAAAGATATGAAACGAAATAACATGATCCTCGGCATCCTTCTCTCCATGGCAGCGGGACCAGTCTGCGCACAAGGGATATGGACGATGGACCAGTGCATGAAATATGCAGTAGATCACTGTACGGAGATGAAGAAACAGCAGATTGAAATCCAGCGGTCCCATGACCAATATCGGGCCGCGGCAGCAAGTTTCTTTCCTACTCTCCAAGCAGCAGTGGATGGGCAATATAACTGGGGGCGAAACATCAACCCTGAAAGTAATACATACGGCAACGTCACCACATTTAACAACTATTACGAACTCTATGCCACACTGAATGTCTTTGATGGTTTCGCCACACTGAATGCTTTCAAGCAAGCCCGACTGTCAAAAAGCAGTTCACAAACCACCCTGCAGAAAATCCGTGATGACAAGTCCATTGAAGTCATGCAGAAATATGTGGACGCGGCTTATGCCCAAGCCTGCATTACACTCGCGGAAGAAAAACTGAAAGACAGCCAACAACTGCTGACCAAAACACAAAGACTCATGGAACTTGGCGAAAAGAGTCGTCCGGACATAGCTCAGATTGAAGCTCAGGTAGCAGAAGACCACTACAATCTTACACATCAGAAGAATGTTTGCCAACAGGCTATGATTGCACTTCAATCTTCTATGAACTTCCCGGTCAAAGATACCATTCAAATCAATGTTTCCGTAACAGATAGTAAACCACAAATAGAATCTGACAATGCCAATGCAATCTATGACTCTTTCCGAAAATGGTCACCGGAAGTATTGGCTGTTGAATTCAACGTAAAAAATTCCCAATACAATTATCAAATTCAGAAGGCAAAAATGTTGCCTTCTATCATTCTACGCGGTGGCATTGCCACCAATTATTATAGAAATCTCTCTCAGAAAGGTGAGTACGAACCGTTTCATTCCCAGTTTCACAATAATCAGGGTGAATACGTCGTACTCACTGTTTCTTTTCCTTTATTCATGCCTTCACAGTGGCGCAAAATAAGGGAAGCTCGTTCCGACTGGCAGGAAACACAGATATCCCTGAATGAGACATGTCGAAAACTACACGACAATATTGCCCTGGCAGTGGCTGACCGCGATGGATATCTGAAGGAATTACTGCAGATGCGACGAAAGGTCGCCTCTGATTCCGTAGCCTGCTATCTCTCCCTGCGCAAATATGATGAGGGAATGCTCAGTACATTCGATCTTCATAGTTCCACACAGACACTTCTGGAATCGCGGATCAAACTGTTGCAGATGCAGATGATGTATATCCTTAAGAAAAAACTGGTAGATTATTATAAAGGACAACCCCTTATCGCAGATAACAAACTGAAAACAAAGAAATAATTATGGATATCAAGATTGAAAAGAAAAAATATACCATACCTCGCAAATACTGGCCTTTCCTGATCGGAGTTATTCTGATTGCTATCATACTGATCATTTTGGCAAAAGGACATTTCACTTCTACCCTAAAAGTAGACCGCCGGGGCATCAGCATCTGTGACGTAACCCGTCAGCAATTCAATGATTATGTCAGTCTGGACGGTAACGTTGTCCCGATCAGCATCGTGCAGATCAGCCCTGAAGAAGGGGGTATCGTTACGGAAAAAGTAGTGGACGAAGGGACATACGTCAGAAAGGGAGAAGTGATTGTCCGTCTCAGTAATTCCAACCTTGACTTGCAAATTCTGAATGCTGAATCCGAACTTGCAGAGAAACAGGACCTGCTCCGGAACACTCAGATCAGCATGGAACAGGAAGGAATGACAAATAAGAACGACAAACTCCAGCAGGATATGGATGTAGAACGGAAATACAGGAAATACCAACACGAAGCAACTCTGTACAAGGAGCAGTTGATTGCCAAGGAAGATTATCTGGAAGCCAAGGAAGACTATCTGCTGGCCAAGAAGAAGCATACTCTGATTCTGAAACAGTTGGCTGGTGATGAGCGCTACCGTAAGGCACAGTTGGAAGAAATGGAAGACAATCTCGAGAACATGCATAAGAACGTGCTGCTGGTCCGCCGACGCAAGGAGAATCTGAATATCCGCAGCCAGATCAACGGTGAAGTAGGTGAACTGGATGTAGAATTAGGGCAGAACATTGCACCGGGACAGAAAATCGGACAAATCAATGACCTGAGCGACTATAAGATAGAAGCCATGATTGACGAGCATTATATCGATCGGGTACATTCTGGTCTCACTGCCACCTTCCAGCAGAATGGAAGGAATTATAACCTGACGGTACGCAAGGTCTATCCAGAGGTTGAAGACGGACGGTTCAAAGTTGATTTCGTTTTCCATGGCAACCGACCGGAGAATATCCGCACCGGACAGACCTACTATATCGATCTGCAACTTGGAGAGTCCAAACCGGCAGTGCTCATCCCTAAAGGCACCTTTTATTCCGTAACCGGAGGCAACTGGATCTTTGTTCTGGACAAGAGCGGCAAGAAAGCTTACCGGCGTAAAATCCAGATTGGCCGCCAGAACCCACAGTACTATGAGGTACTCGAAGGTCTGGAGCCCGGTGAAAAAGTTATCGTAAGTGGATATGAAGCTTATAAAGACAATCAAGTATTGATCATAGAATAAAAGACGATGAAGCATATACTGAATTTAAAATCCTATCTGACATTCCTCAGCCGGAATAAGGTCTACACACTAATCAACATCTTCGGACTATCCATCAGTCTGATGTTCGTTATCCTCATCGCCGTCTATACCACACAGGAATACAATGTGGACAAGATGCATTCCAAGGGAGACCAGATCTACTCGCTGGGATGTGAATTAAAAGAAGGTGGAATCACAGAAAATATAGATGGTTCTCACTGGAAAATACAGAAGTATCTGAAAGAACGTTACCCTGAAATCGAGAAGACCTGTGCCATGAGTACAAATGAGACTTTTATTAATCTCCCTTCCGGAGAAAAAATAAAAACCAAATTTCTATGCACAGACTCTACCTTTTACCAGTTGTTTGACTTTCAACTGATTGAAGGTGACCGCAATCACGTGCTTGACAAGCCCAACAGTGCAGTACTTACGGAAGATTTTGCAAGGAAGATCTTCGGCAGTGAAAACCCACTCGGCAAAGTAATCACCTATAATGATTCCATCCATCTAGTCGTTACAGGAGTCGCCAAGGAGATGAAAGGCTCATCGATTGATAATGCAGATATCATTGCCAGATATGAGAACATGAAAAACTTCAATTTTTCCTGTACAGACGACAGAATGTCAGATGCATTCGGAGCAGAAGTGTTCATCCTGACCAAGCCAAACACCCACCTGGAAACCAAGGTACACGACATGAAACACTATTTCAAGAGTTTTTACTGGATATACAGACTACCCGACACAGAAACCCACGTACTGTTGATTCCCTTCAAACATCTGTATTTCTCCAAAACAGAATCCAATTCAAATAACACACTACGTGGAGATAAAACCTTAGTCAATATCCTTTTCGCCGTAGGAATGGTCATCCTGTTATTCTCCATCATCAATTACATTAATCTTACCGTTGCCCAGGCCGGCAGCCGGGCACGGGAAATGGCTACACGTCGTCTTTTAGGCAGTCAGCGGAGAGATATTGCCCTGAGACTGATTCTGGAATGTGTCCTTCTCTGTTTTGTTTCCTTGATCATTGGTATACTACTTGCACTATTAGCCGCACCTTACGCAGAAAAACTGCTGGACACAAAATTGTATATGAGTAGCCTGTTCTTGCCGGTTCATATTGTTGTACTGATCCTGTTTGTCCTGCTTACAGGCATCCTTTCAGGTATTATTCCTGCGATCTTCATCTCCAGGGCAAAACCCATCGAAGTGGTACGCGGCACATTCCGACATCAGACGAAGATGGTATTCAGCAAACTCCTGATTATCTTGCAATGTATGATAACGATGGTTCTGACCGGCATTTCCCTCACGATGGTACTGCAGGTACAACACCTGACAAAAGCTCCCCTAGGATACCAGAGAGAAAATATTATTGGTATTGACGATCAGGTGGTTGACAGCACCAAATCAGCAGCCTTTATCAATACGATAATACAACTCCCTT
>DAIPMC010000072.1:536-13853 GCA_036768895.1 Prevotella sp. | reverse complement strand
CCTTGATACCATTATCGACAGACACCTTCATGACCATCTCTCTGTGGCCTGGCAGGAAAAAGCAATCAGCCGCCGGAATGGGACTTTAGTCGTGGCTACCAACGCCACATTCCCCCCTTATGAATACTATGACAATGGACGTATCTCCGGCATTGACATTGACATCATGCAGGCTGTAGCCGATGATCTTGGAATGAAACTCGATGTGGAAGACATGGACTTTGAGGCCGTCATTACCAGTGTACAGACCGGAAAGGCGGATGTAGGCGCATCAGCGCTCACGATAACAAAGGACCGAGCAAAGAACGTACTGTTCACTACACCTTATACACGCTGCCGGCAAGTTATCATTGTAAGAGAAGGCAACCTGATCACCCAAAAGCAGAGTTTTTCAGACAAGTTCAAAGCTAACTTCATCACAGACCACCGCTTTATCTATCTCCTGCAAGGTCTTGGGAACACACTGGTCATCACCTTTTTTGCCATGATCCTGTCACTGGTTCTGGGCAGTATGATTGCGATTGTACGGACATCTCACGACCGGAATGGGGGACTGGGAATCCTCAATGCCTTATGCCAGCTTTATCTCACTGTCATCAGAGGTACACCGACGATGGTACAACTGCTTATGATCTACTATGTAGTATTTGCTTCTGCCAACGTAAGCAAAGTTTTCGTGGCCATCATTGCTTTCGGGCTCAACTCTGCAGCTTATCTTGCGGAGGTGATACGCTCGGGAATCATGTCTGTGGACAAAGGACAGATGGAATACACAAACCATGAGGTATATCCTCCTCCCACAGGCCTTCAAGAATGTTCTGCCCGCCATGGGTAATGAGCTTATCACCCTGTTGAAGGAAACCTCTATCAGTGGCTATATCGGACTGGTAGACCTCACGAAAGGATCAGATATCATCCGGTCCATTACCTATGACGCTCTCATGCCCCTTGGTGTGGTAGCACTCATCTATCTGGTCATCGTCATGGCCTTGTCAGCCGGTGT
The DNA here is from genome assembly GCA_036768895.1 of Prevotella sp. Lineage (GTDB taxonomy): Bacteria > Bacteroidota > Bacteroidia > Bacteroidales > Bacteroidaceae > Prevotella. The sequence continues at coordinate 12,850 of DAIPMC010000072.1, read as the reverse complement.
GAACAAACTGGAAAAGAATCTGAGGAAAAATGAAAGATAAAGTTCTTATAAGAATCGAACACTTAAAGAAATCGTTCGGCGACCATGAGGTGCTGCATAACATCGACCTGACTATCCGAAAGAGGGAAGTGATAGCCATCATAGGTCCATCAGGTTGTGGAAAATCCACCTTCCTGCGATCGCTCAATCTTCTCGAGCGTCCGACAGGAGGACGAATCCTCTTCGAAGGTATAGACATCACCTCACCGGAAATCAATACGGATCGCATGCGGGAACGGATTGGAATGGTATTCCAACAGTTTAATCTTTTCCCGAACATGACCATTCGTCGTAACATCATGCTGGCTCCCGTAGTCCTGGGAAAGATGAGCCAGGAAGAAGCATCGGAGAAAACCAGTCAACTCCTCAAGCGTATCGGACTCGAAGATAAGGCTGATGCATATCCAGATGTATTGTCAGGAGGGCAAAAGCAGCGTATAGCCATTATCCGGTCTTTGATCATGGAACCTGAAGTAATGCTCTTCGACGAACCAACCTCAGCTCTCGACCCGGAAATGGTGGGCGAAGTACTGGAACTGATGCGCCAGTTGGCATCATCAGGAATGACCATGATCGTAGTAACCCACGAAATGGCCTTTGCTCGGGAAGTAGCCAACAGGGTATTGTTCTTCAGCGACGGTTGCGTCACCGAGGACGATAAACCAGAAGCCCTCTTCCAACATCCGAAGAGTCCAAGACTACAGGATTTTCTAAGTAAAATTTTATAAAAAGAACGAGTTCAGACTGTAATGAAAAGCCAGAGTGAAACCGCAATCATGACAATACCTACTACACGCTGGTAAGGTTTCTTGTTGACGTTCCTTATAATATAATATGCAATCAAATTGCCCGCCATCATCGCACAACCGATCAATAGGCCATTCAAGAAGATATGTTCGTTCATGAGATTGAATTTGCCGTATGTAATAGCTTTTACAATATGCATGGCTGCCGCTGCCATAGCCTCACTCGCAATATAGGAAACCGGAGAAAGGTCCAAGGTCAGGAAAACCGCACTGCTTATCGGACCAGATATTCCCAGCATTCCATTAAGCAATCCTGTCAGCATTCCGCCTCCAATAACAGTTTTGTGACCTTTTGGCAAATGAATTTTATTACCCATTTTCATGATAGAAAAAGCAATCAGGAAAATACAGAGAATCCGTGTCATAAGCGTTTTGTCAACAAGTGAAAAACCACAAGCGCCAAGCGCAGTAAACGGTAAGGCAGGGATAAGAAACCAGAAAACCTGTTTCCATTTTATTTCCTTCCAACCCATGGCAGCACGGGAAAGATTACTTAACATCTGGGCAATAGTGGAAACCGGGACCGCTATTTCTACTCCATAAAAATAGGTGATCACCGGCAGGATTATCATACCACCACCAAAACCTATTGAACCGGATAAAGTTCCGGCAATCAATCCTACAACAATTAATACGGTATACATCAGAAATCAACGGTAAAAACATGCTGCCCATTCTGATAATGGTAACCAGCTATCCATCCATGAAAATTACAAATGGACTTGACAATAGCCAATCCCAGTCCGTTGCCCTTCTGATTCTGCTGAGTGCGATAGAAACGCGAAAAAATCTGCGTTCCGTCCAGTGGGGCATCATCAGAAGTATTCGAAACAGAAAGCCGGCGGTTTGCGACTGTAATCGTAATGGAACCTGTGGATTGATTATGACGTACGGCATTGACCACAAGATTATTGATCATACTCACCAGCAGCGTCTCATTACATTGCAAATTAAGGTCTTTCTGAAGAAAGTTTTTCTTGATTTTAATATCTCCAGACAAACTTTCAAGTAGGGGTAGGATAGACTCTATTTTATCACATAAATTGACAAGATTCAGTGTCTTGTATTGGTTATTTTCAATCTTTGATAGCAAGAGTAAGTTCTTACTGAGACGACTCATGTGCATCAGTTCCTGCTGCATCTCCTGCATTTCCTGCGCCTGATGCTTGGTAAGATGATCATCCTGCATAAGATTATCTATCTTGTTCAATATGATAGCCAGCGGAGTCTGGAGTTCATGAGAGGCATTCTCAGTAAACTCCTTTTGTACCTGATAACTTTTTGCGCTGGTAAGCATGATTTGATTCAAAGTAGCATTCAACAGATTGAACTCTTTCACCCCCGTATTTGCAGGCAATGTAATAGCCCCATCTTCAACCTTGAACTTATTAATAGTAGACAACGTTTTTCTAAAAGGAAGCCATAAGCGTCTTGGCACGAACTGCAAGACCAGAAGAATAGTCACTGCAAATGCTCCTATAATACCAAGAAACTGTATAAAAAGCCCAATCCAAACATCTTTATCGACATCTGTCCGAGGCTGTATGCCATAGGTCTTTGCTATACGTACCAGATCCTCAGCATAGAAATGCGTGGTCAGTTCATACAAAAGAGGAGTGGTCAGTATTAAAATAAAGATCATACTGATGGCGAATCTCGTCATCATTTTGTTCATCAAACTTCTTTCCATCTATATCCTGTTCCATAAATCGTCTGAATCATCCCTTTGGCACCATTTTTAGAGAGTTTTGCCTTCAAATTCTTAATATGGGAATAAATAAAATCGTAATTATCCATCATATCAGCCATCTCTCCACTAAGATGTTCGGCAATAGCAGCTTTGGAGATTACCTTATTACGATTACCAATCAAGAAAAGGAGCAATTCATACTCCGAACGGGTAAGTTCTATAGGATTATTATTTACTGTGACAGATTTTGTCAACAGATTGATTTGGACCTGATTGGATAAAACTACATTATTGGCAGAAAACTCCTGACGGCGAATCAACGCATAAATACGCATAGAAAGTTCTGGTAAGGCAAATGGTTTAGAAAGGTAATCATCAGCTCCTGTCTTCAAACCCATAAGCCGATCATCCAAAGAATCTTTGGCAGAGATAATAATAACCCCTGTTCTATTATGCTTATTTCTAATAGTGTCCAAGATCTCAAGTCCGTCACCACCCGGCAGCATCAGGTCAAGCAGGATACAGTCATACTTATAAGTACCGGCCATCATCTTAGCCGTTTTGAAATCAAAGGCCTGCTCACAAAGATAATCCTGTCCTTTCAGATAATCCTTCATACTGTCCGAAAGACGACGCTCATCTTCTATAATTAATATTTTCATACTTTCCATACTAACGTATCTTAGTCTTATTTATTATGCATGAATCAATAAAATTACCAATGTAAGATAAAAAACGAACAGTATGGCATAAGGCCGTTTTATAGTAGAATGTATCTTTATTTTCTGACTGAGGAAAGGAAACAGAAAATAGGCAGAAAGGAAACCTAAAAAGGCGCCACATAGAATATCGCCCGGATAGTGGACTCCGAGATAAATTCTGGAGTAACATAACATTCCGGAAAACAGAATCAAGGAAATTCGCGTCAGTTTGTCCCTGTATATCATTCCAAGCCAGGTAATGATGCCTACAGATACCGTAGCATGACCAGAAACAAATCCATGCTGACCACCCCTATAACCATTAACATAATGGAGCATCGGTGCAATAGCCGAATCATGAGAAGGCCGCAAGCGACCTACAAGCGGTTTAATCACTCCAGATGAAAGTTGGTCAAGAAAAGCCACCAATAGAATCGTTACCAGAAAGAAAACAAGTTTGTCACGTTTATCTCGGGGATAATCCCTGACGGAAGTCCATAAAGCTACAGCAGCCAATGGCATCCATAGCCATTTTTGAGAATAATCATACCAGAAATTGTCAGTATATCTTGAACCTCTAAAATTAAGTATCAGCATCAGCTTCTTGTCCAGCAGATCAAGAATTGCGACATATTCACTCCACTGACTGACAAGAATGAACAATATACCCAACAAACTCGTCAAAGCAAAAGCTCTTGCTATTACTTCACGATAGGTCACACTAATTGAGACATACCGGACTGTCGGAGTATGTTCCATATTAGCAGATATATAGTTCGAATACATGATCCTTGTTCTTAATTTTTGAAATTTGTTACAAAAATAATAATAAACTTTGGAGAAATGTTGGCAAATAATAAAGCAAAGTATAAAATCCAAGTTTTATACAAAAAGTAAACACTATTTAAATATCAAATTATCCTGGATATGGAATTTATGTTTATTTTTGCGAGTAAAATTTCAAAAATGCAGATTCTCAAAGATATGAATACAGGTTTATTTCGTTGTAAGGCCACTTCTTCGAACTACAGGATTAATCCAATACCCTTTATTGCGGTTCAATTTTTCAAATTATACTTACTTGCAGGATTTATTCTTCGTATTATACTCATGTTCACCGGCCCTGCTGCAAGTAATTCCTTTTCTTTCTTTGAAACCATACGCCTTCTGGGAGTGGGCATCCTATCAGACATCAGTATGTGCGCACTACTTCTGCTGCCATTACTTTTGGTTTATATAGGCCTTAACGAATGGAAATATAATAAAAAAACGGGATGGGTAATCGAAGGACTCTGGCTGGTCGCGTTCATCTATGTATGGTTCTTTCATTCGATATTCGCTGACTATGGAGGAGCAGCCTCCAGAATTGCCCGGATATTCTTCACCTGGAAACTGATTAGTTTTTCTCTTCGTTTTTTCATTCCGGATATACGAGATATCTGGCGTAAGATATCCGTTTATTTCACCTGGATCCTATACGTCTTTTTGTTTTTAATCGTATGTCTGTCAGAATATTTCTTCTGGCAGGAATTCGGAGTGAGATTTAATTTCATTGCAGTAGACTATTTGGTATATACAAATGAGACCATCGGAAATATCATGCAGTCATACGCGGTTGTTCCTCTCTTCGCCGGAGCATTTATCCTTTCCGCCCTCATCATCTTTTTGCAGTCAAGAACCCGCAAATTTAAGATGGAACATCTATTCAGTCCTTTGCAGTTGGCTGCACAGGTTGGAATTTATCTTGTGGCTTGCGTAATAGCCTTTGGCATTGTGTCCTGGGCCCACAACATACAAAGTGATGATGAGTATGTCACCCAACTGGAACAAAACGGACCTTACGACTTTCTGCAAGCTTTCCAAGACAACAAACTTGAATATAACAAGTTTTACACCATGATACCCAAGAAAGAATGCATGGCAGTCTACAGAAATGAAGCTGGTCTTGACAACCATGGAGAGAAACAACTCTCTCTGGGAGGACAACCCCAGAAACTCAATATCGTACTCATAACAGTGGAAAGTTTGAGCGGTGAATATCTAACCCGATACGGTAATCAGGATCATCTGACTCCTGAACTGGATAAGATGATGACAAAGAGTCTGGTATTCGATAATCTCTATGCAGCAGGCAATAGAACCGTACGAGGACTGGAAGCATTATCCCTATGCGTCCCACCAAGTGCAGGTGAAAGTATCATCAAGAGAAAAGATAACAGAATGGGAGACTTCTCTGTAGGAACACAACTTAAACATCTGGGCTATCAGGTTCAGTTCCTTTACGGTGGCAACAGTTATTTTGATAATATGGGTAATTATTTCTCTCATAATGGTTACCAGGTAATAGACCGACAGCAAATTCCAAAGAAAGACATCTCTTTTGCAAATATATGGGGAGTATGTGATGAAGACATGTTCAACAAAAGCCTTCAAGTTTTTGATCAGGATGCAAAGAAAGGAAAGCCCTTCTTTGCTCAAATCATGACAACGAGCAATCACCGCCCTTATACATATCCGACTGGGAAAATAAAAGTTGTAGGTGATCCTAAAACCCGTGACAATGCAGTAAGATACACTGACTATGCCATCGGGCATTTTATAGCTACTGCTTCCAAAAGGCCTTGGTTTCATCATACGGTATTCATTATTATTGCTGACCATTGTGCTTCAAGTGCAGGAAAGACTTCTCTGCCAATAGAGAAATATCATATCCCTTGTATTATCTATTCTCCGGGAAACATTGCACCGAAATATGTCAGCACACTCTGCTCACAGATAGATGTTATGCCTACTCTGATGTCTATATTGAATTTACCCTGTAAGGTAAAATACACAGGCGGAAATATCCTGGATGGAAATTTCAAACCCCGTGCATTCATGGCTACCTATCAGGATCTGGGATATATGCAAGGACATACATTAACAGTTCTTTCGCCTGTCAGAAAAATTCAACAATATGATCTGAAACCTTTAGGCGAATGGAACTATAATGAAGTTTTGAGAAAACAACAAGATCAGAAACTAACCAGAAAAGCTCAGGCTTACTATCAGTATGTCAACCTTTACTTCAAGGGGAAAAAATAAACACAAAATCTAAAGAATTCCTCTTGCTATCCAGGCACAGGCCTCAGCATCCGCAAGTGCATTATGGTGTCTGGTGAGATCATATCCACACGCTGCAGCAACTGTCTGCAACTGATGATTTTCGAGATCAGGCAACACCCTGCGGGAAACCCGGAGAGTATCGTAAAACTGATAGTCGGGATAATCCATCTGATAGCATCGGAATACAGCTTTCAGACAGCCCTCATCAAAAGAACTGTTATGAGCAACGAGAGGCAGTCCGACGATCTTGGGTGCAATCTGTTTCCAGACAACAGGGAAAACCGGTGCGTCTTCTGTATCTGAACAAGTCAGCCCATGGACTTGTGTACAACGGTAATTGTAATAATCCGGCTCCGGTTGGATGAGAGAATAAAAAGAATCGACAAATTGATTCTCTCTGACAATAATCACCCCAACGCTACATACACTCGTACGGGAATAGTTGGCTGTTTCAAAATCTATTGCTGCAAAATCCTTCATTGGCTCTTATATTTTCTATAATATATAGTGAACTTTCTGTAGAACTGTCAATCATCTGACTCAGAAAGCACCCTTTCATCCACTATAAATAGAGCAAAGATACACAACAAGTATATTGCAGCCAAAAAAAATAAATATTTTTTCAAGTTATACCTACATTTTTTATTCTAAAATAGAGAATAACTAAGAAAAAAAGGTATATCTTTGCACCACAAATTTGAATATATGTAGATAAATAATCCTGCAAATATAATAAAAAGATTAACTTGTGCTTAGATAGAAGGCCACACTGTACCAACTTCTGACACATAAACAAAAAAGGAAGTAATTCATAATTTCTTTTATTATGCTTTATTTGAGTAGATTTTTCGATTGCAACCCTTTAGGAGCCCAATTAAATCCTAGCAAACACCTTTTCACGAGATTACTACTTCTGTATGTATTATTCGTCAACATGGCTTCCAGTACTGTTCGGGCAGAGTCCAGGGACACACTGAAAGACGAACATTTTTCCATACATGGGCAAGTAACTGTAATATCTCAGTATAAACCATCTTTTCATGCTGCTTATTCAGGAGTAAACAGTCTGACCTCTAAGGGTGAAAACCAGCGATCACTGACGACAACTTTATTTTTTGGTGTAAGATTGTGGAATGGGGGAGGCCTCTTTATTGGGCCGGAGCTTTCAGGAGGATCGGGACTAAGCGGTTCTTCTGGAATAGGAGCTTCTACCAATGGAGAAGCATACCGAGTAGATAGTCCGGCACCATCCTTTGAATTGGGTCGACTGTATCTCACTCAAATTATTCCTTTGAGCAGCAACAGAACTTACCAGTGTGACGATATCAATAAATTAGGAGGAATGATCCCGACAAAATATATAGCTTTGACGATAGGAAAAATCTGTGTATCCGATTTTTTTGACACAAACAAATATAGTCATGATCCAAGAACACAATTTATGAGTTGGGGACTTATGGACAATGGTGCATGGGATTTTGCAGCTAATACCAAAGGATATACTCCCAGTATAGTGATAGAATGGGTTACGCCGCACGATGCATTACGTTATGGCATATCGTTACTTCCCAAGGTCGCTAACGGAATGCAAATGGATTGGCATCTTCAAAGATCCAGTTCCCATTCTTTGGAGTACACTCACAACTATTCTTTGGAAGGGAAGAAAGGAAGTGTCCGGTTATTTTCCTTTATCAACTGGGCAAATATGGGGAACTATAAGGAAAGTTTGAAAATGGATATTGCTTCTCCTAATCTGTTTATGACAGAGAAATCTGGCAGGACCAAATACGGTTTTGGAGTTAATGTCGAACAAGAAATAAATGACTTTATGGGCATGTTTTTCAGGGCCGGATGGAATGACGGGCATAATGAAACGTGGGCTTTTACAGAAGTGGACCGTACGCTGAGTGCCGGGATTTCTGCAGATGGCAGTAAATGGCATCGTAAAAACGATACGATGGGACTGGCTGATGTCATCTCAGCATTATCGAATTCACACCGGGATTATCTTAAGGCTGGCGGACATGGTTTCGAACTGGGTGACGGGCACTTGAATTACGGTTTGGAAAATCTATCGGAACTATACTATTCTTTTGCTCTAAAGGATAATTTATTTCTATCAGGAGCATACCAATTTATCATCAACCCAGGATATAACCGAAGTCGTGGGCCTGTAAATGTGTTGAGTTTAAGAATTCATGCAGTTTTTTAATATCCAATTATATGAGTATATTAATTAAAGACACTACACGAGAAGAACGTATCAGAATACTACATCAGTCACTTGACTGTGGGGCAGGGGGGTGCGAAAACTGCTCCAGTTGCTGGTTGGGTGGTGGTAGCATCGATGACATCTATCAGGAATATATCGATGGCAAGAAAGAGATTGCAGAAATCAATAGAGAATACAGTCTGCGAATGGCTGGGAGACAACGTGGATAATGGTATAAACGTTATATCACCCAACCATAAGTTTTCTAGTCCTTATCCCATTTCAGTTCCTCATGAATGATTTTGCCGTCACCCATAGGCGTATCATCTGCACCAAAACTATCTGCTTTATACTGGATGCAAATCATTATCATATTGTCCTTTCCTGTATTACGAATGGCTCTTTTACCAGCTGGAGATACGCGTATAACTGAGCCTTCTGAAATAGGGAAAATATCTCCATCAACCTGGTATTCTCCTTCACCCTTCATTATGATGTACATTTCTTCATGGGTCTTATGAGCATGAATGAACGGACTGCCTTCACCTGGCAAAAAACTCTGAAAGGACATTTCTGCACCTGTAGCATCAAGAGGCTTACCCACAAATACTTTTCCCTGCATTTCCTTGTTCGGTCCTAACACTAATTTATGTTCACGTAAATCGGCCATCTTGCCTACGCTTACTGCAGAATAGTTCTTACCTTTTGAAATCACCTTTACTTCTTTCATAATAATCCTTTTTTATATTGTTATTATTGATTACAAAAATATAACAATCAGAGGAAGTAAACAAGTAGGTACGAAAAAGTAATCTGGTTACTCGTGTGAAACTATTGTTGGCATTCAATGATTTACAATTTCCCGTTTTAAAGTTATTTAACTTTAATAAATGTTCATCAACCGGATAATATTTCTTATTTTTGCACAGTGCAATAAAAGCAAGTGTTATGGTAAAAAGAGAAATAAGGGATGCATTATACCCCAACTGTCCGATAAGAAATGTAATTTCACGCTTTGGTGACAAATGGTCAATGCTGGTTCTTTTTACCCTTCACAAATTTGGAGTATTGAGATTCAAGGATTTACGACGTAATATCCCTGATGTATCTCAGAAAATGCTTACAGAAACCTTAAAAAGATTGGAGGCCGACGGACTGGTAATACGCAAGGCTTACCCGGAGATCCCCCCTAAAGTGGAATACAACCTTACAGCCAGAGCTGATACACTCATACCATTACTAAGTTCTCTTTTTCACTGGGCTATTGATAATATGGAAGACATTATTAAGGATCGAATGAACTACTTGGAGAAAATAAAGTAACATACTGATAACAAAAGAAAATTCATATTATGATATTTGCTTTCGTTCACGGCATCATATTGACCTGATGTATAATGGTAACAACTTGTTACAGCAATTCCAAAAACGAAGAATTCTTTCAGAGGATTGTCAAAATATCAGAAGGCTCCTTTAGTTTATATTTGCAGGGAATATTTTTCTTGTTATTACCCCAGGTTGCTAGCGCAAAGTCTACCTGAGCATTGGCTGCGCACAAATTGTCATACGCTGAATCTCCTACATAAAGGGAATCTGACGATGTAGCCCCTGTTCTTTGAAGATACGCTAGAATCGGATCTGCTGAAGGTTTGGGATTTACCGTATCAGTTACACAAATAGCAACATCAAAGAGATGATAAATCTGGCATAATGCATCGTCATTATTTAGTTCTTCCCGTGTTCGGGAAGTAATTAATCCCAGACAGATATTCCTTTCCTTAAGTTTACAAACTACTTCTTTGATTCCTTTGAATAAAGTTATTTCACTTCGATGTTCCTGAAAATGTCTCTGCCATATTTTAAAACCTTCTTCTGGATTCTCAGCTCCTAATTTTTCCATGATGGTAACACCTGGTATCCCTAAGACAAAGTTGAGTTTATCTTTCTCTATATATCTGTTAAACAATTCTTCAGCCGTTTGCTGCCATGTACTTAATACAGCCTTCTCATTATCGACCAAAGTTCCATCTATATCAAATAAGATATGCTTATATTTCATATTAAGTAATTTTAATTTATGTATTTCAACTGTGATAGGGCAGGGCAAATGATTTGTTACAAGTTCTAAAAAATATATTCATTCGAACTATTGGATATTCCACAGAAATTGTCTATATTTGGAATAAACTTAAAAAGATACAATTATGTTTGGAAAATATACTAAAAATTTGGATGACAAGTATGGCTGGAATGATCCATTCCTTACTTCAAGAACCCTTTCTCAACCCGACAGTGTCATGTCTAGTAACCGAAAAGGTCACAGACCTGATTCTACATCCCCAGTCCTGCATGGTAAATGATCTAACAACCACGATTACGCACATAGTTAATACGATAAAACTCCATCATAAATTTTGTTTACAGAAGGAATATCCACCTCATCATATTTCCTAATATTAAATATGACGCAAAGGTAATCATTTTCTTTTAAAATCCCATTTGTTTTTAAGATCTCTAAAAGAATAAACAATATAATTGATACAGGTATACGCCTATCTTCATCATAAGGACAATTCTAATCACATTAGAAAATATAAATGAAAATAATCGGAAACATAATATGGTTGATTTTTGGCGGTTTAGAGACTGGTATTGAATATTTTGTATCCAGTATTGGAATGATGATCACGATCATTGGTATCCCCTTTGGAATTGCATCCTTAAGGATAGGATTATATGTTCTATGGCCTTTTGGGCAAAAAGTCGTAGATCGCCCGAATAATCATGGATGCTTAGACACTATAATGAATATCATCTGGTTCTTTATAGGTGGAGTATGGATATGGCTTACCCATCTGCTATTTGGCACACTACTCTGCATTACCATTATTGGAATTCCTTTTGGTAAAAAACAATTCCATCTGGCAGGACTGGCCTTGGCTCCATTTGGGAAACAGGTGATTCCGGCATAATATAATAAGCAGTTATTAGCATACTGTGTATGAGTAAATGGAAAAAACATTAAATAGATATGAAAAAGATAATAAATCCCTACATAAATAAGAAAGGCTACAACTGCATTGGTTGTAGCCCCAATAATCCTATAGGTCTGCATTTGGAGTTCTACGAGGATGGTGAAGACATTGTTTCTATGTGGAGTCCGAATGAAAACTATCAGGGCTGGCTCGACACACTGCATGGCGGAGTGATTGCCACACTGATTGACGAAACTGCAGGTTGGGTGATTCCACGTAAACTACAGACTACGGCTGTAACAAGCAAACTGACCATTCATTACAAGAAGCCAGTGATGACTACAGACAAAATGCTTACAATACGTGCACGGATTATTGAGAGCAAACGTAACTTCCACACCATCCACGTAACTCTGGAGAATGAGCGCGGAGAAATTTGTGACGAAGCCGATGCTCTGTATTATGCTATGTCACCAGACAAAGCAAAAGAAATGGGATTAACGGAATGTAAAGTTGAAGGAGAGTAAGAATGAATTATATAGATCCATCAACGGGTAATCATTGAAAAAATAAGGTAATGAAGAAGTTAATAGTAGTAATATTGCTTTTCGCATCACAAGCAATCGTGTGTAATGCTCAGAATGAGTTGGATTCATTAGTGCCGGAATGTAGAACAACATGGCATATATATAAGCCTCGTTCTGTTAATTCCTATTTTGAGCTGAATACTTGCACAGGTATACTCAACGAAATCATTATATATAATTCATTAGGTGCGAAGCGTGG
>DAIPMC010000072.1:0-526 GCA_036768895.1 Prevotella sp. | reverse complement strand
ACTTTTATTTGTTAAATAAATCAATTCTTTTTACTTCCGAAACTTGAGTATAATTCATTAGATACGAAGCGTGGAATCAAAATAATTAATAGTGAACCACTCGTGCCTAAAGAGCAACAGTTCAAAGGACGCTTCATTCTATGTATTGGCCAAGGTGATACATCATTCATATTGTTTGACACAGAAGATGGCAGAGCATGGGAAATTTCGACTAAAAGTGCTTTCAGCAGTGAGTATAAGTTAATTCCTCTTGAACCGAAAAATTAAGATTATTGTATAGCACATCGTCAGGAGGGAAAAGAGTATATGGAAAACAAAAACTCAGAAAAGAATGTCACAGAGAGACAAAGTAAAATTCTTGACCTAATAAAGCAAAATCCAACGATAAGTCAAGATAACGAGAAGGACTATTGCTCGTGACCTTGACGTTCTTAGGGGAAAAGGGGAAATTGATAGGAAAGATGGAGACTAGGCAAGTTCAACATAGAAGTGCAATCGGCTGACAGGTGTAACCTTAATAATCTAT
>DAIPMC010000071.1:0-13896 GCA_036768895.1 Prevotella sp. | reverse complement strand
TGACAATAATAAAGCAATGACCGCTGAAAATGTTTAAAGAAGTTTAAAATTGTGTTTCGAATGCCGTTTTTTGGCTTAAAAACTGTACTTTTGCATCGATTTTATAGGGAAAGTTGCTCGAGTGGTTGAAGAGGCACGCCTGGAAAGCGTGTAAACGCCTAAAGCGTTTCATAGGTTCGAATCCTATACTTTCCGCTTTTATCAGACAATTTTGAGATAGAAAAGGGTAGTCCTTCTCATATTCATTATGTGGAGTCAGGATTGGTTCTGTTAAATCCAAATCGTACTTTTCGTTTTCAAACCTATTTATACAAGAGTAATATTCTTGTTAGGGTATCTTACACGCTTTTTTTAGTTGAAAAGGCTAAAAACTGTCAAATTAAAGCAAAAATTATTCTTTTAGTTGTAACTTCCAATTATTTGCCGTACCTTTGTGGCAAATACAAATTAATAATGGCACATCATAATTTAGACACATTAGACAAAAAGATTCTGAAGCTTATTGCTTCTAATGCACGAATTCCATTTCTGGAAGTAGCTCGTGCTTGCAATGTAAGTGGAGCAGCAATTCATCAACGAATACAGAAACTGACTTCCTTAGGTGTTCTGAAGGGTTCACAATTCATCATCGATCCGGAGAAAATAGGCTATGAAACTTGTGCTTACATTTCTCTTTATCTGAGGGATCCTTCTGCTTTTGAGAGTGTTGTGGAGGCTTTGAAGAAGATACCTGAGGTTGTAGAATGTCATTCTACAACAGGGGATATGGATCTTTTTATTAAAATGTATGCGAAGAATAATCGGGATTTGGTTTCTATTATCCATGATAAGCTTCAGCCTTTAGGGTTGTCTCGGAGTGAAACGATTATATCTTTTAATACATCTTTCAATCGTCAACTGCCTATAGATAAAATTACGGTAGAAGAGCATGTGCAAGAGGAAGCAAACGACGCTTGAAAATAAAATAGCCTCAATATGAAGAATTGAGGTGATAAGATTAAATATAGCAAAAGGGAGGGCCGGCTTATAGAGTCGGTCCTCCTTCTTGATTTTGCTGATATGAAGATACAGTTTCAGTTTGTTTTATAGAAATGCCATCCGGAAAATAGAGTCAATTGTCCTTTCTGGGTACATTAAGGGTTGTGTGGAAATTACGGTTTCCTGATATAATCAACAAAAGAATAGGCCTCAGGGTGATTCTCATCAGCGGGATGATGCTCATAGGATTCAATCTGCCAATTGTCGTAAGGGGGGAAAAAGGCATCAGCTTGTTCAGGGGTAGCATTTACTTCCGTAAGGCATAGTCTGTCGGCTTTATCAATAGACTGCTTATATACACTTGCACCACCGATAATGTAAATGTCTTCATCTTCCGTACAGTGTTTAAGTGCTTCCTCAAGGGAAGAATAGACGTCACAGCCTGGAAAGCAATTAGCAGTTTTGCTTAATACAATATTACGACGATGGGGGAGTGCTCCTTTGGGCAGAGACTCAAAAGTCTTCCGGCCCATAATGATGGTATGGCCTGTGGTCAGGTTCCTGAATCTTCTCATATCTTCGTGGATAGGATAGATTAACTGGTTTCGGTAGCCGATAGCGCGATTCTTGGCCACGTTAGCGATGATATTGATTCTCATTTAACTTGATTTGAAATTTGGAAGATGAAGGAAATCTCATTGAGTATTCTTTTGGGATGGTTCACACGGATACTTTGCCGGAAATGTGTGGCCATGGATTATAGTCCGTTAATTCAAAATCTTCATATTTGAAGTCAAAAATACTCTGAACATCAGGATTGATATGCATGTGTGGAAGGGGGCGTGGCGTGCGTGTTAACTGTAATTTAGCTTGTTCGGTATGGTTCAGATACAAGTGTGTATCTCCTGTTGTAATGACCAAATCACCAAGTTTCAAGTGGGTTACCTGTGCTGTCATCATTAATAGCAGTGCATAGGAAGCGATATTGAAAGGTAGTCCCAGAAAGGTATCAGCTGAACGCTGATAAAGTTGTAGACTCAATCTGCCGTCAGCGACATAGTATTGAAAGAGACAGTGACAAGGTGGCAGTGCCATCTGTTCGACATCAGCAGGATCCCAAGCCGTGACGATCAGTCGTCTGGAGTCCGGATGATCCTTGATCTGTTGGATGACACGTGAGATCTGATCAATTGAACCACCATGATAATCCGGCCATGCACGCCACTGATGTCCATAGACAGGTCCTAGATTGCCATTTTCATCAGCCCATTCGTTCCATATCTTTACTCCGTTTTCTTGCAGATAATGCACGTTGGTGTCTCCTTTCAGAAACCAGAGAAGTTCGTAAATGATAGATTTTAGATGAAGTTTTTTTGTCGTTAGCAAGGGGAAACCGTCATCCAGATGGAATCTCATCTGATTTCCAAAGATGGAAATGGTTCCAGTTCCGGTACGGTCATTTTTCTGCACTCCTTCTGTTAGGATCCGATGGAGTAGATCGAGATATTGTTTCATTGTATATTACTTTTGATATTCTTTTTGGTGAAAACTTCAATATCAGAATATGGTTTAAGTCTGATGGATATGAATCACTTGATTATTTCCTGTCTGGATATGAGTGCTTTTGATCTTCCACTCTTTCGGATAGAGGTTGTTTGCACGATGTCCGATATTCTTAGCAAAGCCTAAAGGCTGGCCCTTGTAACAAACCAACACAAAACCTGTTGGACAATTATCATCGAAAGACAAAGCTTCTTTTCGCAGATAGGCGATAGCCTGCATATCATTGACATTAATCTTTGGATATTTGTTCTTGTCAGATAATATGGATAATGCTTTTGAAATATCTGGAATCAGATTTATTCCCTTCTTGATATCCGGTCGAATTCCATGTGAAAGGACATTCAGATACTTGGTCACCTTTTTCTCTACATTCTTCCAGGATGGTTTAGTAGGTGAGGGCATCACACCTTGTTTCCTCATGACCGCCATAAAAAGTCCTTCTCCCCTAGTCTTACCAGGTATAAACCGATAGACGGGAATGGGTGTCTGCGTAGCGTCCGGAGATGGTACGAGTGCTCCTGTAATATTCCATTCCGGTCTGGTCTTGATATTGATGAAGTCTGCTCCGAGTGCAGAGGCAATCCACATCGTATTCTTCTCATCTTCTTCAGCATTAAAGGTACAGGTAGAATATACCAGTATTCCTCCTGGTTTCAGACAAGGCCAGATGTCGCTTATAATCTTTCTTTGTAATGCCTGGCAATGCTCAACGTTGCCGGTACTCCATTCTTGGATAGCATTCCCATCTTTACGGAACATGCCTTCTCCTGAACATGGTACGTCGGCCAGAATAACGTCAAATTGCATTCCACTGTTTCGATAGTCTTTTGCATCATTATTAGTAACGACAATATCCGGATGTCCAAACTTCAGTATATTCTCATTCAGAATCTGGGCCCGGTTACGGATGAGTTCGTTGCTGAAGAGAATACTTCCAGGTGGCAAAGCACTCATCGCGCAGGTTGTCTTTCCTCCTGGCGCAGCACAAAGGTCAAGTGCCATTACCGGTTGGTGGATATTCTGCCGGAGTACATGATCCAGAAACATGGATGAGGCTTCCTGAACGTAATAGATTCCAGCATGGAATAGCGGGTCAAAGGTGAAGGCTGGCCGGTCTTTCAAGTAAAAGCCGTTTTTGCACCAGGGAACCTCTGATTCGAAAGCAGGGATATCCTCCATATCCAATGTGTACTTAAACGGGTTAACCCTGATGCTTACAGGTATTGGTTGGCTCAGTCCTTCCTTGAATTGATGATAAAGACTTTCTCCCATTAAGCCTTGGGTATAACTTTCGAATGCCTCCGGTAATTCCATATTCTTGGGTTTTCCTTGCAAAAATACGATTTTTTTCGTTTCTTTGCAACTTATTACTTACTTGTTGCATCTAACTACCAGAAATAAAAATAGAGAAGATATGAAAAAGTTTTGGACCGTATTAATAATGTTGACGCTCACGTTGAGCTTTTCTGTAGTTTCGGCTGCTCCAAGGCATCGCCATCATCCACAAATGGAAGCGACGGCTCCTGTCAAGAGTACAAATTATCCTTCTGGTGACAAGAAGATTAATTCAACTAATAGGCCGATTAATGCTTATTCTGACACGACTTCCAGAGTCGATTCGAATAAGGTTGATTCCATTGATGAGGCTTCTGATTCAAACCAGAATTATGATTATAACGATCATGGGCCTTCTCGTTGGTTTGATAAGATTCTGGGTGGTACTGTAGGGATAGGTGGAATCCTGTTTGCTATGCTTGTTGTCATCCTTGTGTTTCTTTTCCTGACTTCCCCATTAATCGTCATTGCATTGATAGCATGGTGGTTGATTAAACGGAAAAACAAACGTATGGATTTGGCTCAAAAGGCAGCGGAAAAGGGGCATCCTATTCCTGAATCAGATGTTCAGATAGAAAAGCAATCGGATAAATACCTTCTGAAGCGTGGACTGCGAAATGGATTCTTAGGCTTAGGCCTGATGGTTATGTTCTGGTTCTGGAAAGCTTCCTTCCTTGCAGGTATTGCTGCACTGGTCTTTGTCTATGGTGCCGGGCAGGCTTTTATAGCATGGGCCTCAATCAATAAAGCGCTTCATTTAGGGAAGAATAATGAGCAAAAAGTGCAGGATGGCGGACAAAACGAAACAAATGCTAAGGATAAAACTGTTGACGAAAAAGAAGAATCAGTTGCATCTGATGATGGTCTGGACGGTAAACAGGAAAATCCGGAAAGCGATGCGCCTTCTACCGAAGATTCTTCCGAGAAGGAGTGATTTCAGAAAAATGAGTATCTGTTGAAGCTCTGAAACTGATTCATATTGAAAAAGTTTGATGATATCTCTCTCGTCACAAAGGTGGCGGTACTTCACGACAATCGGTCATTTGATCGATTAGTTGTGAAGTATCAATCTTCTGTCAGACGCTTTTTCCTAAGTCAGACGCTTGGAAATAGGCCGTTGAGTGATGATCTGGCTCAGGAAACATTTATCAAAGCTTACCTGAATATCCGAAATTTTCGTGGACTATCTCATTTCTCTACATGGCTTTATCGGATTGCATATAATGTTTGGTATGATTATTGTAGGCGTCATAAGATAACAGATGATCTCGATACTCCACAGGTCAAAGGGCGTATGGGAGAAAATGGTGATAGTAATTTGGATATGGATCTTTATAAAGCTCTTCAGATTTTGAGTGAAAATGAACGGCTCTGTATCACACTGCAGTTGGTAGAGGGTCAATCTATCGAAAAAGTCTCCGATATTTCAGGACTCAAACCGAATACGGTTAAGTCGCATCTCTTACGGGGCAAAGAAAAATTAGCTAATTATTTAAAACAAAATGGATATGACAGAAAAGGATGATCGCTTAGTAAACCGGTTCTTTGCGGAGCATTCTGAACCTGTTCCTGACAAAGGCTTTTCAAAGAAGGTGATGCAAAATGTCCCTGATAGTGCATGGTATCTTAATCGAATATGGGGGACTTTGTGTATACTTACTGGTATTACGGTGTTTGTGAAGATGAAGGGATGGGAGATATTAGGAGCTGCTTTCCAGTCATCATTTCTCCATATATATAATATGTTTATGGAGAAACTGTCTCATGTCAGACTTTTGGATATCCTGCCTCATTTGACCCTTACAGGCCATACTTTACTTATGTTCCTGGCTGGTGGGATTACGGTGATATTGGTCTTGTTTTATAATGTTATCATGGATGAGAAAGAAGGGTAGTTTTATACTGTTATGATAGATTAGTCTTTCGTGGAGGATGGCGTTGAACCTTCTATAGGAAAGAATTACTGTTTGGGTGTAAATGGTAATCTGAATTTGCATCCATTTTTCCAGTTGCTGCAGCCATAAGCAGTTTTACCTTTGACGATATGGCCGGTATGGCAAACGGGGCAAGTCTTGCCGATAATACTGTCATCGACTGGTCCACTCCATGTTTCCTGGATTTGTTGTTCATTGGGCAGCTGATGGTTTTGATTATCTCCAGCAGATGTTTGTGTGGCAGGATCCATTGCGCTGGTTTCAGCAATCTTTGCAGGAGTGTCCTTCTTACCTGTTGATTTTTTCTTCTGACTTGTCTTCTTCTTTGGGTCCTCTTCCGTTGTGATGGCAACAGAGCCTTGGTTATCAGCCAACACGTCATTCACGATCTTTACGATCTGGTCTTTCAGTTCATGGATAAACTGTCCCGGATTGTATTTTTTCTGTTCAATCTCACGTAGTTTTTTCTCCCAGATTCCCGTCAGTTCACAACTCTTAAGGAGTTCTTCGTGTATAGTGTCAATCAGTTGGACACCTGTGGGTGTAGCCAGGAGATTTTTTCTTTGCCTGCGAATATAGTGTCTCTTGAATAAGGTCTCAATGATTCCTGCTCGACTTGAAGGCCTGCCGATTCCATTTTCCTTTAAAGCAGCACGCAGCTCTTCATCTTCTACAAATTTACCCGCAGTTTCCATGGCACGTAGGAGCGTAGCTTCAGTATAGTATTTGGGTGGCGTGGTCTGTTTCTCTGTCAAGGTCGGTTGATGAGGGCCTGATTCTCCCTTTACAAAGGTGGGCAGGATATGTTCATCTGTGTTCTTCTTCCCATTTTCTTGGTCAGTGTTCTGATAGACGACCCGCCATCCGGGATCAAGAATCTCCTTACCGTTGACTTTGAATTCTACGGTTACAATCTTTCCCATCACTGTCGTGGTCGCAAATTTACAATCCGGATAGAAAACAGAAATGAACCTGAGGGTAATCAGGTCATACACATTCCTCTCGATATCAGTAAGTCCTCTTGCTGGTTCTCCTGTAGGGATGATGGCATGGTGATCTGTAACCTTGCTGGTATCAAAGACACGCTTGCTCTTCGGAAGTTTCTTCCCGATACGTGTGGCCAGGTTTTTAATCAAATCCATATAGACCAGTTGGCCGTTGACCGTAACCTTGCTGATTCCATTCAGAATACCGGGGCATTTCGGATAGATGTCATCTGAGAGATATTGGGTATCCACACGTGGATAAGTAGTAAACTTTTTCTCATATAGGCTCTGTACGGTATTCAGAGTCAGTTCTGCCGAATAACTGAATTTTTTGTTGCAGTCTACCTGTAATGAGGTCAAATCATATAAATGCGGAGGGTTTTCCGTTCCCTTCTTTTTCTTTACATCTGTTACAGTAAAAGGTTGTCCTTCAATCAGACTGAACGTTTTTTCTCCGTCTTCCTTGCTGTTATATTTTCCCTTGGTAGCGGTGAAAAGGGTGTCTCTGTAAATTGTTGCGAGTACCCAATATGTTTCGGGTTTGAAGTGATCAATCTCTTTCTGTCGATTCACAATCAGTGCCAGAGTAGGTGTTTGGACCCGACCAATACTTAATACTTGTTTGTTGTGACCATATTTCAAGGTATACAGTCTGGTACAATTCATTCCGAGAATCCAATCGCCTATTGCACGTGATAGTCCCGCAAGATAGAGTTGGTCATACTTTTCTTCTGATTTTAGTGTCTGGAAACCTTCTTTGATTGCCTGATCTGTCATAGAAGATATCCATAATCTTTTTATCTGGCATTTCACTTGGGCTTTTTGCATTACCCAGCGCTGAATAAGTTCTCCTTCCTGCCCGGCATCACCACAATTGATGATTCCGTCAGCATGATCATAGAGGTTCTTGATAACCTTAAACTGTTTGCGTATTCCTTCATCATCAATCAGTTTGATTCCAAATTTTGGCGGAATCATAGGTAGCGCAGACAGGCACCAGCGTTTCCACATTGGTGTATAATCATCCGGTTCCTTCAGTTCGCAAAGGTGCCCAAAGGTCCATGTGACCTGGTAACCATTACCTTCCATATAACCTTCATGAGACTGAGTAGCACCGAGAATTCTTGCGATGTCTTTAGCTACACTTGGCTTTTCCGCTATGCAAACGATCATATAATCATAAATGTTCGGACAACAAAAGTAATAAATTTTAGGGAATAAACAAAGGAAAAGGAGAATGTAATCAGAAAAGGACAAACTTTCAGATTGCGGATATATAAAAGGTATGAAGCCTGTCCAAAATTCCCCGGACAGGCTTTATCGCAAATCTTGTGATATTCAGGTGAATTTATTCAGTCATCTTCAAAATGTAGTTCTTCCATAAAGCGATTGATGACATCCGTGTTTCCTGTATGCTTTCCCAGGTCCTCACTGATTTTGCAGGTATCATTATAGAAATCCCAGGATTCAGTGATCTTCGCTGCTACAAGTTTGATCACAATATTCATCGGACGGACTCCACTGAAATCGTTAGTGAAATGGGTGCCGATACCGAAAGAAGGCTGGCAATACTTTTGTGCAAATCTTTGGATCTCTATTGCTTTGTCTGTATCAAGGGCATTACTGAAAACTACTTGCTTTGTTTTTGAATCAATGCCGAAGGATTTGTATTTATTGACAATTTTCATTAGTTCCTCGTGGTTGTCCCCACTGTCGATGCGGAGGCCCTTATATAGATTGGCGAAATCTTCAGAGAAATTGAGACTGAAAATATGCCAGCCGAAAGTGTCGTAAAGGTATGTCCCCAAAGCACCACGGAAAGTATTCCTCCATGCATTCATGGCAATGTTATTAGCCATTTGCGGACCATACATTCCTCCAATGGCAGAAACAAATTCATGTCCCATCGTACCAATGGGGACCAAATCATATTTCATAGCCAGATAAACATTGCTGGTTCCTACGAATTGTCCAGGCCAGGACTTGCTGTTGTTGCAGTCTTTCATAGCTCGTACAACGATATCTTCTGCTTTGAGGGATGCGCGGCGGCGAGTTCCGAAATCACTGTAGATACATCCTGCTTCAAGAAGTCTTGAGGCTTTTTGATAAGTTTTCTCATAATAGGCATCATAATCAAAGGTTTTGTTTTCCCCTGTCATGATATAGTAGAGTTCCGAGATAATGGCCAGGACCTTTACCTCAAGAAGTATCGTATTAGCCCAACTCCCTTCAAATTCGACATGCAGATGTCCTTTCTCATCTTGCCAGGCTTTTACCCATTTGCGATTATAGCGGAACCCTTTCAAGTAGGTATAAAACCAATGGGGAAGATAGTTGCATCTTTGCTTCATGAAGTTGACCTCTTCATCTGTGATAGTTACATTTTCAAGTAAGGCAATCTGGTGGTTCAACTCGTCAGCAAACCCTTTAGGATACACTAGATTATCCCGATCCTTGAATCTGTATTTGACTTGAGCTCTGGGGAAGTTGTCGATGACAGCACAACACATTGTAAATTTATACAGGTCATCGTCTGTAAAGTGTTGAATTATCTGTTCCATGATTATAAAATTGATTTTTTATAGTATACTAGTATGAGAGTCTGAAAAATTCAAAGCTATCTTAAATTTTATCTTATCCTGCCTTTAGGATAGGAGTCATGACTCTGCTTGTTGATATCTTAAGTATGAAGAGCCTGAACTGCTTTTCCGAGCGAAATTCCACCGTCCAAGGATGCTGTATACTCCTCTAAAACATGAAATAGTTTAGGACCGTAAATTCTAATACCATCTTTGAGGGTGTTCAATACACATACATCTCCGGCAAGACCACAGATATCGATTTTCCCTATATGCCTTTCCTTGATAATGGATTGTAATTTTTGGGAGGAAGCAGGATTACTGAAGATAGAATATTCTTCTGTATCTTCAAGAATTCCTTTATAGAGAATCGTTACAGATCCCTGTGTGGTATAGAGGGGTTTGAAAAGGGCCGGGAAAAGAGCTGCTCCAATAGAATTCTGTACACAATGTACGGGCCATTCGCCTCCATTTTCCTTAAAAGAGCAATGATGGTAAGGATGCCAGTCTGCAGTGATAACTTTACAGTCATATACTCCATCTTGTTGCTCTATGTATTCTGATAAAGCATTCAATGCTTCTGCAGACCCGGGAACAGGTAAGGATCCGTTGATAAAATCAATTTGCGGATCAACGATCAATAGCAGTCGTTTCATATCAAAGCCTTCTTTTGATACCAGTAAGTAAACTTATTCAGATATTCTTTCTTGTGGGGGGTATATGCTACGAACAGGTTTGTCTTTTTCCCTGTTCGTTTTTGTCGGATGGTCACTTGCTAAAAGGCACATTTTGAATATATGAGGATGAGTGACCCTCTGATATAATAGATTCATCCTAATTGCAAAAGTACGGTTTTTATTTTGAACGAGTTTATAATATGTCTTTTTTTTCATCATTTTCTGGTGATTTTGATATAAAGTCCGTTTCAATTTTTTAATAGGATAAAGCGGGTGAAAGAATATACTATATTAAAATAAGTCAAGCCTTAATCTATGATTCTCGGTGTACAAAAGAAGAAATCATTTTAAATTGTAAACTCGACTTATCATTATATGGATAATCCTTTTTTTTATAATCGTTTATAAGCTCCCTATCGTTATATGTAAGGATAAAAGTGAAGATTGTATGATGTTTTATGTAAAATGTTTTTTATATTTGTAAATAATAACTGAGAATTATTTCTCAGCTAGTTTTTATAAGATAAATGTTATGAAAGTTGGTCTGTTTATTCCTTGCTATGTAGATGCATTGTATCCTCAGGTAGGTGTGGCTACTAGCAAGCTTCTTCACTATTTGGGTGTAGACGTGACCTATCCTCCAAAGCAGACCTGTTGTGGCCAGCCTATGGCAAATGCAGGTTTTGAGAGGATGTCAAGGCCATTGGTCGAGAAATTCGAGAAAGTCTTTAAGGATTTCGATTATGTTGTTATCCCATCCGTATCCTGTTCTGCTTTTATCCGTTTTAATTATCCTAAGATATTAAGCAATTGTACGGTTTCAGAGAAGGTTTATGATGTCGTCGAATTTCTTCATGATATCCTGAGGGTCACGGCCTTACCCGGGAAGTTTCCTCATGTCGTCAGTGTTCACAATTCTTGTCATGGTGTACGAGAGTTAGGACTTTCGTCTCCAACAGAACTTTCTGGTCCTCGATTCAATAAGATTGTTGATCTGCTGAATCTGGTCAGTGGCATTACCGTGAAAGAACCTGAACGGTCGGATGAATGTTGTGGCTTTGGAGGAATGTTTGCAGTAGAGGAGCCTGATGTTTCCAAACGGATGGGTGAGGATAAACTTGCTGACCATATTGCTACAGGGGCAGAATATATTACTGGACCGGATTGTTCTTGCCTGATGCATCTGCAAGGTATTGCCCAAAAAGAGCACAAAAATATAAAATTTAAGCACGTCGTTGAAATATTAGCAGCTGGATTATGAGTACATTACATGCAAAGAAAGCAAGAGAATTCTTGAAAGAACCTGCTAAAATCACGCATCATGACCAGACTTTCTGGGGGATGCGCATGGCAAGAGATAAGATGGTCAGCCAGATTCCTGAATGGGAAGAATTGCGTGAAAAGGCTAGTGCAATCAAGCGTCATACGATTTCTCATCTATCTGATTATCTTGAGGAGTTTTCCTCAAACCTGAAGAAGAATGGTGTTCACGTACTTTGGGCTAAAGATGCAGAAGAGTTCAATCAGATGGTCTTGAAAATACTGACAGACCATCAGGTGAAGAAGATAGTCAAATCGAAATCCATGCTGACAGAAGAGTGTGGAATGAATGATTTCCTGATGTCGAAAGGTATCGATGTGGTAGAGACCGATCTGGGTGAGCGTATCTTACAACTGATGCATTTGAAACCCGCACATATTGTAGTACCGGCTATCCATATTACCCGTCAACAGGTAGCTCATACCTTTGAGGCAGATGGCATTTCTCCTGAGAAAGGCAATGATGACCCTACTTATTTGACCCGCTGTGCACGTAACAGTCTTCGTAGTGAGTTTCTGGAAGCTGGTGCAGGAATGACGGGTTGTAATTTTGGCGTAGCGAAGACAGGTGATGTCGTCGTGTGCACTAATGAGGGGAATGCGGACATGGCTACGTCAATGCCTAAGTTGCATATTGCGGCCATGGGTTTGGAGAAGGTAATTCCCGATTATGAATCACTGGCATTCTTTCAGCGTTTACTGTGCCGGAGTGCTACGGGGCAGCCCACTACTACCTATACTTCACATTTCCGGAAGCCTCGTCCGGGTGGAGAGATGTATGTAATCTTGGTTGATAACGGCCGTAGTGACTTTATCGCAAATCCAGATCATTGGGAGACTCTGAAGTGTATCCGTTGTGGTGCTTGTATGAATACTTGTCCGGTGTATCGTCGCTCGATGGGCTATAGTTATAGTTTCTTTATTCCGGGTCCGATCGGCATAGATCTGGGAATGTTGAAAGATCCGAAGGCAAATAGTGGCAATATTTCTGCCTGTTCTCTCTGCTTGAGTTGTGATGATGTCTGTCCTGTTCATGTCAATCCTGGAAGCCAGATTTATCTTTGGCGTCAGCAACTTGAGCATTTCGGTACTGCCAACTCAGAGAAGAAACTCATGTCATGGGGAATGTCCTGGGTTTACAGAAATTATTCTATCTATAATATGGCGTTGAAAGTGGCTCCGCTTTTGAATTATGTGCCAAAATCAATTATAGGGAATCCTAAAATGAATCCCTGGTGTGTAGGGCATCTGATGCCTGAATTCGTCAGAAAACCATTTCATGTTCTTGAAAAAGATCTGGAAAAGGAATATGAAAAGAAAAGCAAAATTGAACCATGAGAAAAGAAGAATTATTTGCCAGATTGCGTGCGAATACACATCAGCAGTTTGATATGCCTGATATGGACATTCATGCGTTAAAATATCCGGATACATTACAACAGTTTATCAAGATGACTCAATCTTCTGGAGGAAAGATCGTGCGTCTGAAAAAAGATGGAGATTTGAATGCTGCCATTGCTGAAGCTTATCCTGATGCACAGGTCATTGCCAGTAATATCCCTGGAATCAAAGCAGATCGGAATCCTGATTTAGTAGCTGAAGCACAGGATTTGAACAGAACGGATGTCGGAGTCATTCGTGGAGAGGTTGGAGTAGCTGAAAATGCATGTATCTGGATTCCCCAGACAATGAAGGAAAAAGCTATATGTTTTATCTCAGAAAATCTGGTGATCTTACTGGATGAGGCAAGTATCGTAGATAATATGCATGAGGCATACGCTCGGATTAAGATGACAGATTATGGATTCGGAACTTTCATCAGTGGTCCGAGTAAGACTGCGGATATAGAACAGGCCTTGGTCATGGGTGCGCAGGCTGCAAGATCAGTTACAGTGTTTCTGTTGTCTTAGATTTTCAGTTCTTATTGATCTATAAAATATCCCGATCAACTTGAGAACCTTTTAAGGTTGCGGTTGACCGGGATATTGCTTTTTCAGAGAAGAACCTTATTTTTTCATATATGGATCAGTGCCGAGAACGGTTTGAGCGGCATGTTTCGCTTTTTCGCGCAAGGCATCAATGTCATCTTCCAAATCTCCATAACACAGGGCTACACCCATACGCCGGCCGATATGTGCTTCCGGCTTGCCGAAGATACGGATGCGTGTGCGGTCTTCTTTCAATGCATCAGTCAGGTTATATTTCAATGGAGTTTTTGATTCCACTGGAGACAGGATGACAGCACTACACCCTGTATGTTCCAGATGAATAGCCGGTATAGGCCAGCCCATAATAGCACGAAGATGCAGCTCAAATTCACTGAGGTTTGTGGAATGGCTCAGAGTGACCATGCCCGTGTCATGGGGACGTGGACTGAGTTCAGAGAAGACAACTTCTCCTTTTGTAGTGAGAAAGAATTCTACACCCCAAATACCATAGCCCGTTAAAGCCTTTGTGACTTTATCTGCTATTTCCTTGGCTTTCTGCAGAGCTTCTTCCGGAATATTCCTGGCAGGTTGCCAAC
>DAIPMC010000002.1:43313-60266 GCA_036768895.1 Prevotella sp. | reverse complement strand
CGAAGAATCCCTTCGCGTCCTGTATACAGGTATAAGTACCAAAGCACGCCTCCGCAAGCGAATCTATACCAGACATCTTGGGAACAACTCCGGAAAGTCTACACTAAGAAAATCACTAGGACGATTGTTTGGTTTCCGCCTCGTACCCCGTGACAAGAATAAACCCAATGACGGGTATAAGAAATTCTGTAAAGAGGATGAGGAAAAACTGACAGACTGGATGAAGAGAAACCTGGTCATGCTGTATGATGACCGGGCTGATAACTATGAGATGTTACAGAACCAGTTGATTACTTATCTGAATCCACCTCTGAACATCAAGGACAATCACAATCCGATTAACCTCGAATTCAGGAAAAAGTTAAAAAGGCTCAGAACCGGGAAACTCAATCCCGATTCTGAAGCAAATATCATCAACAATGATTCTTATGGGTCATAATATCCAGAACCTTGTCATCCGTGGTACACATAGCATTCTTACCTATACTGGTCAGATTACGTATACTCTGATCCACATCATCATCAATAATTCCTTCAGCGGAAGTAACATATTGATTTTCCATGGAAAGCATAGCAGACCACAAGGCCATGCTGACACCTGAACAGATCTTCAATGAGCAACTGGGTTTGGCACCGTCACAGATCATTCCTGTAAGTGTGGCAATCATGTTCTTCACAGAATGGCAGATATGACTGTAGTCACCTCCCATCAGATAAGTAATACCACAACTGCTGCCGATACTGGCAACCACACAACCACAAAGAGCAGACAGGGTTCCTAGACTCTGTTTGATATAAATAGCCGTCAGATGACTGAGCGTCAAAGCCCGGATCAGTTCCTCATCCGTATTTTCATTTTCCAGAGCATAGACCACGACAGGATTTGTAGCACAGATTCCCTGGTTACCCGAACCGGAATTACTCATGACCGGAATCATTGCTCCACCCATACGGGCATCACACGCTGAAGCCGTCTTGGAAATGATATGGGAAAAGATAGAATTTCCGAAAATACCATGACTAAGCGGGCGGTCCATGGTCTTGCCCAGGCAATGACCATAGTTACCCTTCAGCGATTCAGCCGCTGCACGCATATTATAGTCTTTGGTTTTCCGGATAAACTCAAGTTCATCTAATGGAGAGAACATCGCATAGTCATAAACTCTCCTCAGAGTGAGTTGGATATCGTTCTCCTCTGTTTCCCCATCTACAGTTTTACGCTTGTCATACAGCACCTTGTCATTTATCCTCTCATAGACAAAATGAGTGTGACTGCCGGCAATGATTGCAACAGAACATTTCTGACCAGCCTGACAGATAACCTCGACATAAAGTTTGTCTACATCACCCTCTTTCAACTGAATCGTAATCGGATCATTCTTCAGATAATCCTTCCCCTCCTGAAGAGTTTCAGGAGTCAGATCCTTGATTACCTCCAACTGGTATTCAGACTTTCCAATCAGTGCACCAAGAGCAATAGCAATCGGCAGTCCCACCATACCTGTACCGGGAATGCCGACTCCCATTGCATTTTTCAGTATATTTTTGCTCAATAAAGCCGTGATCTTCTCCGGCATACAACCCAGATTCTCCTTTGCACGTGCTGTACAAAGAGCCACAGCCATGGGTTCCGTACAACCTACTGCCGGAACCACCTGCTGCTGGATCAATTTCCGGATCTGATCCCTGGCTTCCTTATCCAATTCTGCCATCACTTAGTTTCCTTACCATAGTTAGTCAGTCCCTTGTTTAAAAAGTCGAGGTAAGCACTGACATCTTCCTTATAACTGAAAGACCTGTTAAGCGGCTGACCAAGGTTGTCAACCGGCACATAGAAAGGCTGAGTATTGGAGCCGAACTTATGAGCCTGGAGATAACTCCATTTATCACCTACTGTACGTAACGTACGCGTCTGCCCATGATCTGTCACCTCCATCGGTTTCGGCAGCGGAGTCTTATCATCTACAAAAAGAGAAATCAAAACATAATCCTTATTCAGTTTTTCAGCAACCGTAGGATCTGTCCAGACAGCAGCCTCCATCTTCCGGCAGTTGACACAGCCAAAACCGGTAAAGTCTACCAATGCAGGTTTGCCTTGAGCCTTAGCAGCAGCCATACCCTCTTCATAGTCCGTATACTGCGCCTTCACCTCTTTATCATTAAGATTAAAATCCTGTGTATTCATCGGAGGTGCAAAAGCACTGACGGCTTTACAAGGAGCACCCCATAATCCGGGAATCATATAGATAGCGAAAGCAATAGAGCAAAGACCAAGCATTACCGAAGCTACAGGCATCGGCTTAGGAGGCATCTGCTTCCCATCTGCATCATACAGAACATCCGAGCGGAATCTGAGTTTGCCAACGAGATACATGCCCATAGCGCCGAAGATGACAATCCATAAAGCGAGGAAAGTCTCACGGCTGAGGATATGCCATCCATACGCCAGATCAGCTACAGACAAGAACTTTAGAGAGAAGGCCAATTCGATGAATCCCAGAACCACCTTAATATTGTTCATCCATGAACCGGATTTCGGAGCGGACTTAAGCCAGGACGGGAACATGGCAAAAAGGGTGAAAGGAATGGCCAAAGCCAGAGAAAATCCGAACATTCCGATAGCAGGACCGGCCCAGTTGCCTGAAGTAACCGTCTGCACGAGAAGCAATCCGATAATAGGTGCCGTACAGGAGAATGAAATCAATACCAAGGCGAAAGCCATCAAGAAGATAGAAAGTATTCCTGTAGTCTTTGCTGCTTTGGAATCTACTGCATTACCCCAACTATCCGGGAGTTTGATCTCAAACCAGCCGAAGAAAGAAAAGGCAAAAAGGAGAAGCAAAAGGAACAGGATAATATTGAAGACCGCATTCGTAGCCAGAGAGTTCAGTGTGCTCGGTCCGAAGATCGCCGTAATAATGATTCCCAAAGCCAGGAATATCACAATGATAGACAGACCATAAAGTGCTGCATCCCTGATACCACCCTTCTTTCCACCACCTCGCTTGAGGAAGAAACTGATGGTCATCGGGATGATCGGCCAGATACAAGGCATCAACAGAGCCAACAGCCCGCCTATAAATCCCATCCAGAAGATATAAAACAAGGAATGACTGGCTACACTATCGTTACCACCAAAGGCCTGTAACTGCTGGATAACAGGTTGCCACCAGGACTGCTCCTCCTGCGGAGTAGCCCGGACGGCAGCAATAGCGTTCGTTTTTGCCTTAGCAGTATCCACAGCAGGAAGAACAGCGGAATCAGCTTTCATTCCCGGCTGGAGCACAGAAGAGTTATCTCCGGTGCCGGTCGTTGCATTGTCAACTGTCGCTGTTGCTGGCGCCGCTGCTCCTGCATCAAAGGAGGGAGACTTCCCTGCCTTCTTCACTTCTACCTGAGTAGGGGGCAAGCAACTCTGATCATTGCAGGCGCCATATTCGAGATACGCATCAATCTTATAATTCGGTGCCGTAAATTTCACTTTCTGTACAAAAGTCACGCTCCCCTCAAAATAGCGGAGCTTCATACCGAACATCGGGTCCATCTTGGATATCTCATGACCGCGTGGAGTCAATTTCCCTACAGGTTTAACCCCACTCATACTATTCACATGGAAGGTGGCTGATATCGGACCATCATGACCTAAGCCTGTAGAATAAACATGCCAGCCAGCATCGATTCTACCCGTAAAGATAATCTCTGCATTCGCAGTACCATCCATCTTCACTTGAGAAGAAAATTTGATAGGGTTAACCATCTGAGCATGAGTCACAAGAACGGTCATGACCATTATCAGGAATAAAACAGGTCTCTTCATATTCAATTATATCTTTTAATGATTGTCTTTTTATTTATCGAAACAACTCCGCAAGTTTTGTTGCAAGAGCCTCTCCTCTGAGTTTATCACTGATTAACCGCCCCTCGTGATCTACGAGAAACATCATTGGGATAAAACGCACATTATACTTCGAACTTATACCCTGTTGGTCAAGGTATCCAGGCCAGGACATATTCTCCTCCTTCTTAGCTTTCCTCCATGCTCCAGGATCCTTGTCAATAGATATACTGATAATCTGTAATCCCTTATCTGCATAAAGAGCATACTGTTTCTTCAAATTAGGAATCTCATGCCGGCAAGGTACACACCAACTAGCCCAGAAATCAATGAGAACATATTTCTTACCTTTCAGAAAGTCACGTAATGTCTTGCCGTCACTCAACGTAAAATCCGGTACTTTCTTTCCTGTATTATCAGACGGATACAATTCTTCATGCACCATCTTGCCATAATATGTATTCTTGGCCTTTTCCGTAAGCTTTTCATAGAGTGGCTTATCTTTATCTGTAAAATAATTCATCGTGGCTTCCATCAGGAAAGGTCCCCACCAAGAATCTCTATTAGCAGAATAAAGAGCTTCATAGGCACTATCTACGGCCATAAAGAACTGATGCTCGTCATGATTAAAATCCTGATACGCTGAAGATTTTACAAGACGTTTCAATTCCACAGAATCCTTTGCAGCTCGAGCGACATTCAATTGATGTAAGATCGATGCATTTTTCGTATGGTATTCATTGTACTTCTGATCAAGTGTCCTCTTAACACTCAGTTTCTCGTTCATCTCGTCCGTTAACGGACTGCCTCCTATTGACACATCATAGGTATAAACTGGTATTTTATCGGATGTATCTTTTTTTGCTATTCCGGAAAAGGTTATACGACTATTATCCAGAATAAACGGAATCTGTCCATAACTATTCTTTACCAGCATATAGACTCCGCGGGGATCTGCCTGGTTGCCGCTGAAAGAGAATTTTCCGTCACGGACAACGGTTTCAGCCAAAGGTTGTCTATCCGTATGGCTGACCCTGTAGATAAGAAGTGTATCCCCATCCTGCCAACCAGTGACATGCCCTGTAATGTGATACCCCTGAGCAAAAAGAGCAGATGGGATCAGAGCTAAAGACATCAATAAAGAAATTTTCATATTATTGTTAGTATTTTTGATAATTTACTGATTAACATTTTGGGTAATCTTTCCATTACCGGAATTATCAACTGCGCCCTGCGGGAAAGGCATAGTCCACAAGTGACTGTCTGGAGAAAGTGTATAGTTGACTCCATTCTCTGTCTTTTCAAGAGTCCGGGCATAGGCAGATTCCATATTTAACCGGCGGGCATCACAAAATGGTACAATCGTAAGGATCAAAGCATTTGCTTTAACATCCCGGATCTGGCGTATGGCCTCCTCAGCTGAAGAAGCCTTCAGATCCTTAAAATAGCCATCCAGGACACGAGCCTTTCGAACCTTATTAAGCACAGCCATCGCCTCATTGACTTTACCAAGGCGTGCGAGGCATTCAGCTTCAATCAGATAGACCTCTGTAGTAGTCATTCCGCCGCGATTGTAATAACCTGCCGTCATTGCCGTGTAATAAGTTTCACTACCTACAGTCCGTTTTTTCCACCGACTAAGGAATTCCGCATCCCCAGATTCGAAACGTGCGGCGCGGTCTACCCCCAAATTTAAATCATTTCCCTGATTAGAACTGCTCCCATGACAGAAATTATAATTCTCACAGAATGTAAAGTCCATTGGAGAAGTAATTTTCTGATAAGATCCCTCTTTGGCAAGAACACCCTGATTCTTGGAGTAAAAAGCTTTCCAGTCAAAAAGAGAATCATTATAGGCAAGAGCAGCCTGAGCATATTTCAAAGCCTTCTCATAATCACTCATCTGTAGATAGACACGAGCTGCAAATGCATTGCCCGTAGCCTTGTCGGCATAGAGAATATTTGAGGACTTCTCCGGAAGATCCGGCAAAGCAGCATTTATGTCCGCCAAGATAAAATCATAGATACCCTGAACACTCGGTTGTGTATAGGATGCTCCTACTTCCGCGCTCGTAATCAGAGGAACACCTCCATCCGAAGAAGCAGTAGAAACATTATAGGTATGACTATAATAGTTGACCAGGGTAAAATATTTCATAGCTCTCAATATCCGAGCCTGGGCAATGGCAACAGCACGTTCCGCATCCGTACAATTAGTGGCAGAAGGAGCATTCTCCAAAATCAGATTTGCTGTAGAGATAGCACCATAACCGTTGTAATAAGTGGTCTCATCACTCTTATTGAGTTTAATCCGATCTGCATTTTCATCCCAAAGATAGTTTGCTTTCCATAATGGATAATAACTTAGAGAAGAAGGAGAAACATAGCGGTCATTCATCAAGATAAGGGCTTGCGAAATGTCTTCACGCTGATTCTGATACTGATTAGCTATCATTTCCGTGAAATCCTCAAGCGCTGTGGGGATTTTCTCTCCTTTCGGCACATTATCAAGATAGCCACTGCAAGATGACCAAAAAGGCAAGACAGCTATGAAAAACAAGGGAAAGAATTTACACAATTTCCTTTTAACTGTATTCGTATTCATAAATAATTCCTTTTTTAATGTAAAAATCCCAACTCTTAGAAATCCAAATACAATCCCAGCACATAATTAGGAGCATTATATCCTCCCAAGAGGTATTTTGCACTTTTACTATGGGCAAAAGTAAACACATTTTCCATATTCATCTGAAAGCGGGCATTGCTCAGATGGACATGTGAGATCCATTGCCTCGGCAAAGCATAAGAAAGAGAGACATTTGCCAAACGCAGATTAGAAGCATCAATGACGTTGATATCAGAATAAGAATAAATAGTATAACTCGCATCACTGAACAAAGGACTTTCTCCAAAGACAGCACGTGGAATATCAGTATTATGTTCATCTCCGCTTGTTCTCCAACGGTGAATGATATTTTTATTCACAGGACCAATATTAGCCATATAACTGTACATGGTACTGTTATAACTATTGTTCAGCATGGCAAGATCAGTATTGCGCATCTTATACCCTCCTTTATAAACCCAAAGGCAGGAAAAATCAAAATCGCGATAGTGGAAATCAAGATTTACAGATGCCAGTCTGGAAGGCTCTGTGCTCCCCACATACTTGATAGCTCCAAGAGAAGAAGGATTCTGTGTCGTCGGTTTGCCATCATCACCATAAACCTGCGGGAGTCCGTCGGCACTCAGCCCTGCCCACTTATAAGCATAAATGGATGTATAGGGATTGCCGATAACCGGATAAGACTGCGGATAGTCAAGTTGAAGATAATAAACCGGTGCCGTAACATTTACGTAAACGACTTTATTCTTATTATAACTGAAATTTGTCGAGACATTAAACCCAAAATCCCGTGTATTGATGATCTGACCATTCAAGGAAAGTTCTATTCCCTGATTACGCATCTTGCCATTGTTGATCATGTAAGTATTATATCCGAAGCCTTCTGTAGGAACACCCATCGTATTGGCCAACAGGTCAACACCCATCTTGTTATAATATTCAATACTACCACTCAACCGATTATGCAATACGGCAAAGTCAAATGCAATATTCGTAGTAGTCGTCTTCTCCCAACGAAGATTAGGATTAGGACGTGAAGTTACACTTCCATACGTTCCACCTACATTAGTGTTCTTAAAATAACTCGCGGTCATATAAGGTGCTGCATTCTTAGCTACATTTCCGGCAATACCATAACTAAGACGG
The DNA here is from genome assembly GCA_036768895.1 of Prevotella sp. Lineage (GTDB taxonomy): Bacteria > Bacteroidota > Bacteroidia > Bacteroidales > Bacteroidaceae > Prevotella. The sequence goes on along the minus strand of DAIPMC010000002.1, from coordinate 52,659 downwards.
AATTTCAGACGGTCAATCCAACTAACATGGAACCATTTTTCCCGGTTGATATTCCAAGCTGCTCCCAGACTCCAGATCGGATTTTTCTGATATTTGGAATTCGTCCCCCAAAGGTTACTGCGATCCCAACGGATACTGGCCGTTGCCATATAACGGTCATCATAGGTATAAGCAGCATTGGCATAGACGGAAATATAACGATTGTCAATATAACGGAGATAGGCAAAATCATTCGAGGAGAGACCATAACCTCCGAGAAGCCCATAAGTAGAATTGAGTACTCCCTGATTTACCAATGCATAGGTGAGCATCTGTGGATCATAATCATATAAGGTAGAATTATCATAGTCAAGTACATTTTTCCTGACCTCATGTCCCAGAAGAGCTACAATATTATGTATCCCCCCGAATGTCCGGTCAAAATTCAGTTGTTGCCGGAAAGTATAAGCCTTGGAAGTCTGATTAGAACGGTAATAGATGTCACCATAAGGGACATTGAATGTCGTAGAAGTTCCATTGCTCGTAGCATATTTGTCAACAAACTGGCGTACATAATAAGACTCCTTGTCATAAAGTTGTTTGGTCTTGTCATAACTATATTCATACTGGAACATCACATTATATTTAAGCCATGAGAAGATATTGGCATTCAGTTTGCCATAGATCCGATTTGTGAAACTATCCAGATTCCTGATATTACGACTGATCTCATCGAGTGGGGTAATATCCAGATTATAAAGACCATTATTTTTGATAATCGACAAATTAGAATTACTCAGGCGAGAATCCTGAGTATAAGTATAATTAGTTCCATCACTATTTTTCAAACGGTCATACGGTTCATAGGAATAATAATTCTCTGAAAGTGGGTCGAAAGTCTGAGTCTTTTGCTTATTGAAATAACTATAGTCTCCTACTTCAACAGTCAGCCATCGATTCAAATCAAGAATATCTTTCAGATCGACACCCCATGCATTATTACTGGAATAACGGTCGTTGAGCCGATTATTACGATATGAAACAGAAGCCATAAAGTTATTGTGTTCACTTCCTCTGCCAACAGTAAGATAATACTGTTGATAAAAAGCGTCCCTTTTCGCATATTTAGAGACATCCTTATAATACTGATAGCCTCTGGAAGCAAGACTGTTCAGGTTATCCTCCATTGTACTCTGAGGAAGATTTCCGGCGTAGTAATTCAGGATATTTGTAATACCCTGTGAAGTATACACCTTATTATCCAGCAAAGACTGCGCATAAGAAGCAACTTGATTTCCCTTAAAATTAGGATTTTCCAATGCCCATTCTTTTTCCAGATCAATCATATCAGAAGCATCCGTCAAGCGTTTGTCATAGAAAGAATAGGGATGCCATGTAAGAGAACTACTGAAAGATACACTCGTACGCTTATTCTCCGCTTTTTTGGTTACGATGACTACAACACCATTGGCTGCCCGTGCTCCATAGATACTTGCAGCGGCAGCATCCTTCAGGACTGTTATACTCTGAATATCCTCAATATTGAGTTGTGGCAGTTTCTCTTCTAAAGAACCATACTGATTATAGCGGGTATTTTCCACAGGAAAGCCGTCTATGACATAAAGCGGGCTTGCATCACCATTCATCGTCGTAGTACCACGAATAAGACTGGAAGAAGTATTAAATCCCGGGACTTCACCCTCCAGCAATTGGGAGAGATTATCATAGCGCTTGGTCTTCAGTTCATCAGCAGTCACCTTAGAGAAACTACCCGTTACACGTTCTTTGGAGATTGTCTGATATCCCGTCACCACGACTTCATTCAATGTATTGTCAGAAAACAGCCGGACATTCTTTTGTATAGGGGAAGTCCCCTTGGTCAGAACGATCTTTGAAGATTTCATACCAATAAAGCTATAGACAACGCTACAGGCATGTACCGGTAGTTTTAAGGAATAATGTCCCTTGTCATCAGTAACCGCCTGGAGATTCGCACCTTCAACACGACCAGAAACTCCGGGAAGGATTTCTCCTTTCTCATCTGTCAGCAAGCCTGACAAACTCCGATTTTGCACATCCCGCTCATATCGTGTGACCGTAACAAGAGTTCCGTTGATCACATATTTGCAGTTTAATGAAGCCATGACCATGTCTAAGACTTCAAGTGCCGGTTTCTTATTAACCTTGACAATTACAGGAGGCAAACTCTTGACAAGATCCGCAGAACAGATAAAGTTTAATCCGGTTTGCTTTTCCATGACATAGAAAAACGTTTTGACGCTCGCCCCCTTCAAATCCATAGTAACCTTCCTTTCGCCTATAGATTGGGCATTAGCTACAGACAGGCACGACCAGGATAATAACAATGATAATAAAATCAAAGTCCAACTCCGTCTCGTTAAAAGTTCTTTTTTCATAAATCTCCTCTCTTAATCAATTTTCTTTGTTTTTGCTTCACTTCTTTCTTCTTGATTCCTGGCCGATAATTATATTACCACCATCTACATTAATTTCCAGACCTGTAATCGTACGAAGAGCCCGTATGGTCACGTCTAACGATTCGTACCGATTGAGAATCCCTGTAAAGGAAAGTTTCTCGGCATTACCAATATTGAAGACCACTTTTTTGTCATACCAACGGGATAAAACGGACATCAAACGCGATAAGGAACAATCATCAAAAACGAATCTCCCCGTATTCCATGCGACATAAGGCATCACATCTACTTTTGTAATCACAGGAGTTGACTCAGCTGTCTTTATTACGGCCATCTCACCCGGCTTCAAAATCCGAGGAGTTCCATTCTTAGAGGTAACGCTGATACTTCCATTGACAAGCACAATACTCATAGATCCATTTTCTTCACGCGTATTGACATTGAAATCCGTACCGTATTCCTTAACATCACCCATATTGGTCTTTACGATAAAAGGATGACGCTTATCCTTGGCAACGAAGAAATAAGCTTCTCCTTCAAGTTCAATCTGTCTTGAATCGCCCTCAAACTCCATCGGATAAGTCAGTCTTGAATTATAATTCAGATGTACACGGGTTCCATCCGGCAGACTCATCCAGAATTCCTTGTCATGCCGGGTAACAATCGTGCCGGCAGAATCATAACGTGATACGATTCCAGCTATCAAGCTATCAGAAGTTACGGATACAGGCGGCCTGTTTTTAACTAAAAATGTAGCTGCGTTCAAACCAGCATGCTTGGCCTGGTTCATTGCAACAAGAGCTTCCCTTGGCAGTTGAGGATTTCTGACTTCCATCCGGTGATCCCTGAAGAACCAAAAGCCCGACACGACAAGAACTAATATGGAAACAGCCGCTGTCCAAACTGACCAAACAGGATAAAGATGAGGAAAATGCTCTTTTTTAAATTCCTTCAAGGCTCTTCGTGCATTTACTTTCTTATACTGACGATAACGGTCTGAGAAATGACGTAACTGACAAAAAGCCTTATACTTTTCCTTTAGAGCAGGATCTCCCTTCAGCAGACGTTCTAAGTCAACTTTCTCTTCGTCCGACAACTCTCCGGTCAGACTTTTCCGGATCAGTGTATTGACATCTGAATGGTCCATATCTATCATTTTCACTTAAAGAACACAAAAAGGAAGAAAAAGGTTACATAAATTTATAAAAAAAAACAATACATATCCATTTTAATATATTTATTCATTAAATACTACTAATACGAATAGTAAAGAGAAGACTTCCAAAGAAAGTTTGTCTCTCAACGCCATAATAGCGCGACGTTTATGTGTTTTTACAGTATCTATAGCAATATCCAGAATCTTAGCAATCTCACCATTTTTCTTCCCTTCCATACTCATCAGGAAGATTTCCCGTTGCCGTGCCGGCAATTCATCTATTGATAAAAACAACTGCCGGTAAACCTCTTCGGGGAAAAATTCTTCAGATCCATCTTCTGCGAGTTGATATTCCTGCATCCGGTCTGAAATCCGTACCACATGGGTACGTTCAGCTCTTATGGCACGAATCTGATTCAGTGTACCATTACGGACACCTGTATAAAGATAAACTTTTAACTGCGCTATTGTCTTGAAAGAAGGTTTGTTTTTCCACAGATTCCAAAACACCTCCTGAACTATATCTTTTGAGATTTCTTCATCAGAAGTCATCTGAAAAGAATAATTGACGAGTGCCTTAAAGAAACAAGCATATAGCATGGTCAGTGAAGAATCATTCCACTGATGCAATGTGTCCAAAGACAAACCATTAACTTTCATACTCATCTCAGATACTGTTCAATCAGGAATCACATTTTATATGCATTTATATAATCTCACCTTTCGGCAAAGGTAATGAATTTTTGCCAATATTCTAAAAACGCATGTCTTTTTTCTTCGTTTTTCCTACCTTTGCAGTATACAAACTATAAGAATAAAAGATGATAGAATTACTTTTAGCAAGTTTTCTCACCTTTATTGAACTTAATTGTGAGAATTTATTCGACACACAGCATGACTCTTTAAAGAGCGATTATGAGTTTCTTCCTAACGGAGATTATCATTGGACACGAACACGATATTGGCGGAAGTTGGACCATATCGGACAAGAAATCATCGCATTAGGAGAAGACTCCACACATCAATGGCATTTACCCGACTTTGCCATTCTATGCGAGGTTGAGAACGACAGTGTCATGCGTGATTTAAGCAAGCGCTCACTCTTGAGGCATGCAAAATACGAATATTTCATCACCCACTCACCAGACCAGCGAGGTATCGATGTTGCTCTCTTATACAACCCATACGCATTTCTTCCCATCCGCCACTTCAGTTTCAGGGTTCATCCCCTACCGGACATGCGTCCCACAAGAGACATCCTCTATGTAAGCGGCAAACTCAATAATGGCGATACCCTTCATCTGTTCGGTATCCATGCACCAAGCCGGATGGGAGGAGAACGGGCCTCACGGCCTCACCGCATATTAGTAGAAGAAAAACTTGCAGAAGCCATTGATTCGATCCGGAGTAAAACGCCGGAGGCCAAGATTATCGTTGCCGGTGACTTCAATGATTACAAAAATTCTCCTGCCCTCAAGAAACTTTATGCCCTCGGATTAATCAATATATCCCAAGAAGCTAAAGGGGAAAACGGAGCCAAAGGCACCTACCGTTTCAGAGGAGAATGGGGAAGTCTGGATCATATCCTATGTTCCCGATCTGTAGCAGAATCCCTGATGGATTGCCATATCGGCGATCTGAAATTTGTATTGGAACCGGATGAGAAATATGGAGGGGTGAAACCATTCAGAACCTATAGAGGACCTGCCTACCAACCCGGATATTCCGACCATTTGCCACTTATAGCAAGATTCAAGACCAGAGAATAAAAAGAAGGGACCATTCTTCATTGAAAAGTTTTAAGAAGGGCTATAACATCTGACAAAAATGCGTATTTACGCAAAAATATCGAAAGGCTTATGATTATAGAAAGAAATTTTTATCTCAATAAACTAATTGAGCGACGCGAAAATGGACGTATAAAAGTCATTACGGGAATTCGTCGATGTGGAAAGTCGGTTTTACTCTTTGAACTTTTCCGAGATTATCTAAAAAAGAACTGGTGTAGAAGATAACCAGAGAATAATTCAAAGAGCATTATTTATTTAGCCGTCAAAACACATCGCGCAGATTTTACGCCTTTAGATTTCGCTGTAAAGGAAAAGGTACCAACCTTATCTGTCGTTTGTACAATAGCTGTTGCTTCCCCACTGAACAAATGCATCTGAGGAAGTTGAAAGGGATCAAGACTACATGGATTTCCATTAGCCGAAGCCCTATATTTTCCAGCACCTTTAACATAAAATTTTACAAGACTGCTATCTGAAGGGCATAGATTGCCATTCTTATCCACCATTCGGATGGTGATATAAGCAAGATCCTTACCGTTAGCAACCAAGGATGAACGATCCACACTTAATGCAAGATGATCAGGTTTGCCTGCCGTTTTGATAATCTCCGTAGACACAATCTTTCCACTCTTGTCATAAGCTACCGCTTTCAATTCACCCGGTTCATAAACCACATTATTCCACATCAACCGGTAACGCTCTTGCAGAGAACCATCGGTACGCTTACTACGCTTACCCTGACTCTTTCCATTTACAAAGAGTTCTACTGTGGGAAAATCCGTATATACAAAAACCGGGGTTACCTTACCTTCACGTCCCGGCCAGGTCCAATGAGGAAGGATATGCAACGTATGTTCTTTTTTATTCCACAAACTGCGATACAGATAATACCTGTCCTTGGGGATAGACGCAAGATCTATGATACCAAACATTGAACTGTGATTAGGCCAGGCATCTGTATCATAGGGAGAAGGTTCACCAAGATAATCAAAACCTGTCCATACAAATTGTCCCAAGACCCACTGATGATCATCTTGCATAGCAAAATCCACATCAGGGACATTGCTCCAACTGCAATACTCCATATCATAAGAACTGCAATGGTGATCGGGATATATAGCATCAGCCTTTAACTCAACAGGAAACTTATAAACACCACGAGAACTAACCGTAGAACAAGTCTCAGTTCCCAATAAGATTGATTGCGGTAACTTCTTATAGGCCTCTTCGTAACGGTTCACCCGATAGTTAAACCCGGGGATGTCCAATTGGGCAGCAAAGCCATTGTCCAATACGCAACTAACCTGATCCATTCCGCATGTTACCGGACGAGTAGGGTCTTCTCTGTGACAAATGTTCTGCAAGAATCGCGCTACTTTATATCCCTGATCACTGCATTGTGTTGGAACTTCATTTCCGATACTCCACATCACCACGCTGGGGTCATTTCTATAATGATGTATCATATTCACCATGTCCTTTTCTGCCCAGTCTTTAAAATATCTATGGTAACCATTTTTACACTTAGCGATATTCCACTCATCAAAAGGTTCTACCATCAGCATGAATCCCATCTCATCACATAAACTGACTAATTCTGGAGAAGGCATATTATGAGACGTCCTGATGGCATCACAACCCATATTCTTTAACAAAGTAAGCCGGTGACGTAAGGCTGCCACATTGATGGCTGCGCCAAGAGGGCCCAGATCATGATGATTACATACACCTTTGATCTGACGCCGCTTGCCATTCAAGAAGAAGCCCTTATCCGGGATAATTTCTATCGATCGGATACCGAATATTGTCGTATAGCGGTCAACCAGTTGATCATTTAAATACAGCAAAGAAACAGCCTTATATAAACTGGGCGTTTCAGGACTCCACAACTGCGGTTTGTCTACAATCACATTCTGCTCATCAGGCTGCCCGTTTGGTTCACGCTCTGTTGTGCTCTTTACCGCAACTTCCTTTCCTTGAGGATCATAGATATGGGTCTCCAGCATCAACCTCCCTCCATCAGCACCTTTAACCTGTGTACGTATACGCACAGAAGCAAAAGCTTTCTCCACATGCGGAGTTGTTATGTATGTACCCCATACCGGAATATGTGCCCGGTCAGAAACGATGAGATGTACATTGCGATATAGTCCTGCGCCAGGATACCATCGCGATGACTGAGGTTTGTTTTCCAGACGAACTGCCAAAACATTGCTTCTGCCATCCTTATTCAATAAAGAGGTTACGTCACAATGAAAAGAATTGTATCCATACGGCCAGAAGATCGCTTTTTTTCCATTCACATAAACATTCGCCTCACTCATAGCCCCATCAAAAAGAAGCGTTACATTCTTGGTCTCAGCATTAAAACCAGCGACATCAAAATGAGTACGGTACCAGCCAACACCGACATAAGGCAGTCCACCCGTACGCCCTGTTTTAACAGATGCCTTTGTCTCGTTATTCTGTGTAACGGCCACAGTCTGAAGGTCATAACTACGACTAAACGGTCCATAGATAGCCCAATCATGGGGCACCGTAACAGATTGCCATTTAGAATCATTAAAACCAGGCAACGATGCATTCTCCACATCACCTTTAACAAACTTCCAATTCTTCTCAAGCAAACGCTCTGAGCGCTGTGCATAAACAGAACATAATACGAAACTAAATATTCCAACAAGGAATAGCCTTATTCCCTTCATCATCATTGTAACAACTGTTTTTTATTGATAATCCCGTAGTACAGGACAGACCTTATACCCGGGATTATTTTCTTATAAATCAAAATTATTTAGCAGCGAAAGCATCCATTGCTGCAGTTGGCTGACCGTTATCATTAAACGCCCCTAAACCATAATTCTCCCAGCCTCCATAACATTCAGGCTCCCAGTAGAACACTCCGAGACAATAGCTCAAAGCTTTTGACTGAGACATAAGACTGGTAAGACAAGCCTTTGCTGTAGCCGGATCATCTTCTGGCATACCAACTTCACAAATCATGACATCTTTGCCATAATTCTGTTTGATGTCTTTCATATTCTCTATACAAGAAGTAACCTCACCAGACCAATCCGAATCCGGATAAAGAGAAAGACCCAACACGTCATAATCAACAGCATATTTTTGTAAAATATCTCCTATCCATTTCGTTCTATTTGCATTCGCTCCACCATCCAGATGGATCACGATCTTAGCTTTTGGAAAAACACCACGGGCAGCAGCACTACCAGCATTCAGAAAGGCTGCAAAATTAGACTCATTCGCCTTATAAGTAACACCATCCTTCACCGCATCCCAGGTAGCGCCACTGGTAGATGTGTCAGTATCCCATAAGAGTCCACTTGTTACCTCATTACCGATTTGTATCCATTCAGGAGTAATACCATCTGCTTTCAACGCATTCAGCACATCTTTCGTATGATCAGCTATAGCTTCTTTCAATCCCTCAAACGAGAGTGATTTCCAGGCAGCAGGTTTCATCTGGCTTCCGGGATCTGTCCAGGTATCACTATAATGGAAATCTATCATAATACGAAATCCGAGTGCTTTTGCACGAAGAGCTTTTGCCAATACATCCTGCTTTCCACACCAGCCATCAGTAGGATTTACCCAGACGCGGAGACGAACAGAATTTACCCCAAGATCGCGCAACAGAGTGAGGCAGTCCATCTCTTTTCCATCAGCATTATAAAATTTCTTGCCACTCTTTTCCATTTCCGTCAGCCAACTCACATCTGCTCCACGGGCAAAACCCGTCATATCATAAGTTGTCTTATTGGGAAACGATGGTGTATCTTTATCACTGTTACATGACACTAATCCCATGCTAAGAATAAGCATCATGACAGCAAAGATCTTTTTTATTGTCATATTCATAAAATGTAAAATTACTTCATTGTATAGGTCAGGTTCTTCAGATCCACCGTCAGCGTATATGTGCCGGCCCCTTTAGATGCCTCCAAGCCATCACCTTTGTAGAC
>DAIPMC010000002.1:6674-43210 GCA_036768895.1 Prevotella sp. | reverse complement strand
CTGCTAAAGTAACAGTAGCTGAATAGACACCAGAAACAGCAGTAGGCAGCATATCAACCAGCGTCCAGTTACCTCCCTGATCACCAGAAGTATTAAATCCGGCTACGGAAACTGTAGAGACAGTTGCCACATTATAAGTTAGTTTCTTCATGTCAACGTTTAAAAGATATAAACCAGGTTCGGGTGCGGGAATATTGCCTCCTCCAGACTTTAACGATCCACTTGCTGCGGTACCGCTGTTGTCAGTTCCATAAGAACTATCCCAATCATCTTTAGTAGTGTAGAACTTATAACCATATTTAGAGCTGACAGTCATTATACCTGCATAAGTCTGGTTATCCTCATTATAAAGAGTCAGGAAATGATCAAAGGTCCAGCTGCCACTGATTGCATCATCTGCACCGGAAACATATAAATATTTATTTATCTGCCCTTGAGAATGATCCGGAGTCTTCACAGAACAAGTCCAGGATTTAGGATTTTTCAAGTCCAGTGTAAGGCTGTACTTACCTGCCTTAGGAACATTTACGGTAATATCACTTGCTGATGTGCCAAATGTTACATTGTCGGATGTGCCTCCGAAACCAACAGGAGTAGAAACAGCAGATTTATCATCAGTGCCAGTCTTTACATTATATTGAGCACCTGTACCACTGATTTTAAAAGTCACATCACCAGCCTGAACAGCAGTGAAATCATAAGTCCATCTATCAGAATCCTCATCAAAAGTCATATCACCTTTAAGATCTCCGCTAACGGAAAGTTTCGGAACATAAAGAGCAGACCACTCTCTGTTCTTCGTATCCATGATGGTGTAATAGCAACCTTTCTGACCAGGATACCAGCATTTCCATTGCGTACTTTGAGAAGAACAGAGGAAAGGAGTACCGTCTACACCATCATTCCCCCACATCGTACCATTACCCTCAAGCAAATAGAAGTTAAACCAAGATGCCGCACCAACAAATCCTTTATATACACCATCTGCATTCGGTGAGTATAATGTGATGCCCGTCTTGGCTTGTTTACTGTCCAGAATATATCCTACAGTCATATCTATCGTATAAGGAGTAATATTCACTTTTTCGATATTGCTATAAACCGGATCCATATTATTACCCGTCTTTACACTTAACCGGAAATAGACAGGCGTAGCCTCCCCTGCCATAAGACCCAGACTCTTGGCCAGAGCATTTAACTCAGAGCCAGTATATGCCTTAGACAAAGAAGATTCAGAAGATCCCACAACCGTACCCGTAAAATTTTTACTTATTGACGCCTGCAATGTGGTTTGCAACACCTTTGGAGCCGACATCGAATCGTTGCTCACCTGTAATTCTGATTGTGTCCAGGCAAAAGACAAGACCAAAGTATTTTTCAGTTCATTTGATAATACAACATCTGTTGCAGTAGCCTTGAATACGCCACCATCCGGAGAAGAAAGGTAAAGCATATCACCATCCTTGTCACACGAAGCAAAGAAAAGTGACAACATCACTACGGCAAGTATATACTTAGATATTTTCATTCTTTTAATTTTTAATTAGGTTAATATCCATCATTCTGTAAATTAGGATTAGCTGTCTTTTCTGTAGCTGGTATAGGATAATAATTGTATTTATCATTTACGGCCTTACCATCTTTCACACCACCTTTCCATTGCCACAGATAGTCAGACGTTGTAAACCTGTTATAGCGGATAAGGTCTGTACGGCGAGTACACTCCCAATATAATTCACGAGCACGTTCATTCAATATAAAGTCCAAAGTCAGATCACTGGCTCTGATATCTCCGTCTTTATTTCCATAAGCACGTTCCCTTAATGCATTTACATAATTCAAAGCTGTAGTCTTATCGCCACCAGCTCCACCACGGAGTACTGATTCGGCATACATTAAATAAACATCTGCCAAGCGGAATACAGGGAAATCTGTATTGACCCCATAACTTGCCGTATTAGAGGCTACCGTACCAAGATCTGTAAGATTTGTCCATTTCGTCACAAGATAACCATTCTTCTGTACGTCCAGACCTGTATCCAAAGTACGGCTTTGACCATCTTTATAAAACATTGCACGCTTGTCACCTGTGCCAAATAGTGCAGGAACCTCTCCCCGAATGCGGAACATGCTCCATGCACTTGCCACTCCGTAATCTGCCGGCTTCTCGGTGGAACTGCCATCCACTTCTCCACAAACCAAATAGGTTGTAGCGCCCCATGAAACGGTATGTTTAGAATCCACACATAAAGGGAAGATGATTTCATTTGTGCGTTTGTCATTATCCGCATTAAACAATTTCGAATAGTCACTTTCCAGAGAATAGCCATCAGCAATCACCTTCTTACAATAAGTGATACAGTCTGTATAACGTGCCGTATCTGTATAGACCTTTGCATTAAGATACATTTTTGCCAATAATGTCCATGCAGCCGCCTTTGTTGCACGTCCATATTCTGCCTCAGAACGGTCCATAAGATCACCGTCAATATCTTTCAATTCCTTTTCAATAAAATCAAATATCTGATCGGATGTATAACGAGGCGGAATAAAACTGCCTACCTTATCCTTTTCTGTAACAAAAGGAATATTGCGGTATAAATCCATTGCATGATAATAGGACAACGCACGCAAGAAACGAACTTCTGCACGATAATGCTTAATTTTCGTCTGGTCACTTTCCGAGAACTTGCTGATCGCGTCATCAGTAGCATTACGAAGGAATTCATTGCAATAATCTATTGTCTGATATATACGATAATACGTATCACTCACCCATGGGTCACTTGAATCCCAAGTCAGATAAGAAAGGTTTTTCACATTATCACCCTCTAGCCAGGTACATGCCAGCTCATCTGTTCCACATTCCTGCATATTAAAGTAACAACGCAAATAATCATATCCACTAGTAGTGCTTATATCCGCTTTTCCTCCACCCTTTTCCTGTCCTGTAATAACATAAGAAGCATAAATCTTTGCCAAAACTGACTTATAGTTGCTGGCGGAATCATATACATCCGAAGCAGTGGTCTCAGTATGAGGCATCTGATTTAACTCATCCACACATGCTGTAAGACTAAGAACACTTACTGCAAAAAATAAAAATATTATTTTTTTCATATTCTTTAGCTGTTTTATATCGATTAAAAGTCAAATCCCAAACTCAAAGAATAGGTACGTGGTCGTGGATAAAACGACATATCTATACCATCATAAACCTCTGGGTCGACACCTGAATATTTTGTTATTGTAAATACATTCTGCACCATTGCACTGGCATGCAAGCTGCACCATTTAGAGATTTTTCCGAAATCGTAACTTAAACTTAAATTATCCATTTTCAAGAATGAAGCATTTTCTACATAATAATCGCTCAGATATTGACGACTATTAAATCCGGTTTTCAAATAACTGCGACTCATATTGTTCAACTGGTAGGCATTATAGGATACCGTACCGAAAGCTCCTGTATTCATTGCCATTCCGTTGTATAGATAATTGCCTAATTCAGCCCTGAAACTTGCTCCAAGAGTCCACTTCTTATAATTGAAAGATGTACTGAAGCCTAAAATCCAGTCCGGGGTACGTGAATGATATCTATATAAATCACTTGAGTTGATAACCCCATCATGATTCAAATCCGCATAAGCCCCCTCTATGGGTTTCCCATTTTTATCATAAAGTTGATGATAGACATAATACATATAAGGTTCATATCCCTCGGTCAATACCATCATCTGATAACTATCAATGCCATTACCAACTAAAATATTTGTAGCACTGGCACCTTTTACAAGAGACAGATTTGTTACTTTCATTTTCTGATAAGAGGCATTGAAGCTAACATCCCATGAATAGTCTTTTGCTTTTATAGGGGTAGCATTCAAAGACACTTCAAATCCATGACTATTTACATTTCCTACATTTGTCGTTATTTGCTTATTGAAATTAGCACCAGCAGGTGACGGAACCGTTGCCAACAGATCTTTTGTCTTACGAGTGTAATAGTCAAAACTACCTGTTATACGATCCTTCAAGAATCCGAAATCCACACCCACATTATAAGATGTTGTGGTTTCCCATTTTAAGTTTGATACATAAGCTTCAGGACGATATGTCCTATAATACGTATTTCCAAACTGATACTCTGCACCCTCCTGGCTTTGCGTATAAACCGGGATATAGCCATAATTACCAATACCGTCCTGCTGTCCGGTAACGCCATAACTAAGTCTTAGTTTCAGATTACTCAATATCGGATTATCTTTCAAGAAAGACTCCTGTGTGATTCTCCATCCTAATGCCAATGAAGGGAATGTTCCCCAACGATTTGCGGAAGAGAAACGACTGGACCCATCACGACGCATAGTCGCTGTGAGCAGATATTTAGAGTCGAACGAATAATTGATACGTCCATAATATGATAGCAGGGCATGACGCTGGTCTGTCGCCGCAGTAGTGCTCTGAGCTACTCCAGACGCATTATACAACACGTATGCATCCTGCTTGTTCATCCATTTCTGGAAATCATATCCTGCCGTAATCTCTATGCTGCTTTTAAGATCTTCCAAATACTTATTATATGTAAGGTACGTTGTGAACAACTTATTGGTAAGTCTTTGCTTTCCGTAATTATAATCGGCTCCTCCGCTTGTGTAATATGAAGCAGCTGCTGCGGGGACGTAATTAGAAGATTTGCCTTCTGCATAATCATAACCCAGCGTTGCATGAACTTTCAGATCCGGGAAGAAATGAAGTTTATAGTCGACATCAAAATTACCGATAACGCGTTTTACATTTCCTTTAGATGTTGTTTGTTTCAATAAACCCAACGGATTTCTTACAGCGTTTGTAACAGGTGTTCCCGTTGCATCAATTGCCTCAGTATATCCGCCAAAATCATTGCTCCCCGAATAGACAGGAAGTGTCGGATTATATGTTGCACCACCCCATATCGCATTTTGATCGGCAAAGTGATTATTATTAACAGACCCTTTCAAGCTCAAGGTCAATTTAAGATCATTATTAAAGAAAGAAGGAGAAAGATTCGTATTTGCAGTATATCTTTCTGCATTATCTGTCTTCAAAATACCGTCCTGATTATAATATCCCAAGGAAACACGATACGGCATAAAATGAGCAGCCTTGCCAGAAATACTGAAGTTGTTTTCCGTACCAAGAGCTTTTTGATATATTTTATTATTCCAGTTGGTATCAACATTTCCGAGCAATGCCTTCTGGGCATCCGAACCTTCAGTATTGATCACATTCAGAAACTCATTATAAGAGAGCATATCGGCTGTCTTTGTACGTACTTGAAGAGAGTTTGTTGTACTGAAATTGATCCTAGGCTTCCCCGCCGTCCCTTTCTTCGTTGTGATCAGGATGACACCATTTGATGCACGGGAGCCATAAATAGCTGTAGATGAAGCATCTTTCAACACTGTCATGCTTGCAATATCATTTGGATTGATAAGACTAAGGAAATTGCCACTACCGGCAATAGAGCCGGATACTTCCAGAGGCACACCATCAATCACGATCAAGGGATCGTTACTGGCATTCAAAGAAGCCCCTCCACGAATACGTATCGTACTTCCATCCGTAGGAGATCCTCCTCCATTTACAATCTCGACACCACTAACCTTTCCATTTATCAACTGCTCAGGAGAATTGATCATACCACCATTAAAATCCTTGCTGCTTACAGTGCTTACTGCCCCTGTCAAGTCACTTCGGCGCTGAGTTCCATAGCCGATGACAACGACATCATTAAGTTCCTTAGAATCGGGCACCATCTGAATGCTTATAATATGAGAGACTGGTATGGGAAGAATCATCGTTTTATATCCGATATATGACACCTGGATTTCTTTAGCTGTTGCTGGAACATTTAAAGAAAAATTACCATCAAGGTCTGTTACAGCACCAATTTGTGAACCTTTCACGATAACAGTAACACCGATCATAGGTTCTTTAGATTCGTCGATAATCTTACCGGTAACCTTAATCGGACCCGACTGTGCCTGAGCATACGAAACTCCGAAAAAAGATATCAGCAAAACTAAAAGACAAGTAAGTAATGTCTGATTTAAATTTAAGGGTTTACATTTCATAAAAGTTGTTTTTAGATTATTTATTTTAATACTATATTACTGATTACATTCCAAAGAAACACCATTCAGGAAGTCCCAGTTCCATTCCACATCATGGGATGTTACTGCAGACATCTGTATAAATTCGAAATCAACAGGCGAAATCTGCTTTGAAGGAATAGTTGTATAAGTTTTCTTCATAAAACCAGGATAGGCATGCGGCAACAAGACTGTAGGTACTTGCTTTAAACTTGCAACAGGAATCAGCGCTTTACCTTGATTCGTACAAGTAACCAAGCCCGATTGCCATGTTATACCCCTATTATCAATCAAGGATACTCTTAACGAGTCATCTTCAGATATCGGCTTTCCACAGTCAATACATAAAGAGGTATATTTTGAAGCTTCATTTGATGCAGCAGACAGGATATGGAGAATTGACTTTTTAAGATACCAGACCTTCTTTCCACTAACCTCTCCCAAGCCTTCACCCGTGTAGATCTCAGCTTCAGCATCTTTCCCAGTCAGCAAGTTAATGGGTGAGAATGAAGCCTGCAATGGTACGCGATAATAAGCGTCACTGGTATAATCCCAATCCAAAGGCATGCCTTCCACTTTTGCAGGAGCCGTAAAGCAACCATGTTTGGTAAAAACAGAAATGGTATATTTCAATTCATCTCCTCCCAACACATCTGCAGGTAACATCGTCTCATACGTAAAAGGCGTATCCTTAACGCGAGTCATCTTCCAATCAGGATTCTGCTGCTTCCAGAAGGAAACTTGATTCGTCATCACGACAACAGAATCTATCGGATATCTGCTTACTACCTGTGCAGTTAATTTCAACGGTTTATGAAGGTAAGCCATAACCGGAGCCTGACTAGAGATAGCAAAAGCCGGAACATTATCAGCAGGTGCTACATATTCGTCCAAGCGCAAATGTCCTATCTTGGAATCCTTATTCATGCCATTCAAATGCATGTTCTTCCTTGCCAGCAAATAGACTCCCGGCCTCACAGCGAAAGAATTTCCTTTTGCAGAAGTGTAGCTGATACAGACTGTATCACCCGGTTGGGAAGCAATCTTAGATATACTGAACTCAGTACCTAAATCAGGTAAGAAGACCTTCATCTCTCTTGTATTCCCCTGTACTGCTGTCACCTGTTTTTTTAATGATGGTTTTTTAAACGGATCATCCAATTGAAACACATCCGGCATCACTTCCAAGCGCCAGATTCCTTTCTGGACACGGTCAAGAAAATAAGCGCCATTCCCCGCATAATTCACCACATCAGAACTGCCACATCCTGCTACATGCTGCAAATCCTTAGCATTTACTGGTCGTGTGTTTGTGTTATTGGTGTATATAAAGTCCTTCTTCGTATTCAGTTCTGCGAGATTTTTAAGATAACTTACATGGAAATCACCAAAAAGGGTATCTTCAGGATATGTGCCATAAGTTTTCCCTAATGGCAACATCCTGACCTCTTTTGCTGCAATCAGCATTCCGATTGCCTTATTCGGCGTATAAGCCAAATTCAGATAATGAGTTTGATAATCTGTATTATAAGGAGCCTCATCAATAGGATCATAGGCAAAATGGGTGATCCACTGAAAACCTGCAGAGCGAAAAGAACGCACAACAGAAGGAATCAGAAAAGAATACAGATTATCAGCTGCATCAAATTCATAGATGATCTTAGCTTTATTTCGGGCACTTTGCAACGTATCAAAAGGAATGACATAATCATCAACCGCTGGCAGATAATTGCCTTGCCGTTCATGTCCGGCAACCAAGCCAACCGGATACCATTGAAAAGTAGCCCCCTGAATAGGACTATTATAAAAGACTTTGTCTAACCAGGGATTCTGACTTACATTATAAAACAACGGTTTCTGAGTACCAGCCGTCCGCAACGTGTCCACCATACCTTTTATATAATCGGCAACTTCCTGCGGTGTTCCCGAATGACACGGTTCATTATTGATCTCAAAACCCACAATCAGTGGATCTGAGGCGTATGTTCTACCCGTATACTTATTTACATGATGCATCAAATCAGCCACGTAAACACGCTGCGCTTTTTGCGCCTCCGGATTTTCATGCACATTACATTTATCATATTGATACGAAAAACCATCTGTCAATCGGTTATGTTCAGGATAACCGTCTCCGAAATCTGTCTGAAGAGTCAATAAAGAATGAATGCCACGCTCACCAAGTTTGAAAATAAGATAATCCAGTAAATCAAGATGTTTATTTTCCAATAAGTTTCCACGAGCATCACTCAACTCTACATCCCACAAATGTATTCGATACGCATTGAATCCCAATCTTGCAAAATGGTACACATCCTGATCAATTTCTTTTTTTGGATCTATTCCCAGATATTCCATAACACGATAACCGTGGGCAAAAGGCAAAGTATAGTTTACTCCGAAAAATGCAGCCTTGTGTCCGTCTGGCGTACACAATAAACCTTTAGAGTTAACATAATAATCTTTACGAATTACCCGGTGGGAATGTTCCGCCGACATGCTTGTTAAAGAAAAGGATATAAACAAAAGGATCAAGGTTAGTTGTTTCATTTGCATCATTTGATAGATTTCGAATGCAAAAATAACTAACACTCATAAAAGAAAAAAGAACAGATTGGACAATTAGAGACAAAAACAGGACATCGTCCTGATAAGCGTCAGTCAGGCGAATCATATTGGTCTGATATTTAGTAATTAACAGACACTGTTGTTTATTAGCACCTATGAATTGATTTAAAAAATCCCATTTTTGCAATTTAGGACCATTACAGATTATGTGACTATTGTCTGTTTTCTTTTATCCATATATTGCTTTGGAGTAATATTAAATTCAGCCTGGAAACATTTCGAAAAATAAGAAGAATTACTGAATCCAACCATATACATAACCTCTGACACCGTGAACTTCTTTTGTCCAAGCAACATGGCAGCCTTCTTCATTCTGATACTCTTGATATATTCAACGGGAGATTGACCTGTAAGCTGTTTTAATTTACGATATACTAATTTATTCCCCAGTCCCAATTGCTCACAAAGAGAATTTACATTCAGGTTAAAATCACTTATACGATCTTCTATTAGTGTAGTGATCCGCAGCAAAAACTTTTCGTCATCAGAGACAGCATCCGTTTCTTTCGGTTGTATAATAGCCTTCATACGCTCTTTTGCCTCTTTTCGCCGATATGTTTCTACAAGTTGTTTAGCACGGAGCAACAGTATATTTGCATCAAAAGGTTTTAGCAAAAATGCATCTATATTGATACGTATACTCTCCATTTCCGTGATCTTATCATCCTTTGCTGTAAGCATAATAATAGGTGTCACCGACGTCTTCACGTTTTTACGTAACAACTGGCACATTTCCATCCCACTCATGACCGGCATAACCACATCCGTTATAATCAATGCAGGGTCATTTTTCAAACACATCTCAAGGCCAGTCTTACCATCAAAGGCAGAAAGACAATGAAAATCGGAAGTCAGGGTATCAACAATAAAGTCCACAACATCTTTATTATCATCTACCACAACAACCAAAGGCTTTTCTCTTGCATCTTTCTTTATGTCTGAATCTTTTTCAGCATCATTCCTAACTTCATTTTGTTCAGTACCACATTTAACAGGAATTGTAAAAATGACTGTTGTACCTTTGTTTTCTTCCGAAGAGATTTCAAAATGTCCACCATGCAGTTCAGTATAAGCCCTAGCCACATACAATCCGATGCCAGTACCCTCTTTGTTCCCCTTTGTCTTAGACGACTGGAAAAAGCGTTGGCTCACATAAGGCAAATCTTTAGCCGGTATTCCGATGCCACTGTCACTGATCTTCACCTCCACGTTTTGAGCACTTACCTTGATAGAAGTCGATACCGTTCCACCGGAAGGAGTGTATTTCGAGGAATTACTAAAGACATTTGCCAATACAGACTCTATTTTCAGCACGTCAACATTCATGAAACAATCCTCAACATTTGATTGGAATTCCGACTTCAGTCCTTTTTCTTTAAAAAGGCCATCTTTGAAATTATCATACACCTTTCTGGCAAGTTCTATAAAGTTGACACTTCCAAGCATCAGTGTTGAGTTGATATTATTCTCCACCCGATCAAAGTCTATCAATTGGTGAATCATCTGGTTCAATTTCATCGCCCTCCGCTGAATCAGTTCGAGTTGCTTTTTCGTCTCCCCATCGTTTTTTTTGATCAGAAGGCGACTGACGGGAGCAATGATCATGCTCAAAGGAGCTTTGAAATCATGAGATATATTTGTAAAGAACTCCAATTTCTGTCGGCTTTGTTCCATGATACGCTCTTTATCTTTTCTTTCCAACTTAAGGCGGTTACGCATTCTGAAGAAGTTAAAAAGCCATACCAAGAAGGCCATGAGAACAATCGCATAGATCCATTTAGCCCACCATGACAGATACCATGGCGGTAGTATTCTGAATTTGACGACCAAAGAATTTGAAGGTTCTCCATTTACATTCAAACGACTGATTACCAACTTATAGTGTCCATAAGGTAAATTATTAAATGTAATCTTATTATTATCTGCGGGAAGGGGAATCCAAGTGTCGTCCACGTTTTCGAGGCGATAAACAAAACGGTTTTTCTCAGTCTGTGAGTACGGTAAATCCGAGAATTCAAAAACCAGATGGTTCTCATCCGCATTAAATTCCAAAGAATGGATAAATCTTAAACCCTCACCCTTTTGACTAAACAACAGTTTATTATTCACAGACACCGCTACGAGTTGTATTGGATGTAAAGGCTTTCTCGTAAGAAAACGTTCCGGCGTTGTTTCTACCACCCCATCAATAGACCCCATGTACAAGCTATTTAACTGATGGTTATAGTACAAGCAGCTGAAGATCTTGCTTGTACTGCTAAGTCTCCTGCACTTCCTGCTCTTTTTGTCTACGATCCATATTCCATCGTCCGTTGTTACCCAAATCTCATTGTTAACCTCTGCCATGGCAACGGTCTCACAAGAAGACGAGTTATGGAATCTAAGCATCTCCGGCTTTGAGTCACCATCACCCAGATAGAGCACACCACCACGTAATCCCACCCATACATGACATTGACTGTCACTCAAGATATAAGAAGGATTATGTGCTCCTGTATATTTCTACAGATTAATATTCTGCACCCGCATGGTCCTCATGTTGATGCGTTGCAGACCACAATTATAGAGAAGAATCCACAAATGTCCCTTTGCATCAGGAGCGAGTTGGTTAACAAACATACCTGCAAGTCCATTTGACATATCAAAGCTGTAATCAGCTATACAATAACTTTTACTAGCCTCTAATTTTTTCTTATTTACCACAAGGACGCCACCCAGACATGTTGCCACCCATAATCGGCCAGACTTGTCTTCATACATATTATACGCCCAATTAGCATTACGAGAACGGGTACGATCTTCCAGATCATAACGATGCCATTGTCCATTTATCCACCGATGCAGACCGCCGTCTGTGCATATCCATAAATGCCGGTCATGATCTTCATAGATCTGTCGTATTCTGTTATGAGTAAGAGGAGTTCTCTTATTCCCCACTCTGAACCATCGAGATGTCTGCGGTGAATTTAACGACGGTTTAGAACTGATCAAGCCATTAGAACCGCCAAGCCAGAGTGTGCCCTGATAATCGCGAAGAATGGAATAAAAATGATTTCCTGCTCCAACACCTGTTATTTGAGAGATCGGAATAAAAGGGAGATCCTGCCTGCATGGCTCCATTGACACACCGTCATCAGTACCCAGCCATATATTTCCATTTTGATCATGCAGAATGCTCCATATCACATCATTTGATATGGAAAAAGAATTACGGGAATCATGCAACACATGCGTCTCTATTCGATTCCCTTTACAAACAAACAGTCCATTATCTGTCGTTACCAACAGTCTGTGTTCATCATCCAAAGACAAGGCTTTCATGGAATTATCCCCCAAGCCGGGAATCCGGTCTACCTTTCCCGTCAAAGGGAAATATCTGAATAAATTTCCCTCAGTACCTATCCACATACATTTCTGCCACTTGTCTTCCAACAGGGAGTTCACGAAAACATTGCATTTCTGTTTGCTTACAGGTAATGAGATTCTAACAAACCTCCTTTTATTCTTATCAAAATAACAAAGCCCATTATATGTTCCTACATAAATACGGTGATCTGATGCCTTGATAATCGAATAAATAATCTGGTGAGGAAGATTGGGATATCTTTTTCTATCAAATTTCTTAAGAATATGTTTCTTCATGTCATAAAGAAACAGACCCTGCAATGAACCGATCCAGATGCAATTGCCATCACGGGCCATTGCTCTGATGTCTGAAGGAAACTTACATGGCAGAGATTCATACTTATCCGTACGATAATTATAAACCAACAAACCATTATCTGCCCCAAGATACAAACGGGAACCATCTATATCTAATCCACAGTAAATAAGTGTACTGGCATTTCTACCTTTATTATGGGCATAAACCGTATATCCATCATAACTGTATAACCCTTTATTCGTACCCAGCCATATCATTCCGCTCCGATCCTGCAGAATGCTTGCCACCATAGAAGCACCTCCGTTGAGCGGAACTTGCTTAAAATTTCGATATGTCTGAGCATTCATTACACCTGTAAAAAGGCATAACAACCCTGAAAAAACCGATATTTTAATAAGAAGTTTATACATTCTGCATATTGTTTATTCCCTACATCTTATAACAAGTTTTAGTTTTTGTTTTTTCATGATTCTTGCCTCTTAAAATTGGTGAACCCTTCTGGATCTTTGACGGCAAATATAATAAGAATCTTTTGAATACGAAACTTCTCTGTTTCATATTTTATGCTTAAAGTCGGATAGTTTATACGGCTTTAAGCATAAAATCAGCACTAATCATTATCCTGCATCCCAAAATTCATGATATATCTCTCAGTTAAATGCCAACTCCTATAAACTTCTTTAGATTAAAACCATCTTATACAAAAAATACAGGCATAAAAATTTGAATATGTTATGGAAAAGGGGTAATTTTGCAGCATTTAAGTGAATCTTACTGGATTAAGATAAAGAAGTATTCTTTTCTCTGAAAGGGAGATCATTAAAAGAATAATCTTTTTTTATAACCAACCAAAAAAATTACTTTTCAAAAATGAAAAAAACAAAAGGATCAAGTTGTTATTTATAGCAGCTGTTGCAATTGTAATGATGTCATCTTGTGCCACTATTGTTTCCGGTGGTAGCCCAAAAATCTTCATTGAAGGCGGGAATAAAGAGCCCGTTACCATTATTACAGAAAAAGAAATCTATCAAAATGTACAACTTCCTTACATGGTGAGAGTAAAGCGCCATCATCTTGACGGACAGAGAATACAGATAAAATCTGACAAATATGATTATCAAGATATCATATTAGAGAAAAAGACTAATAACTGGGCATTCGGTAATATTCTCTTCGGTGGCCTGGTAGGATGGGGCGTGGACTTATTGACAAATTGTGTCAGTAACCCCCAACAGACTCATTTCTATATTGACAAACCTAACGCGAAATAAGGTAATGTATCTATTTCCAAGTCGGAAAGGATGCCAATTAAGAAAGAGAAGAGCGTTTTGTTTTTGGCACGCTCTTCTCTTTTGTCAGATTTAACATGAAAACAAGCAGATTATTGTAATAGGCTTGTTTTAAAATATAATTCTATTCCATAGAGCAGAAGATAAAAGTAAATGCTATTTTTGCATAACTCGTAAAAATAGCTTATCTTTGCATACACGATGAAGGTTCCATAGTTCAATGGATAGAACGTAGGTTTCCTAAACCTTTGATCCGGGTTCGATTCCCGGTGGAACTACTTATTAAAGGTCGCCACTCTGCAAATGAAAAACAACAAGATTCAATCTTACTAATTTTTTTGCCTATGCTTGGAGCTATTATAGGAGATATTGCAGGTTCACAATTTGAAGACTATAAAGCACCTGCTCCGCAAGCCGGATTTCAATTGTTTGTTAGAAATTGCGGCTATACAGATGATACCGTCACAACGGTAGCCATCGCAGATGCTATAATGAACCATAAATCTTACAAAGACAGTTTACTTTACTGGTGTCGGAGATACCCCTACCCATTCGGTGCATACGGAGGAAGATTTCAGGACTGGCTAGAATCTGTAAATCCTCAACCTTACGGATCATACGGCAATGGTTCTGCAATGAGAGTAAGTCCAGTAGGATGGTTATTCAATGATTACCATAGCGTTTTGGATGAAGCCAAGAAAAGTGCAGAATGTAGTCACAATTCAGAAGAGGGTGTTAAGGGGGCCCAATGTGTCGCAACATTAATTTATTGGCTACGTACCTGTCGCATTCGAAGGGATCAAATAGAAAATGTGGTGAAAAAGAAATTCGGGTATGATATTCCACCATTGAAAGATATTAATCGTATAGGCGATACAGGGCATATTGATACAACGTGCAGCGAAACCGTCCCATGGGCTATCAGGTGTTTTCTGGAAAGTGAAGATTTTGAGGATGCTATCAGAATCGCTATCATGGCTGACGGTGACACAGACACAAAAGCTAATATTACCGGAGCGATAGCTGAAGCCTACTATCAGGTACCTGAAAAATTAGCAGAAAAGGCTTTTTCATATCTGCCAAAAGATATGCTAAGTATTGTTGAACAATTCTGTACGATTATCCAAGACTTTGTAGTATAAATTCAAGCAATACGAAACTGATTTATAATCCTCTATAGAAAACGAAGAAAGAGGTTAAATCCATACTTGAATCACCGACAAGCAATATTAATATTAAAATAAAAAGAAACAGCCCTTATTCTTTTTCAGGAATAAGGGCTGTTTCTTAAATTAACTATCTTAATTTATTCTAAGCTTTATAATCAACAGGTGCAGCGGCAGCAATAGCCTCTGTTTCTTTCTGTGCCTCCCTATTGCGAAGATTTCTTCCCATAACAAGATAAGCTACAGGAGATGCAATAAAGATAGAAGACAGAGTACCGAACACAACACCGAGAATCATTGCGAACGAGAATGAACGGATGCTTTCTCCACCGAGGAAGAATATACAAAGCAATACAATCAATGTAGCCAAGGAGGTATTCACGGTACGAGCCAAAGTCTCATTGATGGAATCATTGAATAATCCCTGCAGATCTTTACTAGCCTGTTGCTGATGCAAACGCAGATTCTCACGGATACGATCAAAAACGACCACCTTATCATTAATAGAATAACCGATTACCGTCAATATAGCTCCAATGAATGTCTGGTCAACCTCAAGAGAGAACGGCAGAATACCCCAGAATAAGGAATAAATGCCGATGACAAGGAGAGCATCACAGGTTAGAGCGACGATAGATCCGACAGAGAAGGCTACGTTGCGGAAACGTATCAATATATAGAGGAAGATTGCAAGCAACGCTAATATGACGCTGATAACAGCACCATAAGTAATATTCTTAGCCGCAGAAGGACCAACCTTCTGGCTACTGATAATACTGCCTCCCTGACGAATATCAGGGTTCTTAAATTTTTCCAGACTCTGCTGAGTGATCAAGTCAGCCTTCTTCAAACCTTTATAGAGAACGCTCTCAGCCTGACTGTCAATAGTAGGATCATTACTTTCAATTTCCCAGTTGGTAGATATGCGGATCGTCTTATGATCCGTACCCAAGGCAATAGCAGTAGTAGTAGCCTTCGTTCCATCCTTGTTAACAAATGCATTACCAAGCACATCACGAACCTGTTCCGGTTCCACCGATTTTTCAAAGGTTACGACATAATTTCTACCTCCAGTAAAATCAATGCTGCGACTCATGCCACGAACTGCAAAACTCACAATGCAGATCACAATAGCAACACCCCATATAAAGCGTGTTTTCTTGAAAGCTGCCATAAAATGATAGTGCGTATTCTGCATCAGGTTCTTGGAAATAGCCGTATAGAATTTCTGATTCTGCCAACGATCATGCTTCATCTGATGCTCATAGGTCAGACGGGTAAGGAATACAGAAGTAAAGAAAGAACATATCAAACCGATAATCCAAGTGGTAGCAAAACCACGAATAGGACCTGTACCGACAACCAGTAAGATAACACCCGTAATCAATGAAGTCACATTACTATCGAAAATAGCAGAAAAGGCAGCTTTATACCCCAGTTCAATAGACTGTTTAATACCCTTACCAAGACGCATCTCTTCTCTGACACGTTCATAAATCAGCACATTAGCATCAACAGCAGTACCTAAGGTCAGCACAATACCCGCTATACCAGGCATGGTCAAAGCGGACTGGAACGAGGCAAGTACACCTAACGTGAAGAACAAGTTGATAATCAAGGCACCATTTGCTATCATACCAGGAATCACATCATACATGATGCACATAAAAATCATCAACACCACGAAGGCAATAATGAAAGAAACAAAACCCTGGTGGATAGACTGAGCTCCTAAAGAAGGCCCGATAATCTCTTCCTGTACGATGTGAGCAGGGGCAGGCATACGTCCAGATTTCAGTGTATTGGCCAAATCCTTCGTTTCCTCAATGGTGAAGTTTCCACTAATCTGAGAGCTTCCACCATCAATTTCCTGGTTTACACGAGGAGCTGAATATACGGATCCATCCAATACGATAGCAATAGCTTTACCCATATTGGCCTTAGTCATCTGAGCCCACTCACGAGCACCTTCAGAATTCATGGTCATGCTCACAACAGGTTTACTGAACTGGTCAAACTCATCCTTAGCATCCGTGATGACATCGCCCTGCAAAGGAGCCTGACCATTAGGAGTAGTAATCTTTAACGCATATAGCTCAAACACATTTTTTGCATTAACTCCTTCAGCCGGTTTAGCTCCCCAAAGCAATTTCAGGTCACTCGGCAAAACTTGTTTAGCCTGAGCTGAATAAATAATACGGTCAACAGCAGCTGTATCACGAATGTTGGCATATCCAACCAAAGCAAGAGACTGAGCCCCAGTCAACTGCAGACGTGCAAGCAAAGGATGGTGTTTGATAGCAGCAGTTGTAGCTGCTGATTGAGAAACCTGATTCTTATTATCAGCACCCTTCAGTTTGAACACGGGCTTTGCCATCTTGGCAACCTGCTTCTTGGCTACTTTCTTCTCCTTCTGAGCTGTAGAATCCTTTTCAGCAACCATCCGCTGATCCAACTGTTGCAGATAAGGAGCGATCTCTTCTGCATTATAGGTATCCCAGAACTCCAGATTAGCACTTCCTTGAAGGAGTTTACGCATCCGTTCCGGATCCCGGATACCTGGCATTTCAACCATGATACGACCTTCCTGTCCTTGAAGCCTCTGAATATTAGGCTGTACTACGCCAAACTTGTCAATACGGGTACGAACGACATTGAAAGAGTTGTCGATAGCCGCCTGAATATTTGTACGAAGGACTTTCTCCACCTGACTGTCAGAGCTCTGTGGGTTTACTTTCCCCTGCAACTCTTGAGTAGCAAAGATCTCCGCCAGTTTATGTCCCGGTGCATTCTTATGATAAGCATTGATAAAGAGAGATACAAAATCACTCTGGCCTTTTTCCTCTTCGGCCTTTGCTTCTGCTATAGACTTAATGAAAGCCGGATCTGTCTTGTGGTCAGCCAGCATCTCTACAACGTCTGGAACTGAGATTTCCAGGACGACATTCATACCACCCTTCAAGTCCAGTCCAAGGCCAATCTGAGTCTCCATACAGTTCTTATAAGAATAAACGCCTAAATACTTCACTGAGTCCTTATAATCCTGCGCGGCAATAGGGTCTTTGATCTTCGCTGCTTGATAGTCATAATAGCTTGTGGCTACAGAAAACGACAGGTAGAAGATACTTGCAAGCGTCAGTAAAACGGCTATACAAATTACTAATCCTTTGTTATGCATTTTTAGTTATATTATTAATTTATTGTTTTTCTTATGGACTGATGGGCATCACTCCTTTCAGGCATGGACACAATACCAGTCAGATGTGCAAAAGTACGTATTTTTTAGCATTTATAAAAATTTAAAGGACTTTATTATTCTTTTTTTAGTGTTTCCAGGCCTTTCATCTATGATTTTCATCTGGCAGCCTTCCAAGGTTCATCGAGGACTAAGCCAGCAAAAAATTGGATAATGATCCGATTCTTTTATTTTACGATCTACTTTTGCTCTATATGGCCGCCAAGCTGTAGAGCAAAGGATATGATCAATTCTAAAGAACATCCCACTCCTGTGATAGCTCCAACCCGGTCCGTTCCCTGTAGTAACATAGCAGTCTGTCAAACCCTTGGACATCCGATAAAGAGAATAGGATATGGGATTATCATTAAAATCACCACAGACAATAACAGAACGTCCCTTCCTATGCGTAGAAATATAATTGGCCACGGAGTCCACCTGAGGCGCACGGATCGCCGCAGCCAAAGACAACTTATCAATTAAACGATCGGACTTTTCCTGGCCACCATCAGCAACGATTCCACCTTTAACCAAACTCTTAAAATCAGCCTTATCTTCCGGATCCAATTTATTTGACTCGAAATGATTATTCACGACCAGCACTTCCTTGCCATGGATATGTAAGACACAAGTAATACTGATATTGCCTTTTGAAGTATATGGAATAATCTTCTTCCGGCTCATCGGGAACTTACTGTATATAGCCACCACATCTCCACTACGTGTTTTCTCTTCATGATAGGAATAAGGATAAATCCTACGAAAAATATTATCCGCTGAATCACGGTCCAGTCCACCAGCTTCCTGCAAGCAAACCAGATCTGCACCGGACATCGCTATATAATGAATAACGGGATTAGCCGAAGCCGTGTCGTTTCTAGGCGGAAAAAGTCCATACTGCTCAACATTATAAGACAACACTTTTATAGCTTTTCCCGGTACCTTCTGAGACAAATTGAAAGGAGTATAACGGCGAACAGGTCCATAGCATAACAAAAATCCGATAACCGGAATAATCGCTCCACGGGCTCGAAAAGTTAACCAAAAGAACAGAAATAACAAGTTTAGAAAAAAGAAGATAGCAAAAGCCATACCCATACACGCCAGCAAAGGATGTGCTACAGGATTAATCCGACCAGAATAACCAGTCAGGATCATCATCAAAACCGTTGCCACATTAGCACCAGCAATGATCTGAAGCAAAAATTTCTTCAATTTGCCCGCCATCACATTGATCTAATAATCCGGAAACAATCCCATTCGGATCACAAGACGCGACTCATTTGTGATCACTTTCATCAAATAATTCCTGTTTCTCTTTAGTCGTCAGACTGTCATAACCACTTTTCCTGATCTTATCCAAGATACGATCTATCTCTTCTTGATGAGCCTTCTTACGGGCATTATAGTTCCAGTCCTGATTTTCTTCAGAAGGTGCAGAAGATTCTGATTTCTTATGCTTCTTCCAGTTAAAGCCAAACTTTCCTTTTCCAGTATTCTCTTTCCGTCGATTATTTCCGAAAGATCCGTTATTTGTAGAGAAATCACCTCTATCACCAGAACGTTTTCCCCCTCCAAAAACATTTCTCATCCTATTAAACGCAGCTTCACCACTTGACATTCCATAACTCTGACCAGGATGTTTATTCCAATAGCGAATCAACAGGAATCCGAAAAGCATACCTCCCAAATGCGCGAAATGAGCCACCTGATCTCCAGGAGTAGCCAAAGCAGAAAACAACTCAATAGCTGCATAACCTAATACGAACCATTTAGCCTTAATCGGAATGGGGAAAGGAAAAATAAAGATTTTCTCATTCGGCAGCAACATACCGAAAGCCAGCAGTACTGCATAAATTGCACCGGAAGCTCCAACTGTCGTCATCACATTAAACGCACTCGGACTTACCATACTAAAGGTGTAACCCATGGAATGTAACTGAATGGAAATCGAAATATATTGTGCTAATTCCTGGCATAAACCAGCACCGACACCACACGCCAGATAATAAAAGAGAAATTTCTTAGGTCCCCAGATATTTTCTACGACACAACCAAACATCCAAAGTGCAAACATATTAAAAAAGATATGTTCCAGATTGGCATGCATAAACATATAAGTAACCAGTTGGTAAACATGAAAGTCCGATGCCTTGAAAAAATGAAGGCCAAAAATATTATTCAGAATCAGATTACCACTAGGATCATGACCATATAATACACAGGCCAGAAAGGCCAGCGTATTCACAATCAGCAAATCCCTCGTAACTCTCGGTGTATGGAACATAAACAATCCTCTTATTGATATTACAAGCGCAAAATTACGAAAAATATCCATTAAAACGCCTTTAAAGAAACTGTTTTAGGGCTTTTTTTCTTAAATTGATCACTTTTTTATCTTTTTTGTTTGAGATATCAAATCTCTTTCCTATATTTGTCGATGGATTAGAATAAATCATTATTTATTAATTAATTAAATATATTTTGATCATGAATAAGACTGAATTAATTGACAAAATTGCAGCTAAATCAGGTTTGAGCAAATCTGATTCTAAAAAAGCGCTCGACGCTAGTATTGAAGTATTGAAAGAAGCTCTCGGAGCAGGTGACAAAATCCAGCTTGTAGGTTTCGGCACATTCAGTGTAAACAAACGCCCTGCACGTCAAGGTATTAACCCTGCTACAAAACAAAAGATTAAGATTGCTGCCAAGAAGGTAGTTAAATTCAAAACCGGAACAGAACTGGCTAATGTAGTCAACAAGTAAATATTTCAAGAAAAGGACGTTTCAATTGAATCGTACCTTTTTTTGTTAAAGGGAGTTTACCCAATCAAAAACATGCCCCACAATGGGTAGCCATTATGGGGAATATTTTATAACTTTTTCCAATTTTCTCTTTTTCAGAAAGACCGCAATCAGGGTTGTTTCCCGATGTAGGCCAAGATACCTCCGTCCACATAGAGTATATGACCATTTACGAAATCAGAAGCATCAGAAGCTAGAAACACAGCAGGCCCCATTAGATCTTCAGGAGTCCCCCAACGGCCAGCCGGTGTTTTACTGACAATAAAACTGTCAAAGGGATGACGGCTTCCATCTGGTTGACGCTGGCGCAATGGTGCAGTCTGAGGAGTAGCGATATACCCCGGTCCAATTCCATTACATTGTATGTTAGCATCACCAAATTCAGAACAGATATTCCGAGTAAGCATCTTCAGTCCACCTTTAGCAGCAGCATAGGCAGAAACTGTTTCCCGACCAAGTTCACTCATCATAGAACAGATATTGATAATCTTTCCATGTCCTTTCTTGATCATTCCGGGGATAACAGCCTTACTGACAATAAACGGAGCATTCAGATCAATATCTACTACCTGACGGAAATCAGCTACAGACATCTCAAGCATAGGAATACGTTTGATGATTCCCGCATTATTAACCAAGATATCAATGGCACCCAGATCTTTTCCAATTCTGGAAACCAAGTCTTTCACTTGTCCTTCATCTGTACAGTCAGCTATATAACCTTTAGCATCAATACCTTTAGCCTTATAATCAGAAAGAGCCTTATCCAAATGTTTCTGAGAACGACAGTTAAAGGCAATTTTTGCACCAGCCTTAGCAAAAGCCTCAGCTATAGCAAAGCCGATACCATAAGCAGCACCAGTAACAAGAGCTACCTTACCCTCCAAT
This sequence comes from Prevotella sp., assembly GCA_036768895.1. GTDB lineage: Bacteria > Bacteroidota > Bacteroidia > Bacteroidales > Bacteroidaceae > Prevotella. The sequence goes on along the minus strand of DAIPMC010000002.1, from coordinate 21,401 downwards.
GAGAAATTTTTAGAAAATGTATCCATATATCATATTGTTTTTAAGATCGTCTATTTATTATTTCGTTTGTCTGAATTATCCCCTGTATTCTCACCTTTTATCATTCAGGATAAATAAAGAAAGGCATTCCTCCTCTGTCATTTTAAATCTGTGATAGCAAAGAAGTCCTGATCTGCATAATCCAGATTTTCTCCTCCCATCCCCCAAATAAAGGTATAGTTATGAGTGGCTGCAGCAGAATGAATACTCCACTCAGGAGATAACACGGCCTGATTGCCTTTCATCCAGATATGACGGGTTTCAAGAGGCTGTCCCATCAGGTGGCAGACGGCTTGGTCTGCCGGAACTTCAAAATAGAAATAAGCCTCCATACGCCGGCTGTGGATATGAGCCGGCATGGTATTCCAGACACTTCCCACACTGAGTTCAGTCATCCCCATCTGAAGTTGGCAAGTTGGCAGGACCTGATTGACAATCATCTTATTGATCGTCCGCTCATTACTCATCTCCAAAGAGCCCAGATGTACCCTGACAGCATCAGCCTTTGTTATCTTCTTACAAGGATATTCTTTATGAGCAGTGGTACTGTTAAAATAGAACAAGGCAGGTTTTGAAGCATCCTTACTGGAGAATGTAACTTGACGGTCGCCCCGGCCAACGTATAAAGACTCCTTATATCCAAGTTCATAAGTCTTATCACCTACCTGCACAACACCATCACCAGTTCCCACATTATAAATCCCCAGTTCACGGCGAGTCGTAAAAAAAGGAGCCTTCAACGGATCTATGGCCTCCAGCAGAAGAGTTTCCTTGACAGGCATAGCCCCTCCAACGACCATCCGGTCATACATCGAATAAACCATATTCACCTCATCAGAAGTAAACAAAGTCTCAACCAGAAATTCTTTTCTTAAACGAGTAGTATCATAATTCTTTGCATCCAAAGGATGAGATGCATAACGCAATTCGTAATTAGTTTTCATCGACTTCAAGTTTGTTTAATTCAAAAGCAAAGCAACCGATCCATCTTTTCCACACCCGGCTGCATCCTATCTTACTTATGCAAAGATAATCAATTAAATGAGAAAAAGCAGCAAAAGGCAGAAGAAAAAACTTTTCCATTTAAAGATAAAACACCCTCAATCCCCTTTTTTATTTTAAAGAGTGCATTGAAGGTGCTTATATGGCAACAAGAAAAGCCAATACAAACAGTATCTATAGTATTCCCCGTCCGATTCCAGAAATCAACAGTCAGAAGACTCTACACTAATCCACATCCATTCACCCTCTACTACTTAAATGATAGTTCCCAGGTGTAAGATGGGTCACGTTCCCACCCAGTACAACGGTAGCCTGAGTACCTTCAGGTACAGTCAAGGTCAAATGAGTCTGTCCTTTTTCCTTCTTAAGATTTACACGGATCATACCATACTTCGTCTGCATATTTGCAGATACCTGTGACAGTCCTGCCAGATCCGGTTTTACCTCAAAAGTCTTGAATCCCGGAGACGTAGGCCTCACGCCACAGACATCCTGCCCAAAGATTACGGTCATACCACTAGCCCAGGCATGGTTAATACTACCACCATTATCCCAGAACTCAAAAACAGTTGTCAGGTCCTTAAAGGACATCATCTTGGTATATTTTTCTTTAGCCCTCTGTAATGCAAATTCCCCCTGTCCCATTTTAAACAATGCTTTTTGCACATACATTTCCATAAGGGGACTGGCAAAATATGATTTTTTGAATATTTTAAAGAGTTCCGGATACTTGTCAGGACCCGCTAACCCAGACAGTACGGCCATAGCCTGAACACGATCATCACTTTCAACTTCCTTATAGGAATCAGATCGATAGTTACTACCCTTCCAATAACATCTATCGAAATTTTCCTCCATTTTCTTCATCGCTGCATCATCAGCACTTACATCCGCCTGTTTGCCTAACATCCGAGCAAAGTCCCTTTCACCTTTCAAGGCTAAATAGTACCATTCAGCCGTAAGCAAAGGCAAGTCGATATGATCGCCCCAGTCAGCCCAACTCCAACCTCCTTCTCTCGCTATTGCATAGCCATTATTATCCAACTTCCACACCTTATGAAGATACTTGTGAAGACGGTTGTAAATTGCAGCAACAAAGGAACTGTCACCACTATCATAATACTGTGTATGGAAACCATACCAGCCGACAGACATCAACATCTGGACAGGAAGTTCCTTATCCCAGTTACCGGCAGGAACCGGAGCAAAGATTGTTCCATCCGGCCGTTGCCAGTTCATGAGTTCATAGATTCCTTTATTGATAATTTGCCAGGAAGAAGGAGAAAGTGTATAAAAATTTTCCTGTATGTCATTCGTAACATCACCCCACCATTGCGCACGTTCACGATCAGGACAATCCGAATACGTATCACGCATATTTACATAAAGTGTCCGTGCTGACCGTTTCCATAATTCTGTAAAGAACGGATCATTGCATTTAAAGTCACCAACTATATTCGTATCATAACCACTTTCACGGTATCTTACAGCCAACACCTTCACATTCTCGGGAATCCTATATTGCACTTCATTTCCATTCATCCATCCCAAAGATTCATATTCCTGTACACCGTTGCAAGTAATATATTCTGCACGGACACAGGGTACACCACCGACGACATAATCATCAGTACGCATATCGATGGTATCACCTGCTGGAGCCTTCACTTTAAGATAAGGTGTCACCTGTGCATCATAAGGTAAGCGACAATGTAAAATGCGTGTTTTAGCATCAAAGGACTGACTCACATATTTTTTCAAACCTGAATACCTGAACAAAGGGATGGGACGTAAAATCAATTTTCCAAATGTATTATTCTCTACTACAGAAGAGAACACCTTTGCAGAAGGAAAATGCCCTCGAAAAACTGAAGAATACCATTTTCCCAAATTCTTCCGTCCATCAAAACAAAGGTTACTTTCACAAAGACGATAATTAGGATCAGGATTACCGACCTTACCATACGCCTTATACACAGCTGCTTCCCAAGACTCATCAGATACAATATTGACATTGCCCGAAGAAGCATCAAAGAACAAGGCAGCCTGACCGCTACTCTTATGACTGAAACCTTCTTTACCAAAATAAAGGGAAAGGATAGCAATCACATTGCGGCCTTTATGCAGGTAAGGGCCGATATTCACCGCATCATAATAGGAATCAGATGGAGAAGGACCTCGCTTCAAACCACCTTCGAACACAACCATCCGGCCATTTACCCATAACCAATACTTCGAATCAACGGAAATCTTTGCTGTCAGGAATTTAGGAGTGGAAGAAAGTCGAACTGTCTTGCGGAACACTTGCCATGTATTCACAACATTGTTACAGTCCTCTGCTTCGATCCATTTTGCCGTTTTCCGTGAGGCAAATGATTCTACAGAGAAGATCATTAATAAAAAAACTAGTAAGAATCTACTTTTCATGAAATTTAGAATTTATTCTCAACATAAGAAAAAGTAAATGAGATCAGCCTTGAAGAACTGATCTCATTTATCTATTATAGGAATCAAATCACTGCTAAAACTTTCTTCTGGACACCTTTTGAAATTTTCATAGGAGCCGTGGCCTTAATATCTTCTACCGATTGCCCAGCCTTTACCTGATAAACACCGGGATCCAATACCCAACTATTGGTGTTTTCATTAAAGGAGGCCATATCCATCGTCCGGAACGTCATCGTAAGCGTCTGGGACTCTCCAGGTTGCAGGGTACGTGTCTTGGCAAAAGCTCTCAACTCTTTCTTTGGTTTTTCAAGGGCACCTTTAGGAGCGGACACATAAAGTTGGGCAACTTCCTTACCCGCAACCTTACCGGTATTCGTTACCGTGACGACTGCTTTACAAACTTCCCTGCCATAACGGACTTTCAAGTTACTGAACGAGAATGTGGTATAAGACAAGCCATATCCGAAAGGATAGGAAACCGGTTTATCAAAAGTGTCAAAATAGCGATAACCTACCCAGATTCCCTCATCATACTTGGTAAAACCAATTGTTGACTTATCCTTGTCGAATACGCCCCCATTATCATTCTGAGGGAAGTTCTTCGAAGAGGGAACGTCTTCATAAGCTAATGGGAAGGTCATCGGCAGATGACCGGACGGGCATACCTTACCGGATATAACATCTGCAATCGCATTTCCACCTTCCTCTCCCGGTTGCCAAGGCAAGAGGATAGCATCCGGGATATTTTTCCAAGAGGTTGTCTCTATAACTCCACCGATATTCAGAATGACAATTAATTTTTTGCCTTGTGCATGAAAAGCATCAGCTATATTTTTCATTGTATTCAATTCTGCTGGACTCAATTTCCAATCACCGGGTTCATTACGGCGGTCACTGCCCTCACCTGAATTTCTTCTGATTGTCATGATTGCCACATTGTCGACAGATGCACGATGCCTGGCATAGGATGGGCCTATATTGATATCAGCATCAGCGTCCTCATACAACTCTGCCATATCCGGGTCTACCTGATAACCTGCATTTTCCAGACCTTTGAAGATATTAACAACATAAGGCTTGTTCACATCTCCGGATCCAAAGCCATTAGCCAGGAAGCCTTTATAGGAGCCTATACCGAAAAGGGCTATCTTCTGACCCTGGACCAAAGGCAAAGTCCCTTCTCTATTCTTAAGAAGTATGATACCCTGTGCTGCCATCTCACGGGCTACTGCTGCATGGGCTTTCAAATCAGGTGCATCAGATGCCTTATAATGACGAAAATGAGGAGTTTTAACAATATAATTCAACAGATTACGGACATTACGATTTACGACATCTATAGAAAGTTTGCCATCCTTCACAGCATTGATAATATCCTGTACCTGCACATCCAATCCCCATTCCATGAGATCATTCTCCGCGTTTACCTGTTCTACTGTATTTCGCCGCTCTGTCCAGTCCGTCATCACCATTCCTTTATAGCCGACTTCTCCGCGAAGCCAGTCATGAAGCAAGGGTTTGTCTGCCTGTGTATACGGGCCATTCAGAAGGTTGTAGGAGGACATGATTGTCCAGGGATTACCTATCCTGATGGCCAACTCAAAGTTTTTAAGATAGAGTTCGCGCAGGGCGCGCTGGCTGACAATGGAATTGTTCTGGGTACGGTAGGTCTCCTGGTTATTGCAGACAAAGTGTTTGGCAGAAGTGCCGACACCATTGGACTGAATTCCCAATATTTCATTACCCGACATTGTACCACTCAGGACAGGGTCCTCAGAGAAGTATTCGAAATTTCTTCCGCAGAGTGGATTACGGTGCAGACACATACCCGGTGCCAAGAGAACATCGCATCCATATTCCAACACTTCGTTCCCCATATTCCGGCCGACTGCCCTGGCACACTGCGTATCCCAGGATGAAGCTACAAGGGTCCCTATAGGATTACCAGTGGCATAATAAGTACGGCTGTCTCCTTTACGGGTAGGTGATATACGGACTCCGGCAGGACCGTCTGTCAATACGGTACAGGGAATTCCCAGACGAGGAATTGCCTTCGTCATGCCCGCTGCGCCGATTTTCGCTTCAGGTAGTACCGGTCCTTTCTTGCCATTTACGACCTCATAGTCCCCGCCTACAAGCAACTCTGCCTTCTCTTGCAGCGTCATGGCCTTCAAGACCTCATCTATGGAATTCTTCCCAAGTTGCGGAACATTGGCCTTGTGTACCGGTTTTGATTCCCCGGCTATAACAAGACTTAAAAATAAGGTTAATAAGATTGCTTTTTTCATAAAATGAATTTTTGAATTGATTTATCCTATCCTTAGCTACCCAACCGTCACCAAAGAATTCATGAGAAACCAAAAGAAAATTGCAGAAATCCCCATGACAATCCTTATGAGAAGTTGAGTTATTATTTTCGGATCCCCCTATGTATTATATACATAAGAAACTGATTTTCCAGCATAAATGTAGAAGATTATTATATATAACAATGTATCACGGCATATAAATAAAATCCAGAATAAAGAAACTTCTTTTTGACGGTATGTCTCAAAGAATTGGTTATTTCATGGACTTCATCATTTCTTATTTATTCCTATTTTCAGAACTGCTTATCTGATTACAAAAGTAAGATAAATTTCTGAATCAGATTCATTTGTATCAAAAATTACAGTCAGTTTATCAAAACAGAAAGGAAGAAAAGTATGGTCACTAAAGAAAAAGCCTTAACCTGGAAGAAGTTAACTTCTTCCAGGTTAAGACAGATAAAGCATTCACAAAGAAATTAAGAAATACCCTAATGTTCTGGTTCCAAATCCTCAAAAACAGTTTTACTATGACGTAAATTTTCTCCTATATTAGCATAGATAGAAGCCTCTGCTATATTCGTCGCATGGTCAGCTATACGTTCAATATTTGAGATGATACTATTTAAGTTTATAAAAGTAAACAACAGATGCTGAATATCATTAGAATAATGACTTTTCCTAATCGTATCTTTAATCAATTTGTGATTAATTTCATCCACGACACTATCATTTCTTATTGTCCAGACAGCAGCATTGTTATCATCATCAACAAATGATGAGATGGACTTCTTTACCATCATGATACTTGACGTCATCATATTAGAGATGACAGACACCATATGTTCATAAATTACTTTATCCTCAATACGAGGCAACAATTTATCAATATTCTTAACCTGATCACCGATTCTTTCCAGATTGGATATAATTTGATAAACTGACATAATCTTGCGAATATCAGAAGCCACAGGATTCTGCAATACAATAATATCTATTATTTCATTGCCAAGGCTTGTCTCATACTCATCTATCTTATCTTCATTTTCTTTTATTTCCTCTTGAAGTTCAGAAGGTATCTGTATAGTATGATCAACAAACAGTTTGTCCATAATATCAAGTTGGCGCATTACGATTTTCACCATCTCATTGAAATGGATCGATATAGAATGCAACGCATTATCTTTAGTTATTGCCATAATATCTATATTTTATATTATAATATTTTTCCTTCCATAACCACTTATCCGAATTTACCGGTGAGATACGCTTCTGTTCGAGGATCCGAAGGAGTCGTGAACATTTTCTGAGTATTATCATATTCTACCAATTCACCCAAATACATGAACATCGACTTATCTGAGATTCGTGCAGCCTGAGACATATTATGAGTAACCATAATAATGGTATAATCCTTTTTCAATTTAACAAGCAAGTCTTCTATTTTGGATGTTGAAATAGGATCAAGAGCAGATGTCGGCTCGTCCAAGAGAATAACCTTGGGTTTAAATGCAATTGTCCGAGCAATACACAAGCGTTGTTGCTGGCCTCCTGAAAGGAAATTTCCCTTACTATGAAGGTTGTCCTTTACTTCATCCCAAAGAGCAACATCTTTCAAAGATGTCTCGACGATCTCTTCTCGTTCTGATTTTTTCAAACGAATACCATTCAATTTATAACCAGCAATCACATTATCAAAAATACTCAATGTGGGAAACGGGTTCGGACGTTGAAATACCATTCCGATTTTGCGACGTAAATTGATGGTAGACATCTCATATATATTATCACCATTCAGCAATATTTTCCCATCAGTATGTATATTTGGGTACAACTCATGCATACGGTTAATTGCCCTCAGGAGTGTTGTCTTCCCACATCCAGACGGGCCCATGATAGCAGTAATAGAATTACTTAGGATTTTAGCTGATACATCTTTCACTGCATACTTATCATCACCATAACTTATCGAAATATCATCTATTGACATTACCGGTGTTGCTGTTTCCTTTTCTTTTATTTCTTTCATATTCCGTATTTCTATAGATTATTTTTTCCTTTTAGCTTCTATCCATTTGGATATCAAATTAAGCAGTAATACAAATCCCATCAGAAAGATCGTTGAGCTCCAAATAAGATCCACCATATTCGGATCATTATAAAACTGCCATATCAGCAGAGGAACTGCACTACCAGGTTTCGCTATATTCCAATTTATATTCGGATTGCCAAGAGTCGCTAGCATCAAAGGTGCCGTTTCTCCGAGCACTCGAGAAACAGAAAGAAGTATACCACTTACCAGTCCTGAAAAAGCCGATGGAATAAGAACCCTCCATATCACTTTATAGTAAGGTGTACCAAGAGCTATTGCAGCCTCCTTAAGCGTATCAGGAACCATCTTCAGTGATTCTTCGGTAGAACGGACTATCAGCGGAAGCATCATAATAGCCAATGCTACCCCACCTGCCAAAACGGAATAGCTTTTAGTAATTGGAACAACAATCCAGATATATGCAATAAGGCCAATAACGATAGAAGGAACTCCCTGCAGAATATCTGCAATATCTCGTATCAAACTTGCATACTTTTTTTGACTGTTTTCCGATAGATATACACCAACTAAGATGCCTATAGGTATAGAAAGAACAGAAGCAATACCAACAAGATAAAGAGAACCAAGAATACCGTTGGCTATACCACCAGGTATAACCTGCCCACTGACCTTAGCCATCATAGCTGTAAATGTATCAGGAGCAACCTGAGTAAAGAATGCCCAGTTGATCTGTCGGTAACCCTTAACCAATAATGTCCCAATTATCAAGAATACCATTGAAATCGTAATGAAAGAAAAAAGTATGACTGCTATCTTAAACAGACCATCTTTTGCCTTCTGATACTTTATATGGGATAGAGAACTATCCTCCTTTTCTATATCAATAGTACGATTCATTATCCAATCTTTTTAATAATATATTTACCTATAGCATTTACTATTGTTGTCAAGGCAAACAATAATAATCCTATCTCTATCAATGCACTTAATTGTAATCCACTAGCTTCTCCAAATTGATTAGCAATGACACTCGCCATCGTATTACCAGTACCGAATATACTAGTAGGAATGATATTTGCATTCCCTATAAGCATGGTTACAGCAAGAGTTTCGCCAAGGGCACGGCCTAACGCCAATACATAACTGGCAGCTATGCCTGAACGGGCATTTGGCAATACGACAGTCTTTATGACCTCCAGCCTCGTAGCCCCTAAAGAATAAGCTGCTTCCTTCAGTTCATTAGGTACCATCGCTATTGTGGTATTACTTAGGGATGTAGCATACGGGACAATCATGATGGCTAAGATTAAAGACGATGTAAAAACGCCAAAACCTTGTGGACTCAATCCCAATTTAACCACAAGCGGACATAAGATATAAAATCCCCAAAGGCCATAAATGATCGAAGGTATACCAGCTAACAAATCAACCAAAGTTCCTACAACGGCAGCAATCTTTGTTCCCTTAAAATATTCGGCGATAAAAAGTGACGTAAAGAATGCCAAAGGAATAGCAATTATCAAAGCCAGCACAGATGTCATCAACGTGCCTACAATAAAAGCTAACGCGCCATAACTTTCACTACCCTGGGTAGGATCCCATTTCGATGATACCAAAAATTTCCATCCAAACTCTGAGATGGATGGCATAGAACCTTTTATTAATGAGACTAGCATCCCTCCCCCTATAAGTAAAATCACTATAGAGGAAGCGAATAATACACGCTTTAGTACTTTATCACTATTTATTTGCATATTATATATGTAGGCGGACACAGAGTCCGCCCTTTATAATTTTTATTTCAGAACCCGTTTACCATTGTAAGTAATCGTGCGTAATATAGCCTTTGCCTTTGCTGCAACATTAGGAGCCAACGGAGCATAATTCACTTTTGAAGCAATCTTTTGTGCATCATGGTCTAACATCCAATCTACCAATTTTAAAGTAGCTTGAGCCTGAGCAAATGAACGATTATTGTAAGCTTGATTTTTATAAAGAAGCAGCCATGTAAAACCTGCAATAGGATAAGCGTCTTTTGCTGATGAATTGTTCAGCATTACACGAGTATCTGCAGGAATAGCACATTGGGCAGCAGCACTAACTGATGCGACAGAAGCTTCGATAAAGTTGCCTGATTTGTTCTGAACCAATGCTGATGGCTGATGCTGTGCAAATGCATATTCAGAACCAACATACCCGATAGAACCTACTGTCTGATGAATAGCTCCTGCAACACCAGGATTACCTTTTGCACCTATTCCAACAGGCCAGTTTACGGTTTTCCCTGAACCGATTTTTGCCCTCCATGCAGCATCTACTTTTGACAAGTAATCAGTAAACATATTAGTTGTTCCACTACCATCAGAACGATGAATCACGACAATTGCTTTATTCGGAAAATGAATACCGCTATTAATCTTTTTCAATTCAGTACTGTTCCAGTTTTTAATCTTTCCTGAGAAAATTGCGGCCAAAACATCAGGAGTCAATTTTATCTGTTTGATGCCCGGCAGATTGAATGCTATGACAACTGCTCCACAACAAGTCGGTATATGTACGACTGGTGCGGGCATCTCATTCATTTCCTTATCACTGAGGAAAGCATCAGATGCTCCAAAATCTACGACTTTGTCTTTTAAACTCCGGATACCACCACCGGAACCTATTCCTCCATAAGTAACTTTTACATGTGCCAAATGTCCATATGTTATAAATGCAGCATTATAAAACGGCTGTGGAAATGTTGCACCTGCGCCTGAAATAGTTTTTGAACCAGCGTTCTTGCTTAAGATGGTTATAACCAATCCTAAAGCAATTATAGCTAATACAGCAACTAAGATAATTCTTTTCTTCATAAATTTTATATTTAAATGATTTATATTGGAAACTTACCAAGAAGTTTGTTGTCGAATTCAAACCTGATTGTTTTGGATCTTGAATCTGGACAGTAGTGATATAAAGTATCTATTACAAAAATATGACACATTACTATCATCGCTTTATCTTTAAACCATTACTCATTGATTTTCATTATCGAAGGCAAAAATACATATTATGTATTACATTAAGATTTCTATTTGATAACAATACATTTACATTCTTATTTCGAATATATTACATGAATCTTTGTATAAAAACGTTTCATAATATAAAAGATAGGAATTCCTATCAAAAAGGTTATAATATCAGCCATTACATATATTTGTTAAATGAAAGCTGATATATTCAAAAGGTCATACAAAAGAAACTTCTGCCGGGTTCATTGATTCTCACCAATAAAAACATAAGATCTAGTTACATGAACATGTATACCCTTAAACAAAAAATCCGCAAATCATTAAATGATTTGCGGATTCCAGAAGTTGTCCTAGGCGGATTCGAACCACCGCTGACAGAACCAAAAACTGTAGTGCTACCATTACACCATGGGACAATTTTCCATTTCTGCGTGCAAAGGTAGTGGTTTTTTACGCCACCACCAAATTTTTATGATTTTTTTTGTGACTCAGAAATACACACATTAGCTGATATTAATGCTTACAGAAAGACTAAGTCACAAAATATCATCCGTTATTTTACGGTAATCAAGAAATAATTCTTTTTTCCTCTTTGAACCAATAGATATTTGCCATCTATCAAATCCTCAGAGGTTATCAGACGGTCGAAAGCCTGTACCTTATCCTTATTCAGAGATACGCCACCACCCTTGACAAGTTTACGCATATCACTCTTACTCTGGAAGATCTCCATTCCTTCCCTGTTGAACAAGTCTATAGCAGCCTGCCCCAGATCATCTTTAGTCAACTCATAGTGAGGAACCCCCTTGAACACATCCAACAAAGTAGCCTCATCAAGTTGGGCCAAATCATCCTTAGTTGATTTACCGAACAAGATATTACTTGCTGCAACTGCCATCTGCAAATCCTCCTTCGAGTGAACCATTGTCGTAACTTCCTCAGCCAGTTTCTTCTGAAGGATACGTCGTCCCGGATCTTTGTGATGTTCAGCGATAAGAGCTTCTATAGTAGGACGATCCAGAGAAGTAAAGATCTTGATATATTTTTCTGCATCGACATCACTGACATTAAGCCAAAACTGATAGAAAGCGTATGGAGTAGTACGATTGCGGTCAAGCCAGACGTTTCCACTCTCCGTCTTCCCGAATTTCTTACCGTCAGCTTTTGTAATCAACGGACAGGTCAGGCAATAAGCCTGCGCCTCTGCTCCTAAAGTACGACGTATCAATTCTGTACCTGTAGTCATATTACCCCACTGATCATTTCCACCCATCTGGAGTTTAACCCCTTTATGCTCATAAAGCCAAAGAAAGTCATATCCCTGGAGGAGCTGGTAAGTAAACTCCGTAAAGGACAATCCATCACGAGCCTCACCATTCAAGCGCTTCTGGACACTATCTTTGGCCATCATATAGTTAACCGTAATATGTTTGCCTATATCCCGAACAAAATCAAGGAAGGAGAAATCCTTCATCCAATCATAATTATTGACCAATTCCGCCTTATTTGGTTCATTGCCGTCAAAATCAAGGAATTTAGAAACCTGCTTTTTTATACATTCCTGATTATGGTATAATATATCCGCATTCAGAAGATTACGTTCCTGGCTTTTACCAGAAGGATCCCCGATCATCCCAGTAGCACCTCCAAGAAGCAGGTAAGGTTTATGACCACAAGCCTGGAGATGACGGAGCATCATAATACCACAGAGGTGTCCGATGTGCAGAGAATCTGCAGTAGGATCAGTACCCAGATAAGCAGATACGATTTCTTTCTGCAAGAATTCTTCAGTACCCGGCATAATCTGTGCCAACATTCCACGCCACTTTAATTCCTCAACAAAATTTTTTGCCATCGTATGATTCCTTTATATATATTTTAATTGTTGTTCAGAGCAACCTAAACAGAAAGTTCTGCATTATATCCCCCCAAAAGTTTCCTCAAAGACACAGATTACCATTTTCTTCCAATAGAAATATCGCGAGTTTTATCCGATTATCGCTATTGATATATACTTATGGGACCGGGTCATAACCTGATCCTCCCCAAGGGTTGCAACGGAGGATCCTTCGTATAGACAGGTAAAGACCCTTAAAAGGCCCGTATTTCAATAAAGCCTGTCGAGTATATTCCGAGCATGTAGGTGTAAAACGACAACTAGGCGGAGTTAAAGGGGATATGAACCTCTGATAAAACAGAACCGGCAATACCAATACCCAAGTCATTAGTCTGAGTATCAGATGGAATAACATCTTCATCCCTCCAAGTATAGCCTTAAATATTTTCATATTCGTTCACTCATCCGCCGTAGTAAGGATATAACTTTTTTCTCTATTTCATCCGTTTCGTATAATTGTGAATCCTGCCAAAGGAATGCTATCATAACCTTGTCTTCAGGAATGGCAGACAAGGCATGAAGCAAGATTTGTTTGTTTTTACGGAAAGCTTCTCTAATCTGCCTCTTCACCCGGTTACGTTTGACAGCTCGTTTAAAACAACGCTTCGGGACGCTTACCAGTATCTCATCCTGCGGTTCTTCTGCAACACGTTCTGTTACCTGATACACGACCCGCAAAGGGAAAGCAGATAAGGAACAGCTGCTACCTCTCGAAAAGAGTCGATCTATAAGCAATTTGCTACATAGCCGCTCACTTTTACTAAATGTAAGCGATTCAGCAGACATAAGGAAACTATTTTTTCTTATTTTCTTTCTTCAAATAAGCATTTAAGGCACTGGTCATCGATGGATGATCAGCAGAAGGAGCCTGAAGATCCAAGCGAAAGCCCTCATCTATAACCGTTTTAGCTGTTGCCGGACCAAAAGCAGCAATGCGAATATCACCTTGAACAAGATTCGGAAAATTTTCCTTCAATGCCTTCACACCAGTAGGGCTAAAGAATACGACCATATCGTAATCAAAATTCTTTTTCTCATCATCCGTAAAGTCATTACTTACTGTCCTGTACATCACGCACTCTGTATGATTCAATTTTTTGTCATCCAGTAAACTGGCAATCTTATCACTATGGACACTACTCAACGGAACGAGAAACTTCTCTCCTTTATGTTTTGTCATCAGAGGTATAAGGTCATCTATCTTACCCGTATTACCGAAGAAGATCTTTCGCTTATGATACTGGACATACTTCTGAATATAAAGTGCTATTGTCTCTATCACACAGAAATATTTCATATCTTCAGGAATTGTAATCCGCATTTCCTTAGCCAGTTTGAAATAATTGTCAATAGCATGACGAGATGTAAACACTACAGCAGAATAATTCAACAAATTGATTTTCTGCTGACGGAATTCCCTTGAAGTGATGCCTTCAATTTTAAAGAATGGGCGAAACACGCACTCCACTTTAAATAATTTCTCTAAGTCATAGTAGGGAGACTTTTCGCTTGTTGGCCGAGGCTGAGAAACCAGAATTTTCTTTATCATCTGTCCTAAAAAGTTATTTTCATATCATTGCCAATCATCTCCCAAATGCCCCACAGAACAAGCATGGGGATGATTTCAAGCATACAAAAGTACAAAATATTTTGCAAAATGGCACTGATTCTTTGGTAAAAGATAATAAAGGCTTTATAAAAGGTGAATAATTTGAACAAAACTACCACAATAACAGCATATATCAGACCTGTTTGGAGAGGTAATCTAAAATAAGCCAGCAGCATAATCATAGGAAAAAGCACTACTCCTTCAGCAGATACGAGAAAGAAATAAGCGTGAAACCATTGCTCCATTTTCCTTTTATCAAAAAAGATCCAGTTGACAAACCAATATACCAAACCTTTTACCAGAAAATAAACTGCCAATACGCCTGTATAGATTCCTATAATCTTATATCTGGAGAT
>DAIPMC010000002.1:0-6664 GCA_036768895.1 Prevotella sp. | reverse complement strand
GTATCTCCAAACGTGGAACGTGTATATAAAAAGAAAGTCAGAGCAAAAAGCAGACAGGTCTGAAGGATAAAGAAAAACTGATACCTGAATTCATTAGAAGTTTCCGTCATGGCTGTCTGTCCCATTCGTGGCGGGAAAAAGAAATCCTTTGCCTGATGGAAAAAGAAAGAACGGCATTTGGAAAAAGCAACAGCAGCAAGTATAAAACATCCCAGCAATAACGCTGTAAGCAAATCATCGCCTGCTATGGAATAAGGAATGGGGTCACCTACCACTCCTAATCTTCCTCCGGGCAGTTCAGGATGAAACATCGAATCTTTGGAAAAGAAAGATTCCTTATAATAGGTAGGCAAAATGACATTCTTAAAACTTCTCCCTGCCTGCTGTCCAGGAAGATGGAGTGTATCCGGCATGGTACTCCAATGTACGCTGGCCGGATGAATATTTCGCTGAATTGCAGAATCCTGTTGTTCTGGCGTAGCCCCATCGGGCAACCACTTCAGCACCTGAGCCGGTGTCAGTTGATGCGAAACCCCTCGATGTATATTACGAAAGCCATGCATCGATGCGGAAGAGAGCGGCAAGGAATCTGCTACTGTCATAAATTATAATCCAAACTCCTTTTTAATTCTTTCTACTTGATCCAACTTTTCCCATGTAAAAAGTTCAACCTCAACGGTCTTCGGATCATGATAACGAGAAGTAAATACTTTCTTCACGATTTCATTTTTCCGCCCCATATGCCCATAGGAAGCCGTCTCAAGGTACATCGGCTGGCGGAGTTTCAATACACGCTCAATGACCTTTGGGCGGAGGTCATACATTTCGGAGATTTTCCTTGCGATCTCACCATCTGTCATTTTCACATGATTCCTGCCATACGTATTCACATAGACACTCACCGGTTCTGCTACGCCAATAGCATAAGCTAACTGCACCAATATCTCATCAGCAACACCTGCAGCAACCAAATTCTTGGCAATGTAACGAGCTGCATAAGTAGCAGAGCGATCTACCTTCGAAGGATCTTTCCCAGAGAAAGAGCCTCCTCCATGAGCTCCCTTTCCGCCATAAGTATCTACGATAATCTTGCGCCCCGTCAATCCTGTATCTCCATGAGGACCGCCGATAACGAATTTACCGGTTGGATTAACAAAGTATTTGATCTTATCATTAAAGAGTGCCAGCGTTTTTGCCCCACAACGTTTCTTAACTTCAGGTATCAGGATATGAAGAACATCATCCTTTATCTTTGCCAGCATGCGGGAATCATTTTTATCGAATTCATCATGCTGTGTAGAGACTACTATCGTATCGATATGCTGTGGAATATTATCATCACTATATTCTATCGTAACCTGACATTTCGAATCCGGGCGAAGATATGGCATCAACTTCCCCTCTTTCCGTATGTCTGCTAATGTCTTCATGATCAAATGTGCCAGATCAAGTGAAGCAGGCATATAGTTTTCAGTTTCATTAGTAGCATACCCGAACATCATCCCCTGATCACCAGCTCCCTGGTCATCTTCCTTATCGCGGATAACGCCACGTGCAATATCAGGACTTTGCTCATGAATCGCAGAAAGAAAACCACAGGAATCGCCATCAAACTGATATTCAGATTTTGTATATCCGATACGTTTGATTTCCTTACGCGTAACTGTCTGTAAATCAATATAAGTTTTCGAACTTACTTCTCCCATAACAACGACCTGACCCGTAGTAGCAAAGGTCTCAATGGCACAGCGCGCATTCTTATCAAAAACGAGAAATTGATCGAGCAAAGCATCAGAAATCTGATCACACACCTTGTCAGGATGTCCTTCAGAAACTGATTCTGATGAAAATAAGTATGACATATTTATCTCTAATATTATTCTGTTCTATTTAATTCTGCAAAGTTACTAATTTTCCGGATAATTCCAAGCTCTTTATTCCTTTTTAAGTTCAAATCTCCAATAATCTGTAATCAGCATCATGAAGGCTATATAGTACAGAAATTCCAAAGCAGATATAGTAGATTATTTATCCATTTTCCGGTCAGGATGTGAAAGTCGTTGGTTCCTTGGGTGATGCTCCAGGATTTCTCTTCTCAGATCTGATGTCTCAAGGTGGGTATATATTTCAGTTGTCCCGATATCTTCGTGTCCAAGCATAGCCTGAATAGCACGCAGATCAGCCCCTCCTTTCAGTAATGCGGTGGCAAAGGAATGCCTAAGCGTATGCGGGGAAATCGTTTTTTGTATCCCGGCTTCACGCGCCTGTTTCTTAATCATAATAAGAATCATTACACGAGTTAAATGATGTCCACGGCGATTCAAGAAGACATAACTTTCTTCACCGGGTTTTATATCCATCTGACGACGGTCATAAAACCAAAGATTCAGTTCTTTGATAGCAGCATCTGAAATAGGAATCAGGCGTTCTTTATTTCCTTTGCCTATCACTCTGACAAACTTTTCATCCAGATACAAATTGGAAAGTTGCAGATTAACCAGTTCTGATACACGCAGGCCACAAGAAAACAAGACTTCAATAATAGCTTTATTGCGTTGCCCCTCCCACCTGCTGAGATCAATGGAAGCTTCCAGTTGATCTACCTCCTCAGTAGTCAGGTATTCAGGTAAATGTTCACCCAGTTGAGGAGATTCCAGCAGTTCGGAAGGATCATCTTTCAGATAACCTTCCATTTGCAAATAATGATAGAAAGAGCGTACCCCACTCAATATCCGTGCCTGAGAGCGAGGAGCTTCACCCAAGTCATGTAAACCGGCCGAAAATTGCTCCAGATCTTCAAGTTGTGCATCTATGGGATTTACCTTTCTCTTTTTCAAGAAATCAAGCAGCAGGAGGACATCCCGATGGTAAGCTTCTACCGTATTAGGGGAATAGCTTCTTTCGAGTTTAAGATATCTCTGATAGCCTTTCATCATCTCTAAAGAAAGATTCTTTTCCATTTCCAAACTTCAATAGTTTTTATCTCCCCGACTGATCATTTCAGGATTTTTCGCTATATTTGCAGTCTAAGATCCTTTTTATGAACAAAGATACAACTTATTTTTGAATATGAAAATACAAATCATCAATGGTCCCAATTTAAATCTCTTAGGCATAAGAGAACCTGGAATCTACGGGCATAACTCCTTTGAGAGTTATCTGCCGGAACTTAAGGCAAAATATCCGGAGATCCAGATAGACTATTATCAAAGCAATATTGAAGGAGAGTTGATTGACAAGATGCAGGAAACAGGATTCTCCTACGATGGCATCATACTCAATGCAGGTGCTTATACGCATACCAGTATTGCCTTGCAGGACTGCATCCGCAGCTTGAAATGTCCAGTCATTGAGGTGCACATCTCAAACGTCTTTCAAAGAGAAGAGTATCGGCACAAATCGATGATCAGTTGTGCATGCCTTGGAACGATCTGCGGCTTTGGCCTTGCCGGATATGATCTGGCTATAGCCGGGATCCTCTCTACGAAAGAAAAATAATATTCTTCGCATAATAACACTATCAAGGCCTTTCTGCCTATCAAAATGACAAGATCAAACCAGAAAGAAACTGCTCCATTTTCCAATCCCAATGATGAAAAGCCAGAAGACTATCTTCTAGACCAATATATTCAGGAGCATAGTGAACCAGAGGGTGATTACCTTTATCGTCTCTGGCGTGCAACGAATATCCATACTCTACATGGGCGGATGGCAAGCGGGTACCTGCAAGGGCGGATGCTGAAAATGTTTGTCAAAATGATTCGTCCAAAAAACATTCTCGAGGTCGGGACTTTCAGTGGTTATAGTGCAATCTGCATGGCAGAAGGGCTTTCGAGAGATGGAATGGTATATACCTTTGAGATCAATGACGAGATAGAAGATTTTACCCGTCCATGGATAGAGAACTCACCGGTAGCTGACAAAATTCATTTTCGTATCGGAGACGCAAATATAGAAGCTCCCAAACTGGGAGTCATCTTTGACATGGCCTTCATTGACGGTGACAAACGCACCTATATTGAAACATACGATACGATTATGAACCTTCTATGCCCTGGAGGTTTTATCCTTGCGGACAACACACTTTGGGATGGGCATGTTATAGACCCACGATACGAAAAAGACGCACAGACCACAGGTATCCGTCACTTTAACGATTATGTTGCAGCGGATCATCGTACAAAAGAAGTCATTCTCCCTATCAGAGACGGACTGACAATAATCCAGAAAACACAGGATTCAGTCTGATCAGCCCAATAGTTTCTTACTCAAATACCTTACCGGATAATATACTGCAAGCCATCCTACTGCGATTACTGTTAGAAAGACCAAAAAGATATCCGTATAATGGACACTTACCGGATAAGCATCTACAATGAATGAGCCGGCAGATTGTCCGAGTGAAACAAAACCATAAGTCTGTTGCAACCAGCAAAGAAGCAAGCCGAGTCCAATTCCTACAATTGCACCAATAAGAGAAATCAATCTGCCTTCAAAAAGGAAGATACGTACTATCTGCTTGTCATTTGCTCCAAGATTACGTAAAGTTACGACATCTTCTTTTTTATCAATAATCAACATGGATAAAGAACCGATGATGTTAAAACAAGCCACGACAAGAATAAATGTCAGGAAAAGATAGGCCATCAATTTCTCCACGGTCATAATCTTGAAAGTATCATCTTGCTGTTCAAAACGGTCAAGGACCCGGTATTTTTTCCCAGCAATTTTCTGTATATCCTTCTTTACAGCTTCAAGATCAGAATTCTGTTTCAATCGAAGTTCCAATGCAGAAAGCATTCCCTGCTGACCGAACATATTACGGGCAAAGGCAATAGAAGTTAAAATATAATTATTGTCATACTTTGCCTGTTTCACAGAGAATATCACGCCTGGAGAGATAACAGAATCAACTACAAATCCACTGGCTGGATTCATCATATCCACCTGTCCCTCTTTTATCGGGGCATATATCTTCATATAGCCGTCCCAGTCAGCCCCGGCATCCAGTTGCTGAGCAAGTTGTATACCTAATATACCATATTGCAAGTTTGCAGCATGAAGTTCAAAATTACCATTGCCATAAAGGATATCTGTAATATGGGATAACTGCGGGAAATTATCTTCCACTCCTTTGATGGTTACCATGGCCTGCTTATTATGATAGATTGCAAGTGCCTGATCTTCCACACATTCAGTAGACACCTCAACTTGTGGGAGTTTACGGATCTGAGTAAGAACAGGATCATCAGCGGGAGCCGTTTTCCCCATCACAGGAACAACTTCCAACTGTGGGTCGAAATTAGTAAACAACGATGCTACAAGGTCATGGAAACCATTGAACACGCTCAGAACGATAACCATAGCCATTGTAGCTACTGCTACTCCCAAGACACTGATACCACTGATAATATTTATGGCATGAGTACTCTTCTTTGAGAAAAGATATCTTCGAGCTATGAAAAAAGGAAAATTCATACTGATAAATCAAGAACTGACCGGACAGCAATATATTCTCATAACGACAACTATGAACAACGGATGCATAAATCCTGCATGTAAAGCTACCCTTCGGATAATAAAACTCAATGACTAATTTTTACTCAGGATTTCATCAATATGCTGTTGATAATCCAGCGTATCATCAAGGAAGAAGCGTAACTCCGGAATAATCCTCAATTGCTTACCGACACGCGTCCCCAAGTTAAAGCGAATCGTTTTTTCGTTTGCACGGATATTCTTCACGATTTCATCTGCCTTTTCAGAAGGAAAGATAGAAAGGTAAGCCGTACAAATACTCATATCAGGACTGATCTTCGTATTCGTCACACTGATCAAGATACCATGTGCCCTACGGGTCTGTTCTTGAAAAAGTGTTGCCAACTCCTTCTGAAGAAGTCTGGCTATACGGTTTTGTCTTGTTTCTCGCATAATATAATCTTTTTACTGATATTACATTTAATAAAAATTCCACCCAAGGTAAGAAGAACAAGCGTAATCTTATTCTTAACAGATATCCTTCTCAAAAGAAATACGGTCTGTTCAGCCTTGATTTCCAGGAAAGTATTATTCCAGATCAATATGATTTACAGGGACCTCGTCTTTTAAGAAAATCTGAGCACTACCCTTGAACTTTTCCGGATTTTCAGTAGTATAATAGAGGCAAGTCCCCCGCTTCGTACACATCTGATCCATCTTCTGATGACGCTTCAGGTAATCTACAAGACTGGTCGCCACATAATCTCCTTGCGGCACCAGACGAACAGTAGGGTGAATATACTTCGAAATCTTCGGCATCAGCAAGGGGTAATGTGTACATCCTAAGATAATCGTATCAATCAAAGGATCCTGCTGCATCAGTTTTTCAATACGTCTTTTCACGAAATAGTCTGCGCCGGGGCTATTCGCTTCCCCATATTCAATGAGAGGTACCCAGAAAGGACAAGCTACCCCTGTAACTTTAATATCAGGCCAGAACTTCTGTATTTCCAAATCATAACTATGGCTGGCCACGGTTCCTTCAGTAGCCAGAAGTCCTACATGATTATTATGGGTAAGTTTGCCTATGATCTCGGCAGTCGGTCGTATAACGCCCAAGACTCTACGCTGCGGATCAATCCGGGGGAGGTCCTGCTGCTGGATTGTCCTGAGAGCTTTTGCCGAT
>DAIPMC010000070.1:0-14132 GCA_036768895.1 Prevotella sp. | reverse complement strand
CGCTGCACCCGATGGACACCACTTTCATATTTCAGAGTACCATAGACATTGTCGCCACTGACCGAAAAGACAATTTCCTTGTATCCTCCGACAGATCCTGTCGAAAAACTCATGATGCTGACTTTCCATCCTTTTTTGTCACAGTACTTCTTGTACATATTAAAAAGGTCTCCCGCGAACAGAGCGGCTTCATCACCACCTGTACCTGCACGAATTTCCATCTGTACGTTTTTGCCGTCTTCCGGATCTTTCGGAACGAGGTCCAGTTTTATTTCTTCTTCAAGTTTGGGCTGGAGTTCTTCATTAGCCTGTAATTCTTGCCGGGCCATTTCTTTCATCTCAGGATCATCTTCATTAGAAAGAATATCCTTAGCTTCTTGGATTGCATTCAGACAGGCAACGTATTTCTTGCGTGCTTGCATGATCTCTTCCAGTTCCTTATATTCTTTGGACAACTTGACATAGCGGGCTTGGTCTGCAATGACAGAAGGGTCAGTAATGAGTGTGCTGATTTCTTTGAATCGGTTTCCCAGTCCTTCAAGTTTTTCTAATATACTGTTTGTTTCAGCCATTATGCTTCTTATCTTCTTAAACTTAATTTATAGAGTGAAAATAATGGATTCTTTTTGAATCAGTCTTATGAATCAATTTGACTTAATAATCAAATTTTCCAAATTCAGATTGAATGGTCAGACTACGTGTTCCTTTCTCTATATGACCGATGACTTGAGCATCGACACCAAAAGACTTACTGATAGCGATGACTTTTTCTGCTACTTCCGGACGTACATAAATCTCCATACGGTGACCCATATTGAATACTTGGTACATTTCTTTCCAATCTGTACCACTACATTCCTGAATGATTTTAAACAAGGGAGGTACAGGGAATAGATGATCTTTCACGACTTTACAGTCTTCACCAACAAAATGGAGTACTTTAGTCTGTGCGCCTCCCGTGCAATGTACCATACCATGAATTTCCGGGCGAAGTTCTGTAAGGAGTTTTTTGATGATCGGAGCGTAGGTTCGTGTAGGGGAAAGAACCAATTTGCCTGTATTTACTGGAACTCCCTCAACGGAATCCGTTAATCTGTATTTGCCACTATATACCAGTTCTTGAGGAACGGCGTGGTCAAAACTCTCCGGATATTTATCAGCAAGATATTTCGCGAATACGTCATGACGTGCACTGGTCAGTCCGTTACTGCCCATTCCACCATTATATTCTTTTTCATAGGTAGCTTTTCCGGTGGAACTCAGTCCTACAATGACATCACCTGGACGGATATGGGCATTGTCTATGACATCCTTTCGTCTCATACGGCAGGTCACGGTAGAGTCTACGATAATGGTTCGTACCAGATCACCCACGTCGGCTGTTTCTCCTCCTGTGGGCCAGATGTCGATTCCCATCTTTCTCATTTCTGCCAGTATCTCATCTGTTCCATTGATGATTGTGGAGATTACTTCGCCAGGAATGAGCATCTTGTTTCTTCCGATAGTGCTGGATACCAGAATGTTATCGACGGCTCCCACACAGAGCAAGTCATCCGTGTTCATGACTATGGCATCTTGGGCAATTCCTTTCCAGACATTTAAATCGCCTGTTTCTTTCCAATAAAGATAAGCTAGAGATGATTTTGTCCCTGCTCCGTCTGCATGCATGATATTGCAATAGTCAGGATCGCCACCTAGAATATCTGGTATGATCTTACAAAAGGCATTGGGGAAGACACCCTTATCAATATTTTTAATGGCATTGTGTACATCCTCTTTTGCAGCAGAGACACCACGCATCATATAACGGTTTTTCATTATTTTCAGTAATTCTTTTATTATATTGTTGAATATTTGTTTCTTATTCTCCTTTTTGGGTTTGAGCGACTGTTCTCCATTTCGTTATAGGTATACTACAAGCTTTTGGGATAAAGGAGGGCAGAATCGGAAGCATCATTCTTTACCATTCCAGAATTCCCAACTAGCAAAGGCCTGTAAGAGTAGCATTTCCAGACCGTTTTTGACGCTTGCGCCCTTTTCCTTTCCCCTTTTCATAAACAAGGTCTCATCTGGATTATAGATCAAATCATATAGAAGGTTATGGGTGCTCATAGCTTTATAGGGGAGTTGGGGACAGGTATCCACTTGAGGATACATACCGACTGGGGTACAATTGACAATCACATTATATTCTTGGATCATCTCAGGAGTGATTTGCTCGTACTGTATCATGCCTGGACGCTGATAACGTGAGACAAAAAGACTTTCCAGTCCTAAGGATTTCAATCCATAATTGATGGCTTTGGAAGCTCCTCCGGTTCCAAGGATCAGTGCTTTCTTATGAAATTTTTCTAAAAGTGGTTCAATACTTTTTGTAAAGCCAATCACATCACTATTGTAACCTTTCAGAATGACATCATTGTTTTTATGTTCAATCTTTACGACATTAATGGCACCGATGGCGCGTGCTTCAGGACTGATATAATCTAAATAACTGATTACTTTTTCCTTGTAGGGAATCGTAACGTTAAAACCTTTTAATTCCGGATTGGAATCAATAATTTCCGGCAGGTCCCCGATGTCAGGAATCTCAAAATTAATGTATTGTGCATCAATACATTCATTGTGAAACTTTTCATTGAAATAATTCTTTGAAAAAGAGTGCCCCAAAGGGTAGCCTATTAGTCCATATTTATCCATTATACCTGTCCTTTTTATTACATATCTTGAATTGATGCTTCGTCTGTCATTATTTTTTTGCAAAATAGAGGGTGCAGATACCGAACGTAAGTCGCTGAAATCCAGTTTCTGAAAATCCTGCTTTCTTTAATATTTTCATCATGGACTCTCCTTGTGGAAAAGCCTCTATTGTCTTCGTAAGATAGTGATAGGCTGAAGAATCTCTTGAAATGAGTTTTCCATAGACGGGTAGGACGGTATGGGAATAGATTCTGAAGAGTTGATGCATCGGGAAAGACACCGGTTCGGTGAGTTCTACGATGCTCAGATGTCCACCTTTTTTTAGTACCCGGCACATTTCTTTTAATCCTTGATCCAGGTTCTGGAAATTTCGGATTCCGAAAGCAGCTGTAACCGCATCGAAAGTATTATCTTCGAAGGAAAGATTCATGCAATCTTCTTTCTTGAAGGAAATGATGTCTTTCAGATGCTCTTTAGACACTTTTTTGCGCCCGACCTGCATCATGCCTTCTGAAATGTCAGCTCCGATAAGGATTTGAGGATGAAGCATCTTAGCTGCAAGGATAGCAAAATCACCTGTGCCAGTTGCTATGTCCAGTATTTTTTCCGGGCAGTAGGGCACAAGTTTCTGGATAGCTTTCTTTCTCCAGCCTTTATCGATTTCCCAGGATAGTCGATGATTCAGGGTGTCGTAGGTAGGAGCAATATGATCAAACATCTCCTCTACGAGTTGCCCCTTTTCTCCTTTTCTCCCATAGGGCTTGATTTTTTCTTGCTGATACATGGTTTGTTTAAGAGATTATAAAACCCGGGGCGCAAGAATAAAGCACTCCGGGTATCTAATCATTATTATTTGCGAGAAGCCAGATAAGACTTCACATTTTTTTCTATACGCGTTGCAATATTACCTTCTTCAGCAGCTTTATCGAATTTTTCACCAATGATATGTTCATAAAGCTCTATATATCGTTCGCTG
Source organism: Prevotella sp. (assembly GCA_036768895.1). GTDB lineage: Bacteria > Bacteroidota > Bacteroidia > Bacteroidales > Bacteroidaceae > Prevotella. Next base: position 10,456 of record DAIPMC010000070.1, on the reverse strand, counting down.
ACTTTTTCTGCAAATTCGTCTGTTAATTCAGGCATCTTTTGTCCAGGCTCGTTCATAAAGTCATGTTCAATAAGCCATTGGCGTACGAACTCTTTAGAAAGTTGTTTTTGCGGTTCACCTTTTTCGAATTTCTCCTGATAGCCGTCAGCATAAAAATAACGGCTGGAGTCAGGTGTATGAATTTCATCAATAAGATAGCACTCATCACCGTGCTTGCCAAACTCATATTTCGTATCTACAAGGATCAAACCTCGTTTCGCGGCAATCTCCTGGCCTCGGTTGAAAAGTTTTCTGGTCCAGTCTTCAATGATTGCATAATCTTTTTCAGAGACGATACCTTGCTTAATGATCTCCTCTTTGGAGATATTCATATCATGGCCTGTAGCTGCTTTTGTTGTCGGGGTGATAATAGGTTCGGGGAAACGCTGGTTTTCTTTCATGCCATCTGGGAGCTTGACACCACATAGTTCTCGGCATCCTTCTTTATAGGCACGCCAGGCACTACCGGTAAGAATACTGCGGATAATCATTTCTACAGGGAATCCCTTGCAGTTCAGACCTACTGTTACCATTGGGTCAGGAGTAGCAAGTTTCCAGTTTGGGCAGATGTCCTTGGTAAGATCTAAGAATCGTGCAGCTATCTGATTCAGCACTTGCCCCTTAAAAGGAATACCCTTCGGTAGTACAACGTCAAAAGCTGAGATTCTGTCTGTAGCGACCATTACGATTAAATCATCATTAATGTTGTACACGTCACGTACTTTTCCGTGATAAACACTCTTCTGTCCATTAAAATGGAAATCAGTTCTGGTTAAAGCTTTCATTATATATAAGTTTAAACTAACAACCGCATAAAAGTCTTTGCTCTCATTGATCAGAAATTCAGTCTCTACCGAAAATTCTTATTCAGTTTTTTGTCTTGATATCTGAGTCGAAGTAAGGAATGCGACATTCTCTTTTTCGTACAGCTTTCATTTCTTCTACTTTTTGGTCATAGGCTGCATAAGCATTGACAATCCGTGTGACCAGTTTATGTCTTATAATGTCTTTTGGTTCTAAGCAGACTACGGAAATACCTTTAATCCCGTTTAATATTTTCAGAGCTTCTTTCAGACCGCTTCTTTGTTCTCTCGGAAGGTCTATCTGGGTCAGATCACCTGTAATAATCATTTTGGTGTCCCATCCCATTCTCGTAAGGAACATCCGGATTTGCTGAGGTGTCGTATTCTGAGCTTCATCTAAAATTACTACTGCATCGCTGAGTGTTCTTCCTCTCATGAAGGCTAAAGGTGCAATCTGTATGATATGCTTTTCTAGCATATCCTGTAATTTTGCAGCAGGGAGCATATCTTGCAAGGCATCATAAAGGGGTTGAAGATAGGGATCAATCTTATCCTTCATATCTCCAGGAAGGAAACCTAATTTTTCTCCTGCTTCAACAGCTGGACGACTGAGGATAATTCGCTTGGCGGTTTTTTCTTTTAATGCTTTTACAGCTAAAGCCACACTGAGATAAGTCTTCCCGGTGCCGGCAGGTCCTACTGCAAACACCATGTCATCTTTTTCAAAGGAGTCTATCAATTTTTGCTGGTTCTCACTCCTGCTCTTGATAGGCTTGCCGGAGATGTTATAGATTAGTACACCCTTGGCACTTTCCTCTCTGGTCTTGTTGCCTCTTACTATATCCAGAATATCTTCGTCTTCAATGGTATTGTATTTTAATACATGCTTTTGCATGCTTCTCAAGTCTTCTTCAGCTTTTGCTAAATCTTCCTCGTCACCGAGGATACAAATAACATTATCTCTTGCCGTAATATGTAATTTTGGGAAGAGCGATTTAAACATCTGAAGATGACAATTATTGATACCGTAGAATATAACAGGATCAACATCCTCTAAAACGATATGCTTTTCTATCAATGTTGTTATTTAACTGTTTTTACCTTATGATAACACTGCAAAGTTACAAAAAAATAGTGAAACTACTCCTTAATATTTCATCTTTTTTGTACTTTTGTAACAAAATATTCGTAGGGTTAAGATGAAAGTTTCAAAAAGGGAATATACGAAAGTTTTTATGACTGTCGTATTACTTTTGTTCTTGGTAAGATTAATATTTCCTGGAGTTGCGCGCTCAGGACAGAATAAAAAAGAGGGTGGAGATTCCATAAAAGAAAATATTCAACCTTTTGTTCTTCAAGATAGTGCTGATCATCATCCTTCAGATCAGGATCAGGTAAATCGTGTCTCATATTTACCTGACGATTTAGCTGCATTTACAGTGTTTTTCAATGCGGACGGTTCATTGGCAAAACATCGTATAATCAGTGTACCCGATTTTCAGAACACTTTTTCTGATGAGAATGATGTTCAACTTGTTGCTGCTGGCAGATTAGGTGTAAAACCGGTAGAGAACCGAAAAGATGCAGCTAGGGAAAAGGGGAGACTGGTCTATGTGGGAAGTAATCCTTATTTTTACATAGAGCCTCTTCATTCCAGTATTCCTTATCTTGTCCCACGAGCCGCAGTCCTGTTACAGGATATAGGGCAGAGCTATTATGATAGTTTGCAACTAAAGAATATTCCTTTACATCAGATTATTGTAACAAGTGTGATGAGAAGTAAGGAAGATGTTCTTAACTTGCGAAGTCATAATGGGAATGCCACTCAGCATTCCTGTCACATGTATGGTACTACTTTTGATGTGAGTTATAACCGTTATCGTACGGTCGAGGCTCCGGGTGAGAATCGCCGGAAAGTGAGAAACGATACTTTAAAATGGGTGCTTAGTGAGGTCCTTAATGATATGCATAAGCATAACCGCTGTTTTATCAAGTATGAGATCAACCAGGGCTGTTTTCATATTACAGTGAGATGAAGGGATAATGGCGAAAAATAAAGCCTCTGAATTTTGGAATTCAGAGGCTTTTATAAATTGCAACGGATAGGTTGATTTCTATCTCCTATTCATTGTCAGAATTAATAAGCAAATAAAGGATATTTTTTCATTGTGAGATTGACTTTCTCGCGAACTCGGGCAACTACTTGATCATTTTCCGGGTCTTTCAAGACTTCGTCAATTAAGTCAGCAATAAGATGCATCATGTCTTCTTTGGCACCACGGGTTGTCATAGCAGCTGTACCCAGACGGATACCTGAAGTCTGGAAAGGACTCCGTGTGTCGAAAGGAACCATATTCTTGTTGACTGTAATGTCTGCTGCAACAAGAGCATTCTCTGCTACTTTTCCGGTGAGATCTGGATATTTTGAACGGAAATCAATGAGCATAGAATGGTTGTCAGTGCCACCGCTTACAACATCGAAACCGTGTTGAATCATATCATCTGCCAATACAGAAGCATTTGTCTTGACCTGTGTCGCATATTCCTTCCATGAAGGTTGGAGATTCTCATGGAATCCTACAGCTTTAGCTGCAATCACATGTTCCAGAGGACCACCTTGTATACCTGGGAATACTGCTGAATTAATAAGGGATGACATCTTCTTAATAACTCCCTTTTTGGTAGTTAGCCCCCATGGATTATCAAAATCCTTGCCCATTAAGATAACGCCGCCACGAGGACCACGGAGTGTCTTGTGTGTAGTGGTAGTAACAATATCTGCATATTTCACCGGGTTTTTCAATAGGCCTGCAGCAATGAGTCCGGCAGGGTGAGCCATATCAACCATAAAAAGGGCACCAACCTCATCACAGATTTTCCGCATACGAGCATAGTCCCACTCACGACTGTATGCTGATCCTCCGCCAATAATCAATTTTGGCTTATACTTTAATGCCAGTTTCTCCATCTCATCATAATCTACCTGACCGGTTTCTCGATTTAAGTTGTACCCGATATGGTGATAGAGTATTCCAGAGGTGTTTACTTCGCTTCCGTGGGATAAGTGGCCGCCTTGAGCGAGATTAAGCCCCATAAAAGTATCACCCGGCTTCAGACATGCAAGAAGGACAGCAGCATTTGCTTGTGAGCCGGAATGTGGTTGGACATTGGCGAATTCTGCACCGAAGACCTTCTTTACACGTTCACGTGCCAAGTCTTCTACCTGATCTACGACTTGGCATCCACCATAGTACCGGTGGCTTGGCAGACCTTCGGCATACTTGTTGGTTAAATAGGAGCCCATGGCACTCATCACTTCGTTACTAACAAAGTTTTCTGATGCAATCAACTCCATCCCTTTGAGCTGACGCTGGTGCTCTTTTTCAATTAGGTCAAAAATCTCTTGATCCCTTTCCATTGTGTACAGTGTTATTTTAAAATTAAAAACCTTTTGCCTAAAAAGTGATTTGCAAATTTAGGCATTCATTCTTACTTATCCAAACTTTAAGGTGTTTTTTTGAAGCATTCTGCAATCAAAAACAAACTTTTTTATAGGAGTTTAACTTTCTCTATTTCCTGTTCTTTGTCGCAATAGTGACATTTTACGACACCTCTATCTTTATCTACAACGTTGAATACCGTTTCCATAGGCTCGTTGTTTGTAATACATTTTGGATTATTGCATTTGATGATTCCACGTAATGTGTTTGGTAATTCTACTTTCCTTTTTTCTACGACTTCATAGTTTTTGATGGTGTTTACAACAGCATTTGGAGTCAGTACAGCCAGACGGTTGATCTCGTCATCTGAGAGAAATTTTCCTGAGACTTTGATGATCCCTTTCTTTCCTAATTTCTTGGAAGGAATGTTACATCCGATCGTCACAGGAGATCGGAAGTTTTGGAGTTTCAGCAGATTGACGATCTGAAATGTTTTATCTGCTGGAATATGATCGATTACCGTACCGTTTTTAATTGCGGCTACTAACATTTCCTTTTTTGCCATGACATTTTGAATTTAGCGTTGAATATTAATATTTGCTTTCTATGACAGTATGGTCATTTTTGACATCGTCAAGGGATATACCCAGGCAATAGCAGAATATGGCTTCACGGGCGTAGAGTCCATTCTTGGCTTGTTGGATATAGTAGGCATGTGGATTGGAGTCTACATCGTAGGCAATTTCATTGATTCGCGGCAGCGGGTGCATCACTTTCATGTTTGGTTTCGCTGTTTTGAGCATTTCATTAGTCAACCGATATACATTCTTGACCTTTTCATATTCCATCAAATCACTGAATCGTTCTTTCTGAACCCTTGTCATATAAAGTATGTCGGCATCAGCTATAACCTTTTCATTGAAGGCGGTATGCTCCTGAAAAATTATACCATGTTCTTTACAGTACAATTTATATTCGTCAGGCATAGCGAGTTCCTTGGGAGCTATAAAGTGAAATGTCGGATTGAAATGTCTCATTGCCATGATCAGAGAATGGACGGTACGACCGTATCTCAGGTCTCCGACAAGATAAATGTTCAGATTTTTCAATGTCCCTTGGGTCTTATAAATGGAATAAAGGTCCAGAAGGCATTGAGAAGGATGCATGTGTGCTCCATCACCTGCATTGATGATGGGAACTGGAGCTATCTCACTGGCATATTGTGCTGCTCCTTCAATGTGATGCCTCATAGCAATAGCATCAGCATAGTTGCTAACCATCAAAATAGTGTCTTTTAGGGTTTCTCCTTTTGTTGTACTTGATGTTTTAGCATCAGAGAAGCCTATGACACGTGCCCCCAGCCGATTAGCAGCGGTTTGGAAGCTCAATTGTGTACGCGTTGAAGGTTCAAAGAACAATGTTGCAATGACTTTACCTTTGAGAATTTCTCTGTTAGGGTGTTTCTCAAATTCATGTGCCATTTGGAGAAGGTATAATATCTTCTCTTTTGAAAGGTCTGCAATGGTTACAAAATTATGTTTCTCCATTATATCAAAAATATTTTGGGATATAAATATAAAAATTCTTTGTGTTCGGAATGCTCTCTTTTTAAGAAGATGATTTTAGAAGTGGTGTATTTAAAAAGAGAAAGTTCATTATGTCTCTTGTCAATGAAATCATTCCTGAGATTGATTATGGACAAGTTTAACAATCGTTTATTCGTATATTGATTTTGAATCATTACTTTCGGATTGCTATTGGCATCTTATCTGACATAATATTTAAAAAGGATACAAGGTGGTCTGAATAATAGACTGAATCCTTTCTTTGCAAAGATAGAAAATATTTCCTAGAAAACAGAATGTTTACTGAAATATATGAGAAAAAAACAGAATTGATAATTTCTTTGAATCATATAGCTTGATTCGTCTTTTTACATACTATTATTTTTGACTGTTTATGGATTATTCAGAAAATAATTGTATTTTTGCACGGTGAACATCAACAGAGAATCATTCATAATGAGAAAGAAATTTATACATTTTCTTTGGATCGCATTAGTTGCTATAGTGGCTTTTTCTGCTTTCGGCTTTATTGCAATCTGGTTTGGCTGGATAGGATATATGCCGAATCTGGAAGATCTTCAAAATCCGATTAACCGTTATGCTACGCAAGTATATTCTGCTGATGGGAAAGTGATGGGAACTTGGAATCTGAATAAGGAAAACAGAATCGTCATTCCTTATTCCAAGATGTCTATCCATCTGGTTCATGCTTTGGTCGCAACAGAGGATATACGTTTCTATCAGCACTCAGGTATTGATTTCAAAGCTCTTGGAAGAGCAATCGTCAAGAGAGGAATATTGGGAGAACAAAATGCTGGTGGTGGTTCCACAATTACCCAACAGTTGGCTAAACAGTTGTATTCTCAGACGGCCCAAAGTACCACCCAGCGTTTATTCCAGAAGCCAATAGAATGGGTTATTGCAATCAAGTTGGAGCGTTATTATACCAAAGAGGAAATCATAGCCCTTTATTTAAATTATTTTGACTTTTTACATAATGCTGTCGGTATAAAGTCGGCCGCTAATGTGTATTTTAATAAAGAGCCAAAAGATTTGACTCTTGATGAATCTGCAACTCTGATTGGACTATGTAAGAATCCTTCTTATTTTAATCCTGTCAGGTATCCTGAACGATGCAGGCAGAGGCGAAATGTGGTTCTTCAACAGATGGTTAAGGCTGGCTATCTTTCTTCTTCAGATTATGAGGAAGAAAGTACACAGCCTCTGGTGTTGGACTTTCATCGCATTGACCACAAGGATGGCACTGCTGTTTATTTCCGTGAATTCTTACGCCAGTATATGATGGCTAAGCGCCCGCAATTGGATGATTATCCGGCATGGAATCATAATCAGTATGTGCTTGACTCTATTGCATGGGCAAGTGATCCTTTGTATGGATGGTGTAACAAGAATTTTAAAAAGGATGGGACACCTTATAATGTGTATACTGATGGACTGAAGGTATTTACAACGATTGATTCTCGTATGCAGAGATATGCAGAAGAGGCTGTCTATGAGCATATCGCAAATTTCTTACAGCCTGCTTTTAATAAGGAAAATCAACATAAGCCAAGTTCGCCTTTCTCTAATCAGTTGACCTATGCGCAGATCAAGTCTATCATGAATAGATCTGTTGTCCAAAGTGACCGTTATCGTGTATTGAAAAAAGAAGGAGCTTCACCTCAGGAAATCAGGCGTTCTTTCCGTACACCGACTGATATGACGGTGTTTTCTTATCATGGTGATCTGGATACAACGATGACTCCTATTGATTCTATTCGTTATTTTAAGAAGTTTCTTCGGGCTGGGTTCATGAGTATGGATCCTAAAACGGGAGCTGTAAAAGCTTATGTGGGTGGTATCGATTATACTCATTTCATGTATGATATGGTAACAGGTGGCCGCCGGCAGGTCGGATCGACTATTAAGCCTTTTCTCTATTCTTTGGCGATGCAAAATGGATTCTCCCCATGTGATAAGGCACCTAATCGCCAACAGTCTTATCGAGTAGGAGATAGTTGGTGGACTCCCCGTAATTCAAGTCATGCAAGATATGGACAAATGGTTACGTTGAAATGGGGTTTAGCTCAATCAAATAACTGGATCTCTGCTTATTTAATGAGTAAGTTGAATCCCCATCAGTTTGTCTCCCTTCTACATGATTATGGAATTAATAATCCGGATATCTATCCTTCTATGGCACTTTGCCTAGGACCTTGTGAAGTTTCTGTAGCTGAAATGGTCAGCGCTTATTCTACTTTTGCCAACCATGGCATCCGTTGCGCACCGATGTTTGTATCTCGGATTGAAGATAATGAAGGGAACGTGATTGCGCGTTTCCAACCTCGTATGAATGAGGTCCTGAATGCTGATTGCGCTGATAAGATGCTTGTACTCTTACAGGGAGTCGTTGATGGTGGTACAGCCGGAAGATTACGTTATAATTTCCATTTTACAGGTCAGATAGGTGCCAAGACAGGTACCACAAATAATAATTCTGACGGTTGGTTTATGGGTTTTACCCCTCAGTTGGTAAGTGGCTGCTGGGTAGGAGGCGAAGATAGGGATATTCATTTTGATTTGATGAGGATGGGACAAGGTGCTACGATGGCTCTCCCTATTTGGGCTATATTTATGAAGAAGGTGTATGCAGATCCGACTCTCCCATATAGTCAGAAGGCAAAGTTTGACCTTCCTGCAAAATATAATCCTTGCTTGAATGAAGATAATCAGAGTAGTGGGCTGGGTATTGATGAGGTTTATGAATAGAAAACTTTAATATATGAATGGTAAGGTATCACGTTTGTTCTTGATTCTGTTCTTGTCAGTTCTACCTTATTATATATGGGGTAGAGTTTGGACGGCAGACCAGATTCCAATGGTACATCTGCAGGATCGAACGCAATATGTGTGTGATCCAGATGGGATTTTGAATCCTGAGGTGAAAACTGAAGCGGATCGGATTCTGTATGATCTACAGCATCAATGTGGTATTCAGACCGTGTTCATTATTGCTAATCGGGTGAAGGATGGAGATGCTTTTCGTCTGGCTCAGGATGTGGGGAATCGCTATGGCGTCGGAGATAAAAAAAACCGCAGAGGATTGGTAGTTGTTATTGCTGTTCAAGATCATCAATATTTTATTGCTCCTGGAAAAGGACTTGAAGGTGATCTTACGGATGTAGAATGTAATGATATCGGTCGTGCTTGTATTGTACAGAATATGAAACAGGGTAGACCTGATTCTGCTGTCGTAGCTACTAGCAGGGCAATGTATAATAAATTTAAAACTGGCAAGACGGGGATTGATAGGGTGGATGAAGGTGAGGTCTCTTCCTGGAAGGATATTTTTCTTATGGTCTTTCTGATTCTTCTTTTCTTTGGCTATCCGGGTTTTTTGCTGGTAATGTGGTTTTTGGAACAATATGGTCTGATATCTCCGAATAATCGTTTTCTGCGTCATCGTAAAAAGCATCATGACCATAATGACGGTCCACCTTTCTTCTTCTTTGGAGGAGGTGGCAACTTCTTTGATGGAGGAGGTTCTTCCGGAGGTAGTTTCGGCGGAGGCAGTTTCGGCGGAGGAGGCTCTGGTGGCGGTTGGTAACTATAGATATTTATGAATTAATTAAGGAATGAAAATAATGAAAAAGAAAAGTGTTTGGATCATTGTAGGCATTGTGTTGATTATTGCCTTGTGGGCTTTTGGCGCTTATAATGGGATGGTCAATAAGCAGGAGGCAGCTACTACAGCATTGGCTGATGTGCAGTCTACGTATCAGCGGAGAGCTGATTTGTTGCCTAATTTAACTAAGGTAGTTAAGGCTTATGCCAAGCATGAGAATTCTACTTTTAAGGAAGTAGCTGAGGCTCGGTCTAAAGCTTCTCAGATTACGTTGGACGCTGGATCCTTGAATCCTGAAAAATTGAAACGATTTGAGGCTGCTCAGGGAGAATTGAGTGCTGCTTTGGGGAAATTGATGATGGTAAGTGAACGTTATCCGGATCTGAAAGCAAGTGAAAATTTTAAAGACTTACAAATTCAACTTGAAGGAACAGAAAATCGGATTAATGAAGCGCGTCAGAAGTATAATGAGGCGGTACAGGATTATAATGTTACTATCCGCCGTATGCCAAATGTTCTGGTATCTGGTATGTTTGGATTTGATAAGATGGTGAAATTTGAGGCAGCTCCGGGAGCAGAAAAGGCTCCTGACCTTAATATATAGCATACTGGGATTATCCTTTGTGTGCTTCGCTTATCTTTCTAGTGGAATTTTATTTCTGAAGAATCTTATCATTCTGTTTGTTTTTATGAGATTCTTTCTCTTCAACCCAATTCGAATTTTATTCGGTTTGGGTTGAATTTGTTTTTATAATAGTTGCTTTCTTAGGTACATCCTTAAGAAATAATCCATGAATGACTTTTTCCGTTTGTTTTTTACAACAAAAAAAGACTTTTTTCCTGTTTTAGTCTTCTTTTTTTATAAGACTTTGATATGTAGTATATTAAAGCTTTTATATGGGTAGAACATCTTATTTTCCCGCTTTCTGTTTTGTCAAGAAAGGCGAAATAATGGACTTTAATTTCAATTTTTCCCCGAAAAGA
>DAIPMC010000069.1:6946-14155 GCA_036768895.1 Prevotella sp. | reverse complement strand
CTGAGGTGCTTCCTTTTCTTCCAGAATTTTATTCTCATTATTAGAGAAGTTAAGTCCTACATTATAACTGATATCCTTGCCTATACGATCATTCCAGGAAATGGAAAGTTCATAACCCCAACTTTTCACCTTTCCTAAATTGGCTGCTGGAAGGGTAAATCCTATTAGGTCCGGAGCAGTCTGGTCATACAACAAGATATGATCACGATGCTCAACATAGTAATCAAAAGTCGTTCCCAGTCTATCCTTGAAAAAGCGCAGGTCAATACCATAGTTTTGTTTATGTGCTTTTTCCCAAGTTACATTCGGGTTATTGCGGGAAGCCTCATAAGCTGCATTCTGGATAGCCCCGCTGATACCAAAGTCGTATGCATAGCCACCTCTGTTCAACAAGGAACTGTTATTGACATAATAAGGATCAGGCAGATACATAAAGCGTTTCCCACCTATCTTGTCATTACCTACAACACCATAGGTAACACGAAGTTTACCAAAAGAGACGATCTTTGTAATCGGTTTGAGCCAAGGTTCATCTGTGAATACCCAGCCAATACTGACTGCAGGAAATTTACCGAAACGCCTGTTCTTGGCGAAATTTTCCGAACCGTTATAACCAAAATCAAACTCGGCCATATAGCGATTGTTCCAGTCGTAAGCCAGACGTCCTACCAATCCCACATAGCCTGTCGGAATAGAAGAAAAAGAACCTGGGTAATAAGTCTTGCTTTGATTATAAAGGAGTAAGGCGCCGATATGATTGAGTCCGAAATTATGATCATAATTGATACTGGCATCCATATACCAGTTACGACCTTTGCCATACGTCTCAGAATAACTCATCACATCCAGTGACCCATTCATCTTATACGCAATATTCTGTGTCCCGTCAGTATTTGTGGTAACAACAGGGGTATAAGTTGGCAAGCCTTGAGTACAATCTTTAGTAGAGGAGAATGAACTGTTATAGGATCCCTTCAATTTGAAAGAGAGTCCTTTAGTGATAAAATCGAGTTTTTGATTCAAGATCATATCAACAGACAGGGTATTGACACTTTCCTTGTCATAACCGACTCCATAATAGTTGGAGCCTGTGGCCCCCTGGAAGGGCAACCAACTTGAAGTTCCGTCAAAAACGACATATTTGCCATCGATGATACCTGGACTGGAGAATGGAGTAGCATAATAAAGATTTTTGAAGAATCCAGTAGGCCCTTGAGAGCCGCGAGGATTACGCTTATTGCTTACAATACCGCTCAAGTTCATTGACAGAGTTGTTGAGGAAGTAACATCCAAATCCAAATTGGCACGATAGTTAAAACGCTGATAACTGTAGTTGTTATCGTATGGCTGTGTCAGTTTGTTAAACATACCATCCTGTGTAAAGGCTCCCACGGAAACAAAGTAGCGGGCAGTTTTCGTACCACCGGAAATATTCATGTTATGCTGGGTTTGAAGTGAGGTCTTGTCCAGAATAAAATCAACCCAGTTCAGATCAGGATAAAGAATAGGATTACTGTGCGTCTTGAAAGCATTGATGACTGCATCTGAAAAAATCGGAGTAAAAGTCGGATTTGTTGCTGTAGGCGTAAAGTCATATAAATCTCGCATATTGCGGAAAGTAGCATACTCGTATGAATTAGCCAACTTCAACGGCTTTGACGGAGCAACGATACTCCAGTTGGTTGAGAAAGAAACCTTAGCCTTGCCTTCCTTACCGCGCTTGGTCGTTACCAAGATGACACCATTTGCACCACGTACACCATAGACAGCTGTAGCAGAAGCATCTTTCAAAACCGTAATGCTTTCTATATCATTCGGGTTAAGATCATTGAAAGAACGCTCTACACCATCTACTTCCAGCAAGGGAGACTGACCAGATGAATTGAAAGTCCCCTTACCACGGATATATATGGTGGCAGCATCAGAACCTGGCTCACCACTCACCTGTACGGAAGAAAGACCGGTTACGGCACCGGCAAGCATATTGTTAATGGATCCTGTAGGAGTTTCAGCCAGTTGAGATCCGGAAACACTGGAAACTGCACCTGTAACGGTGACCTTCTTCTGAACGCCATAACCTACCACCTGAACTTCTTGTATCTGATTGACATCAGAAGACAGGGAGATACGCATTCCGCCGGCCTTAGCTATAAAGTTTTTAGGTTTGAAACCAATATAGGATACGGAGAGTTTGGCACCGGGATTGGCTGATACATGAAAAGCACCATCCAAATCGGTTACTGCAAGAGCTTTTCCGCTCACAGAAATAGTAGCACCGATAACCGGATCACCATGGTCATCGACAACTGTACCTGTAATCTGATGCTGTACTTGCGCATATACTGAATTACTACACATAAAACAGCATACAAATACAAAACAAGCCACCAGTACAGGAAAATAGAAATTGAATCTACTTCTTGAATTCATAGACTTACTGATTTTTTATTAATCAAAATTATTATACGATTCACTTTAATTATCGTTCAATGTGTCTCTTGCCAGAAGATCAATCAGAATTTGTTTTAGCCTGATCTCCGGTTTGATTTCAGCTTTCAAGAGTCTCCAAAAATTCAGTTTGTTTAAATTTCGGAGTGCAAAGATAATCAAAAATTAGCGTTTAGAAAGTTTTTTTAAGCAAGTAGTTGTCCAGAGGGTTCTTGAGTCTCTGTTATATCTGATAAAATCTATCCTTCCCTAAAATGAATGCTTATATTTCCAAACATAACGCAATTATATCGCCACCAGACATTCATTTTATTTGAAAGTGATACATTAATATTTGTTCAGTATACAACTTCGAAATACTTTTCATTTGTTTTGTAGACATAGTTCTCATGACTTTAATTTTTAGTTACTTAATGATAGATTAATAGTATTTAATGCTGCAAAAGTACTTAACTTTCTTATATTACAAATTGTACATTTGTTCAAATACTATTCTTTTTGTTCAATAATACAGATTATAAAGCTAAATCAACTGAATTTTAAGAAGAAAATCAGTTGATCATATCAATTTGAAACATCATTAGTTACCATTTTGACAGATACCAAGATTTTAAAAAAAACAAATATAACAAAAAGAATATATATGGATTCAACCTTCTATGAACCCATTTTTAACTATTCTATCTTTGAACTCAACAATATTTTTTCTATTTTTGTAGTGGAAAAGACATAGAAACTTCTGTCAATCAAAAATCATTGAAACAAAATATAAGAATTCAATCCATCATGACGAAATACGAGATACGGCTCATAAAACAACTTCCCTTGTGCTTTCTGCTGCTTCTGTTAGGGATACTGACCGATAGCTGTCACAGAATAGCCTCTGAAGCTGATACTTACAAGATGAAAGACGGGAAGAAACTGATCATCACTCCTATCAAGCATGCTTCTGTGGAGATGAACTATAATGGACTTGAGTTTGAAATAGATCCGGTTGCCAGCAACGTTCGTCCTATCGTAGAATATTTTGACAAACCTAAAGCTGACTACATACTTGTAACCCATAAGCATGATGATCACTTTGACAAATCCGGCATTCTGACTTTAACCGATGGTACTAAGACGCAGATACTTATGGATATAAGCAGTTGGAATCGTTATTATCATAAAGGGATGCACATATCAAACGGCCAAAAGGCCATCTTAGGAAACGGAATCACTATATATGCTGTACCTGCCTATAATATCACGAAAAAATACAGAAAGATTCATCAGAAAGGAGTCGGTAATGGCTATGTCATTGACTTCAATGGATTCCGCGTTTATATAGCCGGCGATACTGAACTGATACCGGAAATGAAACAACTGAAACATATCGATATTGCCTTTCTTCCATGTAACCAACCTTATACAATGACACTGAAACAGTTGCGTGAAGCGGTATTGCTTATCCGTCCTAAAGTGGTTTATCCCTATAATTGGGGGAAAACCAAACCGGAAGCCATCAAGAAAGCTCTTCGAGGCGTTCCTTCGGAAGTTAAAATGAAATATTTCAAATAAACCGGCTCTTCTGATATCTCCAGAACATATAGAATATCAAAAAGACATTCGAATATACTAACTAAAAAGACATTTACCCTTTACCGGTAAGTAACCGGCAAAGGATAAATATCAATAATTGACACAAACGGTTCCATTAATGCTTCTCTTGCAGAGAAGTTGCTATAAGTTCCGCCAACTTTTCTGCACCCTTGGCAGTAGGATGAATTCCGTCTTTCTGCTGGAATCTGGCATAAGGCATATAAGCAGTGTGAAGGTCTATAAACCGGCATTTGTTTTTCTTAGCCAATCTGCGGATAACAGGATTAATACCTTTTATAATCACACTGTCATTGATATTCCAAGTCGACTTAAAAGCAGGAATAGGTGTAGCCAGATAAATTTCAGGATGTGTAGAAAGCATCTTCAGTGAATCAATCATCTGCTGCATATCCTTTTTAAAATCTTTCCCATAACGCCAGTTCTCCGGTTTGGAATCATTTGTACCCAAACCAATGATAACCACCTGAGGCTGAAAGGCCAACGCATCTTTCCACTGACGCTCATGCATATATGGAAGATCACCTTTGTTCAGCATGGTACGTGCGGATATTCCAAAATTCTTTACCAGATATCCTGTTCCCAGATCTTTCTGCAAGTCAGCAGGATAACCTTTTTCAGAAGACATATCTATACCAAAGCCTTCCGTAATACTATTACCGATACAGGCCACACGTATAGCCCCCTGAAGAGGACTGGGATGAGTCGTCAACCAACAAGACAGGTCATTCAGCATCTGATTATGATAAGGAAAGGCTGTATGGAATCCAAAGCCATGCCCTCCTGTAGGGTAAATATACAAAGCACAATCGTTGCCCACTCTCCTCATGGCAGAATAATAGGCCACTCCATTCTGCAGAGGAGGCACCCCTTCATCATCATTCGCCAGGAAGATGACCGTCGGTGGAGTCAGATGAACTCGTACCTGACACTCATTGGAGAAATCCTTTACCAATCGTTCGTCCGGTGATTCCCCTAGAAAATTGTCTTTTGAGCTCTGATGACAGCCTTTTCCCATCGTAATGACAGGATAGAAAAGGATGGAGAAATCAGGACGTACGGCATAATCACCATGGGTACTGAGCGTAGAAGCAAGATGCCCACCTGCGGAGAATCCCATAATTCCCACATCATAAGGATTAATCTGCCATCTGGCAGAAGAATCCCGGACTACTTTCATAGCATGCTCGGCATCACCCACAGGAAGTGTACGATCACCATGGGGCAAGCGGTATTTCAGAACAAAATAACTGATGCCACGTTGATTGAAAAAATCAGCCCACGCATAACCTTCGTGGTCTATGGCCAGATGAGTATATCCTCCTCCCGGACAATCTACGATAGCCCTTCCTGAAGGATGCTCAGGTAGGTAACATGTTAAAGTGGAAGTTCCGTCAGGGGTGATATTCAGTGTAAACTTCCGTAGAGTCTGGGCTGCGGAAGACAATCCCATCAATAACAGAAAACCAAATAAAATATTCTTCTTCATCATCACCTATATATTATAATATGTATAAACAGGTATCCTGACCAACTTTAGAAATGACCAGAATATTGACTTTTAAAACTTCTTCCCGTTGATTACGACTTTCTTAACAATTGAATTTGGAATCAGATGAGGGTCAAAGGCATTCTTTTCATCCGTCACATCAATATTCCGGAAAGTGAAATGATCCAACTGATATTTATCGCTCGTGCCGACATCAAAGAAATTCTTACAATTCATCCGAATATTCATCATCACAATATGATGGCAACGGCTCAACGGCATATCATCACGCTGCTCAGGCTTGAAGAATTGACTCCATGGGCGCACAACCAGGAATTCCCCCGTATTTCCTGTAAAACCATCCACAGTCACATACCCATACTGCTGTGGAGTATCAGGACGCAACTTGAGCCATAATACGCGGCGCGCATCATCAGCATGGCAGTTGCGAAGGACGATATTATGATCATTGATACTCTCACTGCCTAAAGTCAGACAACCGTGAACCGTTCCGTAATGACAGTTTTCTATCAGGATATTCCGATTCGGTCCGTTGGTAGAATCCTTATCCGCCCAGGTTCCTTTTCCTCCCTTCATGACAACAGCATCATCATTGACATTCATATAGCAGCCATTAATGAGGACATCATGACAGAAATCAACATCGATGGCATCCGAACTGGGAGCCTTTACAGGGCCGTTAGTAGGCGCATAAATATAGCAGTCAAGGTAACGAACATGATCACTGTGATAGATATGATTTGTCCAGAAAGGACTATTTACCAGATGAATATCCTGAAGGGTAACATTCTTGCAGTTGGAGATATAGACCAGTCGAGGACGCATAGCATCCTTATTCGTACATTGAGAATTCCAATGCCGGCGAATCCAGAACTCCTGCCAGTAGTTAAAACCATTTCCGTCAATCGTCCCTTTGCCAGCAATCGTAAAGCCGTTGAGTCCGTCTGCATTGATCAGGGCTGAAAAATAGGAGCAGGTCTGCCCTTCTATACGAGTTTTGACAATAGGGAAATTGGCTATTCTATCACTCCCCTTTAATCTTCCACCTTCCTCAAGATAAAGATTTGTTCCCTGACGGAAGAACAAAGCTCCGGTAAGGAAAGTTCCCTTAGGGATGACGATGATTCCTCCCCCTCTTCGGGCTACCAAGTCAATCACAGACTGAATTTGAGAAGTCTGTATTATCGTACTGTCATTTTTGACTCCATAGTCCGTAATGACATAACGAGATCCAAGTTGGCCTACATCTATCTTGGTTGTATCAGAAAACCATACATCCATGGATGTACCGTCTGGCCACAATTCTCGTTTTCCTTTTGCTGAAACTGACAGAATGGTCAGGAATGTAAATACACAGAATAATATTGTTTGTTTCATCAATTTAAAGTATTTTGTTTTCTTGTTTGTTTCTGACATCAGTGATTGCCCCTCCATGCTCTCGTGCAACCAGTTTTGTAGTGAGTTATTGGCAAAGTTAATAATAATTTCCCAGAGTCTGTTTTTATCCAGACAAATAAGCGGTATTTTTAATCTTTCTTTGAACAAAAAACTTATTTCACTCTTTTTTATTACAATCTATATGGATACAAAAGCTATACATTGCCCCATCAATCTGAAAAATTCCATCAAGCGTATATTTGCTTTGATTTCAT